>JBNMNW010000313.1:0-6862 GCA_051278165.1 Planctomycetota bacterium | reverse complement strand
GAATGCCGGCTTCGTACGCGGTCCGGATGTGAATTCGGGTTCTTCTGGCCACGGTCTTGCCGACTTTGGCTTTGTGCACCAACGCGGCCGTTGGGTTGCCGCGCACTCGAGCGCGCACTTACTTCGCGGGCAGCGCGTCTTGCCACTCGGGCAATTGGCGCAGGCGGTCCAAGGGCTCGCCCAAAATATCTGCCTGCCACTTGGTGATTCGGCCGCGCAGTTTGGCGGCCGCCGCCCACTTGCCCGCCAAGTTCTTGCGGCCGCGTGCCATGGCTTCGAGTGCCATCGTTACCGCGTAGCGCCGATCGATGCTGGCGCGATCTAGCTTCTTGATGTCCTCGTCCAGCTTGTCGTTCATCGCGTGGATCTGCACCAGAGCCTCCTGTTCGCCGGTCGCAAACAGGTCCGCCATGGTGACGAACGTATTTTCGATCGCGTAGCGGTGCGCTTGCTTCGGCTCGCGGCGCTTGGCAGCGCGTTCGGCCAGGCTTGCGAAATGGGTTGCGAGTCCGTCGCGCAGCACTGGGTGCGGGTTGACGGCAACGGCGGCGATGGCGCGATCGACATCACCGAGTTCGGCGAGCGCGGTGCTGCGAAGTGCGCGAAGTTCCGGGTTGGCGGGATCGAGCTTGAGGCCTTGTCCCGCCACCTTGATGGCCTCGCCGTAGCGGCTACCTTGCGCCAGCACTTTGCCGAGCAGCAGATATAGCGGCGGCGAGAACGGCCGTAGTTCGAGCGCGCGCGCTGCGTAGTAAGCTGCCTTCGCGAGGTCGCCGCGGTTCATCTGGTTCTGCGCTTCGATTTGCAGCCAGCGCGGTTCGTAACTCATCCAGTCGATCGCCGCGCGGGCAGCATCGGGCGGCACTGGCTGCTTGTCTCGCTGGGCGCGAACGTACGAAGTGAACGCCATGTTGCCCGCCACCGGCAGCATGCCTAGATAAACCAGGAACAGCCCCAAGGTCGACATGAACGTGATGCGAAGCACCTTGCGCCACTTGCTGCGATCTACCAGCTGCACCGGCGAGCCGATCAGCAGGAACGCGACCGCGGCGGCTGGTGCATTGCCGATGGGGGCACGCACCAACATCAGCAACAGCAGGACAAACATCGGCACCAGGGTCGTCTTGTCGCGGGTGCCGCGCTGCAGGCTAAACAGCATCAACGCAAACAGGATCAGTGCCACGATGCCGCCGTCGACCAGCAGTTCTAGCCAGTCGTCGTGCGCGGTGCGCACCTCGGTGGCGAACTGCCGTTCGAAGCTCGACGCCTCGATCTCTGCTTGGCTGCGAACGCGCGGATACTCGACCGCGAACTGACCTGGTCCCTTGCCGAAGACGACCGACTCACCAAATAGCGTGGTCGCACCAGTCGCGATCTCCATGCGGATGTCGAGTGTGACCGTGCTGCGCTTGCGTTCTTCGCGAAGAGCCGTGCCCTCGATGTCTGGAGTTGGTGCGGAGATTGAGAACAGCACGCCGAGCAGCGCCCCGCCGATGCCGATCAGCAGCGGCACGTAGCCACGTTCTTTGCGTCGCATCACTGCCAGCAACGCTAGGCCTGCGAGCATCGCGACCTTGCCCGAGCGCGATGGGTTGACCATCAGGTAGGCACAGGCAAGCGCCAGTGCCGCGATCGGTAGCCAGCGAAGATTGGCGCGCACCTTGTGGCCAATGGCCGCCACTGCAACGCCAGCGACACTGGTCCATTCGGAGGCAACGTTGAGGTTGCCGAGCGTCGAGACTGGCTCGCGTTCGACGCCATAGCCGTTGATCTCGGCGAGGCCCAAGCCTTGCAGGATGCCGAACACGCTGGTCGCCAGCACCATCACCGAGATCGCACTCGCTACGGCCGCGACTTCGAGCATCACGCCGATGCGCACGATCACCAGCAGTGCGAACCAGTGGGAGATGCGGTAGGCAGCTTCCCATGGTTGGAACGACATCGGCGTTTTGTCGTCGTGGAACGCGTTTTGAACCGCGGCCTGAACGATGGCACAGGCAATCAGTCCGCCGACAAAGATCAGCGCAAAGCGTTCGCCGCGCACTCGCGGCAGTCGCGGCAGCACAATCAGCGCGGCCCCGGTCAGCATCAGCAGCAGTCCGCGGCGCACTTGCTCGGCGTCGACCCACAGGGTGTGGAACGGCAGCACGAGCAGGCCGAGGCAGATCCACGGCAGGCCTAGCCGAGCCCAAGCTGGTGCTGGAGGACTGCCCGGTAGCTCTGCCGCAGCTTGGGTCATGCCGCGCCTTCGTCCTCAAACTTGAGGATCGCGTCGACGTAGTCCTTGGCGACGAACTTCTCCAGGTCGTCGATGCCTTCGCCAACGCCAAGGAACTTGACCGGCACTGGCAGCACATCACGAATGCCAAACAGCGCGCCACCCTTGGCGGTGCCATCCATCTTGGCAAGGATCAGACCGGTGACGGGCGCCGACTTTTGGAACTCACTCGCTTGGCGAATGGCGTTCTGGCCGGTTGTGCCATCGAGCACCAGCAGTGTTTCGTGGGGCGCGTCGGGTAGTTGCTTCTGCACGACGCGCACGATCTTCTCGAGCTCGGTCATCAGGTTCTTCTGCGTATGCAGACGGCCGGCGGTGTCGAGGATCAGGTAGTCGACTTTGCGCGCCTTGGCGGCAGCGGTCGCATCAAACGCAACGGCCGCTGGGTCGGCGCCGGTCGATTGCTTGATGATGTCGATGCCGAGTCGATCGGCCCACAGCGTCAGTTGCTCGACCGCTGCGGCGCGGAACGTATCGCCGGCGGCGAGCAGCACCGAGTTGCCCTGCTTTTGTAGGTAGTTGGCGAGCTTGGCGATCGATGTGGTCTTGCCGGCACCGTTGACGCCAACAATCAGGATGACCGTCGGTGCCTCGGGAGCGCGGATCACATCACCTTCGCAACCGGCCATCATTTCGAGCAGTTTGACGCGCAAGAAGGCCGGGACTTCCTCGGTCGTCTTGATCTCCTTCTTTTTGTAGGAGACCTTCAGCTCGTCGACGATCTTTGTGCCCAGCGGGCCGAGGTCGCTGTTGTAGAGCAGCTCCTCGAGCTCATCGAGGAACGCTTCGTCGAGTTGCCGTCCCTTGAACAGGCGGGAAAGACCAGTCGTGAGGACGTCGCGAGTCTTCTTGAGTGCTTTGAGTAGCTTGCCGAACACCATTTCGCCGACAAGTGTCGGCGAACGATGGGGTGAGCGCCAGTCCTGGCTCGGCGATCGCCCAGCAACCATGCGAGTCACTAGCGGAAGTGTCGCCGGCAGAAGACTCGCTCGCGGCAGGGTTGCCTACCGAGGCTCGTCAATGCTCTGGCTCGCTAACGGCTTGCCGGTCCGCAGGTCGAATTGCTACTCAGCGGCTTGGGCGTCTTCGCTGCCCATCGCGTCTTCGGTCTGCTCAGCGACCTTCTCGTCGGTGACCTTCTCGTCGGTGACCTTCTCTGCCGCGACCTTCTCCGCCGCGACCTTTTCTGCCGCGACCTGCTCCGCCAAGACCTTAATGTCGGTGATCTTCTTGGCGTCGAGGTCGATACGGATGCGGTCCAGAATGCCGTTGACGAACCCACCCGAGTTGGCGGTCGAATACTTCTTACCAATCTCGATGGCTTCGTTGATGGCGACCTTCGGCGGCACGTCGTCGCAGTGCATCAACTCGAACACGGACATGCGCAGCACGTTTCGATCGACGATGGCCATGCGACGAAGGTCCCAGTTGCGCGTCACGGCTTGCAGCTTCTTGTCGATGTCGTCGCGGTGCTTCAACGTGCCTTCGACCAGGCGCGTGGCAAACTCGACGATTTCGCGTTCGGCGACATTGAGTGCTCGCTCGGCCGTGTTGGGCAGGCCGTCTTCGTTGACTTCCTCTCCTGCATACATCTCCTTGCGGCAAACGTTCGCGACCGAACCGCCAAGCTCACTTGCGTATCCCGGACCACGAAGATCAAACTGGAACAGCGCCTGCATGGCGATTTCACGAGCGCGCGTACGGCGGCGAAGGGGGGCAGTCATGAGAAGGAGCGGGTTTCCGGAGAGGGGTCCGGGAGGAACGAGCGCAACCATACTACCTCATGGTCGGCCACTAGTCACGTAGTCGACAACCAATGTCTGTGCCGAGCCTTGGGGCTGTGGCCCATCTGGAAACGCTGTTCGCATGGCTAGTGGGCATGGCCCGATTGCCGGGAGGGCGGGGCGCCTTACGAATGCAGTTGCGGCTTGAGGTTGCTCATCGCCAGCGCGGCCATGGCAGCGTCGCAACCCTTGTTGCCAGCGTCGCCACCGGCCCGCGCCAAGGCGAGTTCCATGGTGGCGCAGGTCAGCACCCCGAAGCCAATCGGGACATCGAAATCGAGCTGCACTCGCATGGCGCCGTCGGTCACCGCGCTGCAAATATAATCGTAGTGGTCGGTGCCGCCGCGAACGATTGCGCCCAGCATCAACAAGGCGTCGTACTTACCTGTTTGTGCCAGCCATCGGCAGGCGGTTGGTAGCTCGAACGCTCCTGGAACCCACGTCACGACGATGTCGTCGTCGGCGACTCCCTGCTCGCGCAGGGTCTGTAGGGCGCCATCGAGCATGCGCTCGGTGACGACTTCATTAAAACGGGCGACAGCAACGCCGAAGCGGCGACCGTTGCCGCGGCTGTCGTCTGCGAGAACCTTGACCATCGCCGCAGGCTACTGAATGGCCGGGCCGGATACACCAGGGCCGTGCCATAGCTACGGCCCTTTGTGTCGGTTGCCGGGGGATACAGGCCTACGTACGGATCTTCGCTTGCCCGGGGGCAACCGCCTTCTTGTCCGCCGCGGCGCCAGGCAGTGGCTTGGTGAAGATCGACGGCTTCATGTATTGGAAGCCGTGTGTGACGCTGAGCAGACTTTCCGACTCACCAACGAGTAGTAGGCCGCCATCGCGCATCGAGTTGAAGGCGTGGTCGAGCACCTTCTCGCGGCTCGCCTGATCGAAGTAGATCATCACGTTGCGCACGAACACCGCATCGAACTTTTCGGGCGTCGGCAGTCGTTCCATCAAGTTGTGCTGCGTGAACCGCACATTGGCGAGCAGCTTGCGATCGAAGACGTAGTGCGTCTTCTCATCGTTCATCTTGAAGTACTTGTTGACCACTTCCGGCGGTGTCTGGGCCACTGCATACTGGGTGAAGGTCGCCTGCTGAGCTTCCTTGAGGATGTCGGTCGACAGATCCGTGCCAAGGATCTGCACCGGCACGCCGCCGAAGTTCTCGCCGAACACCTGATGCAGCACGATCAGCATCGTGCACGCTTCGGAGCCGTTAGAGGCGGCCGCAGACCAGATCCGTAAGCCCCTTCGTTTGGTCTCCGGGTCGCCCTTCTTCTCCTCGAGCCAATTGCGGAAGTAGTCCCAGTGCCGTTGGCACCGGAAGAAGTACGTTTCGTTTGTGGTGATCGAGTCGAGGAATGCCTGCAGTTCAGCCGATTCTTTGCTGGAACTGATTCGCTGCAGGTAGGAGTTGTAGCTTGTTTCGCCAATGGCACGGATTCGTTTGCGAATCCGGTTGCCAAGCAACTCAATCTTCTCGGTGGGGTAGTGAATACCGGCGATCGCGTAGATTCGATCGTGATATCGTTGAAACTCGTCTGGTGTTAAGTCGCGGTCCATCCTGGTCCTTAGATCGACCGCGCTTTGATCTAACTTGTTAAGCACATTGGCGTAACTCGAGAATCCATTGGTAGTGGGTAATTCTGCGGGCCAAGCCTTTCGCCAATGACCTGGGTTCGGCACGATGATGGTTCATGCCATCGACCGTGCCGTTCTGGATCGCGTTTGTCGTCACCGTGGTGCTGCTGGTGGTCGCCCTGTTCACCGGCTTCAAGCGGAAGCGTAAAATCCACATGTGGCTCGGCCCGTTGACGATCGTCTCGCTGGCGATCACCATCTGGTTTACCGAGCAGTTGGTACGTCAATACAAGTTTCCTGCGGACGAGTTGGCGTTCCATCTAGTGTTCGCGAAAGCGGGCGGCTTGATGGCGATTCCGGTCGCGATCTCGGGCATCTGGCTGTGGCGGACCGAACGTGCTCGCAAGTGGCACCGCATCATCGTGCTCTTGTGGCTCGCGTCTGTGCTAACGGCGACCGCTACCGGTTTGTGGATGTTCAGTCACGGCATCGTAAAACCCGTCTAGTCACCACCTGCAGGCGATAGAACACGATCATGTTGAGTCGTGTGGCGCTGTCGTTCTCGCTGTTGCTGGCGAGTGTCTGTTCGCAGCAGGTGTCAAAAACTGCGGACGCCTTGCTCTCTCGTGCTGGCGATTCGCGACCCGTTTACGAGCGCGCTTGGCACGAGGTCGACGGGGCGGAACGGCAGGCTTACGAGTTCTTGCTCGCGCACATGCCTAAGCACGACTTCGCCAACGTGCAGCCGGCGTTACTGCTGGAGAACGTTCGACTAGGGCAGGCGGTGCGTGCGTCGGTCCCGTGGGGGGCTGGCTTGTCGGATGAACAGTTCCACAACTACGTCGTTCCATACGCGCAGGCCAACGAGACCCGCGAGTCGTGGCGGCCGGAGATGGTGGCCAAGTTCTTGCCGTTGGTCAAAGACTGCAAGACGGCGGGTGAAGCGGCGCGCAAACTCAACGAGACGATCTTCAATATGGTCTCTGTGCACTACTCGACCAAGCGTCGCCGCGCCGACCAGTCACCGAGTGAATCGATCGAACAGGGCAAGGCGAGTTGCACCGGCTTATCGATCCTGTTGGCGGATGCGTGTCGCGCGTGTTGTGTGCCGGCGCGTGTGATCTCGGTGCGCTGGCCGCACAAGGCGGGCAACCACACATGGGTGGAAGTTTGGGACGGCAACGCGTGGCGCTTTGTCGGTGCTGATGAGCCGGAC
>JBNMNW010000312.1:0-6896 GCA_051278165.1 Planctomycetota bacterium | reverse complement strand
GCCTCTTCATCGACCATCGAATAAGTCGACCGTGCCATCAGGTCGAAGCGGCGACAAACGCGCGCCATCAACAGGATGATCTCGTTGCAGAGCCAGTGATCCTGGTCGGCGACCAGGTCCTTCTCGAGCTGAATCAGCGCGTCGCGGTTGCCGCGCGTCTGCAGCACGACCATGCCGCACTCTTCGTAGTCGAAGCGCAGTTGCAGCAGTGCGTCATCGAGTTCGCGCCAGGCCTTGATCGCCCAAGCGTTGCAGCCTGCAGCTTCGTAAGCGGCGCCGTCCTTCGGCTGATCGCCAGCGGGACCGTTGACAGTGATGGTTGCGAGGCGCTTTTCGCCTTCGATGACCACTTGCACGTGCTCGTAAGAGAAACCGGTGTCGGTCTTCTCGGCATTGATTGCATCGAGCTTGATGCCCTTGCCAGTTGCGCGCTTCGACTCGGCGGCCAGTTCCTTGGCGCGCGTATCGATCGCCGCATGGAACTTCGACTTCGGCCAGATGGCGTCGACGAAGTTCCACTTGAGTGCCTTCTTGCCGCGCAGGCCTTCGGCCATCGTGCAGAAGACGTCGGCGAGGTCGCGGCGCACCTTGCGCTTGTCGACGATGCGGGTCAGACCACCGGTGCCGGGCAGCACGCCGAGCAGCGGTACTTCTGGCAGTGAGACCGCCGAGTTGTTGTCGTTGACGAGGTGGATCTCATCGCACGCGAGCGCGAGTTCGTAGCCACCGCCAGCGCACGCCGCGTTAACCGCGCAAATCGACTTGACGCCAGAGTGCCTACTGTAGTCCTCAAGGCTGAGCCGCGTTTCGTTCGTGAACTTACAGAAGTTCACTTTGAACGGGTGCGTGCTGCTCTTCAGCATCAGGATGTTGGCGCCGGCGCAGAAGGCACGTTCTTGACTGCTGCCAACAACCAACGTCTTCACCGACGGGTGCTCGAAGCGCAGCCGTGAAACGGCGTCGGCGAGCTCCATGTCGACCCCGAGGTCGTAGCTGTTGAGCTTGAGTTCGTAGCCTTCCTTAAACGGGAAGTCGGAGTTGACGTTCATGCGCAGGTGCGCGATCTCGCCATCGATTTGCAGCTCCCAGTGGTGGTAGCTGTCCGGGTGTCGGTTGAAGTCAGTCATGCAGCCTGCGATCAGAGAGCCTTAGTCGAAGTGCGACCAGTCTCGCGTTCTGTACAATTCAGTTCAAGCAAGATACCGCATATTATGGCGGTGACAATACGCAGTATACTGCATTATTTAGCGGGGTTATGGGGTCGATGGAGACCTGGGTGGGCTCGCGTGAGGCCGTTGCCACTGGGCGGTCGCTGCATGCGCGAAGTGCTCGAATCCATGGTTCGGTCACCGGCGTCTCATGCCTGGGCAGGTTGGTGTGCCTACAATCATGCTGCCCCCCGTCGGCGGCGGGCTTGACGATGATGAGCCAATGCCAGCGGACGAAGCGCATTGGATTCATGGATCGCTCGCCGCTCGAATACGGGCTGAACCATGAATCTCGAACTCGACAACAAGGTTGTTCTCGTTACCGGTGGCAGCAGCGGCATCGGGCGGGCGATGGTGAAGACGTTTCGCGAGGAAGGCGCGCGCGTGGTTTGTGTGGATCGAGATGCCAGTCCCGATGAATGCGCCGAGGTGCGTTCGTGCCGTGGCGACTTGAACGACCCGGATACGTGCCGCCGCGCGGTGGGCGAAGCGGTTGCGAAGTTTGGTTCGTTGGATGTGTTGGTCAACAACGCGGGCCGCAACGACGGGGTTGGTCTCGATGCCGGACCCGTTGCGTTTGCGAAGTCGCTGCAAGGCAACCTCGGGCACTACTACTCGATGGCGCACTTCGCGCGGCAGCACCTCGAACGCAGTCGCGGTTCGATCGTGAACATCGGTTCGAAGGTTGCTTGTACCGGCCAGGGCGGAACGTCAGGTTATGCCGCGGCCAAGGGTGGTGTGTTGGCGTTGACTCGCGAGTGGGCGCTGGAATTGGCGGCGAAGTCGGTGCGTGTCAACGCAGTGTTGCCCGCCGAAGTTTGGACGCCGCTCTACGAATCGTGGTTGCAGGCGCAAACGGATCCAGTCGCCGAGAAGCAGCGCATCGAGCGTTCGGTGCCACTCGGCGCGCGGTTTACTACTGCCGAGGAAATCGCCAACACCGTGGTGTTCTTGGCGTCTCAGCGTTCGTCACACACGACGGGGCAGATCTTGTTTGTCGATGGTGGCTATACGCACCTCGATCGACGGGCGACGAGCTAGCGCAATATCGACGCCGCAAGGTTGGCGGCGTCGATACCGCTGCTCAAGTCAACTGCGCTGGCGTTAGCCGAGCGCTGCGTCGATCTGCTTGAAGTTGGCGCCGATGATCGGATCGCCACCCGCGATGATCGTGACTGGAATGGACATCATGCCCATCTCTGCCATTTCATCTTGGGCTTTGGAATCGGAGTGGATGTCTTTGACCTCGAACTCGAGGTTTTTGCCGGTGAGGTAATCCTTCACCTGCGTGCACGCGCCTCAACCAGCGCCGCTGTAGACAACGATCTTCTTTTGTTCTGACATGCCCGGGAGCTTAGCTCGTGCGCGCTGACTTGCCAGTTCTGAGAGCGGGGAACTATCGGGGGTTGCGCCCCACTAGTATTCAGAACATGACCGCGCGCCTCCTCCTCACGATTACCTGCACGTTGTTGGCTTCGGGCCTTGGTGCGCAAGAGAACTACGAGCGCGAGCCTGCGTCCGAACGGCAAGCAGGTGTGCCGCGCGGGGAGGTGACCGAGCACGTGTGGCGTAGCGAGGTCTTCCCGGGCACGATCCGCCGCTATTGGGTCTACGTGCCCAAGCAATACGACGGCAAGGCGAAGGCGGCGGTCATGGTCTTTCAGGATGGCCACACCTATGTGAACGAACGCGGCGACTTTCGGGTGCCGATCGTGTTCGACAACCTGATTGCCGAAGGCGCGATGCCGGTGACCGTTGGCATCTTTCTTAACCCTGGTCACAAGGCCGACGCGTTGCCGGCGAAGCGTGGTTGGGGGGCCAAGCCCAGCAATCGCAGCTTCGAATATGACCGGCTCAGCGATCATTACGCGCGCATGCTGATCGATGAGATCCTGCCGGAGGTGAGCAAGTCCGTGCGGCTGACGGATACCGCCCAGAACCGCGCGATCGGTGGCATCAGTTCGGGCGGCATCTGTGCGTTCACGGCGGCGTGGCAGCGACCAGAAACCTTCCATAAGGTGCTGAGTCATGTCGGTAGCTTCACCAACATCGCGCATGGCAAGTCACGGGTTGCGGGCGGTCACAACTACCCCGCGATGATTCGCAAGGCCAAGCAGCTAGACAAGAACGTGCTGCCGATTCGCGTGTTCTTGCAGGACGGCAAGAACGACCTCAACAACGCCCATGGCAGTTGGTTCCTTGCCAACCAGCAGATGGCGGCGGCGCTCGCGTGGGCTGGCTATGACCACAAGGCTGTGTGGGGCGACGGTGGCCACAATGGCAAGCACGGCGGCGCGATCCTGCCCGACAGTCTGCGGTGGCTGTGGCGCGACTGGCAGCAGCACGTCGGGCAATGAGTCCTGGCTGAGTTCCAGTATGGTGCTGCCATGTCGAACCTGACGCGCCGCTCGTTTGTTGCCCTGGGATCCGCATTTGCTGCGAGTCGGCTGCTGCCGGGTAGCGACCGAACGCTGTGGTCGCCGCCGAAAAAACTCGTCTGGACCGACGTCGTCGATTGGCCGATCGAAGGCCGTGCGTTCAAGCAGCGCTTGGCGCCCTATGACCGTTTGCCGGCCCGCGCCAAGGGTGTCGTTCGCGATCGCGTTTGGCAACTGTCCCGCAACAGCGCGGGCATGTTGGTGCGCTTTACCACCAACAGTGCGGAGCTGCACGTTCGCTACCGACTGTCGAGTGCCACGCTCGGCATGGTGCATATGCCGCCGACCGGTGTTAGCGGCGCCGATCTGTATGGGCACGACGGCAAGCAGTGGCGCTGGATCGATGTCACCCGGCCCAGCAAGCAAGACGTCACTCGGCGGTTCTTCAAAGACCAGCCAACCGGCAAGCAGCGCCAGTTCCAGATCTACCTGCCGCTCTACAACGGCATCGACAAGTTCGAACTTGGCACGCTCGACGGTGCCGAACTGCAACCGCTGCCGGCGCGTGGTTCGCAGCAAAAGCCAATCGTTTGCTACGGCACGTCGATCATGCATGGCGCCTGTTCGTCGCGGCCCGGCATGGCCTGGACGTCGATCGTTGGCCGCTCCCTCGATCGCGAGATGATGAACTTCGGCTTCTCCGGCAACGGCCGCATGGAGCTTGAGGTCGGTCAATACCTCGCCGAGCTCGATGCCGGCGTTTACGTTATCGATTGCTTGCCGAACATGACGCCAAGTCAGGTCGCGGAGCGAACCCAGCCGTTGGTGCGGCAGCTGCGTGCGGCGCGTAAGGATACGCCGATTCTGTTGATCGAGGATCGCAGCTTCACCAACGCCTGGTTCGACCAGCAGCGGCACGCCGAGCACCTGCAGCGGCGCAAAGCCTTGCGCGATGCGTTCGATGCCCTGCGTAAGGATGGTGTGAAGCAGCTGCACTACCTCGAGGGCGATAAACTGCTTGGCACCGATAGTGAAGGCGCGACCGATGGTTCGCACCCCAGCGATCTCGGCATGATGCGCCAGGCCGCGGCCGTGACTGCGGCATTGCGCCCGCTGCTGCGCTAGCACTAGTCGCAATCGGTGGCATGACGCTGATGCTGGAGAGTCGCCAGAGGGATTTCTTCACGCGCGGTGGGTCGGTTGCCACGACTGCTGATGAGCTTTTGCTGCTTGGCAGTAGAGCGCGAACTGCCTCCTTCCTACGTTGGGGTGCGTGAGTAGTCCTAGCCTGATCCTCGAGGTCCAACACGCCGAGAAACTGTCGTTCGCGATGCAACAGTGTGCGGTGCCGTGGCTGCACGGCATCACGCTTCGCAACGATGGCGAGAAACCGCTGCGGGATCTGTGTCTGCGCATCGAAGTGTGCGGCTTCGTGGCGGCCCGCGAAGTGCTGCTCGACGAACTGCAGATTGGCGAACGGCGCCAACTAGAAGTGCCAGACCTGTCGTTGCCGGCGGAAGCGTTCGCCAATCAGATCGAGCGGTCGCGCGCCGACCTGGTCGTTACGGTGACCTGCGGCGAAGAGCTGTTGCTGCGCGAGGTGCGGGCCATCGATGTGCTGGCCTACAACGAGTGGCCTGGGCTGCAGGATATGCCGGCGCTGCTGGCGGCGTTTGTGATGCCGAACCATCCGGCGTTGACGCCAGTGCTTCATGCTGTGGCCGAACGGTTAGAGCAAGTGACCGGCGATGCCGCGCTGAATGGTTACCAAAGCGGCGATGCCAGTCGCGTGCGCGCGATGCTCGGTGCCGTTCACGATGCGATCTGCGCGGTCGGCATTCGGTATGTCAGTTCGCCGCCTAGCTTCGAGGGCTCGGGCCAGAAGATCCGGCTGCCTGAGCAGGTCGTCGGCGAACGGCTTGCTACCTGCCTAGACTTGACGCTGCTGTATGCCGCCGTGCTCGAACACATCGGTCTACAGCCGATCCTCGTGGTGCAAAATAGCCACGCGTTCGTCGGGGTTTGGTTGTCAGAAGAGAATCGTGAGAAGGTGGCGATTGCTGCGGGGATCGAAGTCCGCAAGGCGGTTGCCGCAGGCACCGTCGCGGTGCTCGAGAGCACGATGGCGTGTGTTGTGCCGACGCAGTCACACGCCCGCGCGGTTGCCGCCGCCGAACAGCGCCTGCTCGATGAAAAGCAGTTCCGCGTCGCACTTGATGTCGCTGCCGCTCGTCGCACGGGCATCCGACCCTTGCCGGTGCGCACGTCAACGTATGCAGCAGTCGTCGGGGACTTGCCGGCGTTGCAAGAAGTGGATGGCAGCAAAGCCGTCTTGCCGCAGCCGGTCATCGATCCGCTGGTGCTGTCGCGCACGACGCCAAAAGACCGACTCGAGCATTGGCAGCAGAAGCTGCTGGACCTGTCGATGTTCAATCGCCTGTTGAACTTCGTCGAGACCAAGAAGACCGTTCGCTTGGCTGCGCATGATCTAGGTGACATCGAAGATCGTTTGCAGTCCGGCGCGCGCATGCGGCTGCATGGCAAGCCGGATATCGGCGATGCCAAAGACCCGCGTGACCTGAATCTTGAAGCGCAGCGGTCAGGGCAGGACCTGATGGCCGAATACCTGCAGAAGGAGCTGCGTGCGGGCCGTTGGCGTTGTGACTTCGACGACGAGAACCTCGATACACGGTTGATCGAGATCTTCCGGCACGCGCGCACGTCGTTGGAAGAAAGCGGCGCCAATACGCTCTACCTGGCAGTCGGCTATCTGCGCTGGTACGAGAGCGCGGATTCGCAGCGGCCTCGCCGTGCACCATTGCTGTTGGTGCCGATCGTGATCGAGCGCCTGTCGGTGCAAGAAGGCTTCCGCTTCGTGATGGACGATGCCGAGGCACGTGTCAATACGACGCTACTGCAGATGCTCGAACGCGACTTCGAGTTGACCGTGCCGATTGGTGAGCAGCTGCCCGAAGACGAGCGCGGTGTAGATGTCTCTGCGGTGCTCGACATCTTCCGTCGCACGGCGTTAGCGATGCCGAGGTGGGAGGTCGAAGACGTTGCCTGTGTCGGGTTCTTCTCGTTCACGAAGTACCTGATGTGGCTCGACCTGAAGAACCGCGACGAACTGCTGCAGAGCAAGGTGCTGCAGCATCTCGTCGATGCGCCGGGAGCGGCACTGCTGCAGGACATACCCGAATACGCGCGCGACGAACTCGACGACTTACATCCAGAAGACGTGTTCTGCCCGAAGGACGCGGACAGCTCGCAGTTGTCTGCGGTGATGGCGGGATCCCTTGGACGATCATTC
>JBNMNW010000311.1:0-6922 GCA_051278165.1 Planctomycetota bacterium | reverse complement strand
AGCACAACTAGAAATCCTCACCTATCATCCAGAGTCCAAGTAGCGCGTCAGCGGCGCGACACGTAGCGACCGCGGTTCTGCTCAGCGAGCTTTTTGAGGAAGATCATCGGCCACAAGCGACCCTTCGGGTTGCGATCCTTCGTACGGTTCTGCAGGCCGAGGCCAACCGAGTGAAGACCGCAATCGACAAGGCACTCGGCAGCTAGGCGATTGCAGGGCACGTGCGCGGCGGCAGCTCACGGGGGCGGCCGCCCCCATCCGCCGTCGCGAGGGACCAAGTAAGTGAGCAGCATGCAGAACTGATCCCTTGGTTGTTGGCGCCAAGATTCCTGCCACCGTCAGCGGTTTCGTGTCCCTCTACTACTGCCGGCAATCCTCCGGCAGGAGATGCGAGTGTCATGCATTCCGCCGCGATATCCGAACCCAGACTGCCAAATGAGGTGCGTACGGTGCCATGAGGTGCGTACGGTGCCAGGACAATAAAACACCTCTTCGACGGCACCATCGATCTCACGGCAAGACCACCGATCCCGCGCGACTCACAGTTCCCGTTCTGGTGGAGACTTCGTAGTCGAGGTGCTGTCCGCGAAAGGCGACCGAACGGACCGGCCCACCCAGCCTCAGCCACACGCGCAAAAGACGGCCCGTGCGATCATGCAATCGCAGCTTGCCATCGCGTGCACCCGACGCGAGCAGGCCATTCTCGGACCACGCGAGGCAGGTAACCGCGGCGGTGTGATCCACAATCGCATGCGTAGGTTCTGCAACACCGGCTGCTCCGATCAGCAACTTGCCATCGCGACCACCACTGGCGAACTGCGCACCATCGGGTGAGAACGCGACCGCAACGACTGGTCCATCGTGGCGCCATGAGGTCGATTGCGCAGTGAGGTCAGGCAACATCAACAACACCACGCGACCGTCGGCGCAGCCGGCTGCAGCCAACGCCTTATGCGGGGCCAGCGGTGCATGCGGAGACCGCGCTACCGGCGAAGAAACCGCCACTGCATAGACCAAGTCATCGGCAATGCGCGCATCTGCCAGCACACTCCCCGCAGCCGTCAACAACTGAACACGGCCGTGGCGCGCGGGTTCGCCACCACCAGCCAACAGCCAGACCGGCTCCCCGCCGACACTCCTGCGACCAGCCAATGCAAACGGCCGCCAGCCCGGATCCGCGACAAACCGCAGGCCATCGGCGCCGACTTCGAAGATGCCTGCCTGCGAGCAAGCAAACGTCTGTGCGCCAACCGTTGCCGTCGCCGTCACGGGTCCGAGGTGCTCACTCGGCGTGACGGCACACGCAGCGACGAGCCCACCGATGGCTGCCAGTGGCCAGCAACCCTTCATCCGCGCAGCACCTCGTGCACAGGCTTGCTGCCATCGGCGAGCAATCTCACCGGTCGCCCATCGGCGGTGCGCAGAATCAGGTCCTGATCCATTCCCAGCGCGCTCGTCAACGTCGCGAACACTTCGCCGGGCGTGATCGGCCGCTCGACTGGTTCTTCGCCACGAGCATCCGTTCGCCCAACCACGCCAGGCTGGATGCCGGCGCCAAACATCAAAACGCTCTGTGCGCGCGGCCAGTGATCACGGCCTCCCAACGGGTTGATCCGCGGCGTGCGACCAAACTCACTCGCGACACAGACCAACACCGAGTCCTCTAGCTGCTGCTGCCGAAGGTCATCCAGCAGTGCCGAAAGCGCCTGGTCCAACGCGCGCAGCTTTGGTGGAAACCCATACGACAGCGCGGTCTTGATCTGTTGATGATGATCCCAACCACGATCATTGACGAGCACCGTGCGGGCACCGCCCTGCAACAAGCGCCGCGCAAGCAAACACGATTGGCCGAGACGATGTTGGCCGTAAAGCTGCCGCAAGTCGGCCGGTTCTGCAGCGAGATCAAACCACTTCCGAGCAGATGGATCGTCACTGAGACGCTGCGCCATCTCTACGTAGTGATCGCGCTGCGCTTCGACACCGCCGCGAGGGGCACCATCAAGCGCATCGAGAGCCGTTCGTAACTCGTGGGCACGCGAATGCCCGTTGCTCGCGAGGTTGCGCACTGCGAAGTCTGGCCGACCAGGATCACCGCCAACGGCAAACGGACTGCGCACGGAAGGTAGGAAGCCAGACCCGGCATATGGCACAGCCTCGGGAATGGCGATGTAGGGCGGCAGCATGCTCGCTTCGTCATGACCCAACACCGCACCCAGCGAGGGATGCACCAGCACCGACGACGGCCGATGCCCCGTCAAGAACAAATGCGAGCCACGATCATGATTGCCCTCACCGTGCGTCACCGAACGCAGCAACGCGCATCGATGCAAACGCTTCGCCAACTCTGGCAAGTGCTCCGAGAGGAACACGCCATCGACAGAACATCTTCGAGTGCCGAGTTCGCCACGGATTTCAGCCGACGCTTCGGGCTTGCAGTCCAACGTGTCAAGGTGCGACATGCCGCCATCGAGCCAGATCAACAACAGCGAGCGCGGCTTGTGCCTGGGCTGCAGTAGTGCCGATTGTGCCAGGCCACGCGCCGCAAACGGCAACGCGCCGAGACCACTCAGGAACGCTCTGCGATCGATACTCATCGTCGATGCCCGAACTCGCGTCCGGTCAGAAGGGCGAAGGCGAGGTCGCGATATGCATCCCGCTCGCTAGCAAATGGTAGGAAGCGGGCAAGCTCTTCTTCTCGCGGTGCCCGTGACAAGACCGTGCGCCACAACTCGACCACTCGCTCCTTGGGTCCAGCGCACAGATCAAAGGTCGCATCAATCGTCGTCCCTTCTGCGGCCAACAATTCGCGGACGATCGGGCCGTTGCGCACCGCGAGTTCCCGCGCCAACGCAGTTGCTGGGATTGCGGCATTCGATTCGCGGCCGACGACGGCCGCCAACGCGCGCGCAAACGTTCGTGCCGGCAAGGCGCGCGATGCTTGACGGGCAAAGTGCTCAACGGCTGCGTGATCTTGTCGATCATCGCCCGCGACGGTTGGCGCAGAGTAGGTAGACGACGTCATCAAGAACGTCAACAGATCCGGCAACTGTCCTTCACATACGTGGAACTTCGCGATCAATGCCTGCAGCATGCCATCATCGACTGGCGGATTGCCGAGGCGATGGTCATCCACGGGCTCCACCAGGCCACGTCCAAACACGATCGCAAACACGCGATTGCACGCGTTGACCGCGAACGCATCGTGGTCGAGCGACAACAGGTAGTCCGCCAACTGAGCGCGGCGACCGTCAACAGTTTGCGCGATGGACTCTTTGGCATTCGCGCCGCTCGCCGACAAGTCGAGGAACCGCGGAGTAACGGCCTGCCCCGAGTCCGCGTCGAACATCGCCCCAGCCATCATGCCCCCCATGCCATCGGGGCGCGGCACGGCGAAGCAGGCACTGAACGCAAGGTGTTCTGACTGCCGCCACCGATCCGACGGATGGTCGTGGCAACGCGCGCAACCGATGCGCTTGCCGAGCAGCGTGCGCCCCGCGTATTCCGCACGATCGCGTGCATCCGTAAAACGCTCAATCATGCCCGAATCGGTATTGCCAACCGGTTGCTGACCAAGGACGAGCCGTCGGGCAATTACCGGCAGGCTATGACTGGCCGCAACGGCCTGAACCAGCGCACTACGGAGACGAATCACCGCTTGGGCTGCGGGTCCAGTTGCGTCCTCGACCTGCAGTTCGAACCAGTCCCCGAGGTGTGCACCCCAGACCTCCGAAAACTCGCGGCGTTTGCTGAGCCTCGCAACAGATTCCGTGATCGCCGTCACGCGATTTCCCGCGCCGTCACACGCGCCGACGAAGTGATCCAGTTCTTGGGGTGTCGGCGGTCGTCCAACCAAATCCAAGTGCAGGCGCCGAGCAAGCTGTGCCGAAGTGACCGGCTCGGCGATGGCGAGGCCAAGTTCGGCCAGGTGCGCCTGCCACGCACGGTCTAGCGATGATCTTCGCCCGGGCGCGAGCAACGGCGTCAACGCCCCGAACGGCGCCAACTCTCCAAAGGGCCTCACTACCCGAACGGTCGCGGTCAGATTGCCAAAGCGCGCCGTCAGATGCGCTTGGCCTTGGCCGTGGAACGTGAGTGCGCCCTCGACATCGACGTCGACCACGGTTGGATCACTCGTAGAGAACAGCGCCACGTCACTGACGTCGCGCGTCGATGACTGCTGCTGGAACGTAGCCGTGGCAATGACGCGCCCACCAACGATTGCGGCGTGCAAACCGGACAGTTCGCTCCTTTGGTCGTTGCGAAATGGAGCGCCAGCCGCGACCCAATCCCGCAATCGAACCAGCGCGCTGCTATCGGCAAGCAGTCGCCGCCCGCCGCCATGCGCCAAGTTTCCGATTGCCTTCTGCACCAGCAGACTGCGCTCCGGATTGCGCAGGTCCAATCGCCGGCCACCGAACTCCGTCGTGATCGCTTCGTAGTCTGCCGCGGAGTCGCTGCCGAACAACGACAGCTTGAAGCCCGCCCGGCCCGTCGCACTGCCGTGGCAATAGGCCGACGAACAGCCAGATCGCTGCAGGATCGGCAGCACATCGTGGGCGAAATCGAAGCCCTTGGGCGGGTCGGTTGGCGAAAACAGCGTGGTCGATGCGACCAAGATCGCGCAGCCGCTCCAGAAAGTTGCGAACGGTGAGATCACTTCGCGCCGTGCTTCTCGACGTATGCCTTGGCGCGACGACGGCTGTCTTCGTTGCCGTATTCGAGACTCACTTGCAGCTTGAACATTTCGACCGCTTGCTTCCTCAGGCCAGCATCCTCGCCAACGCGCTTCTCGACGGCTGAGAACACCGAGTCGAGTTCTTCTGCATCGGCTGCCTTCTGGATTGCACGCCGCAACAACGCCATCAGGCCCGTGTCCGTCGGTGGATTACCTTCGCGCGTCTTACCGTTTGGCGGCCGGTTCTGACCTTGGCCACCGTTGCCCTGATTGGGCTGCCTGCCTTGCCGCATAGCACGGTTGTTGCCGGTGCCCTGTTGGTCGACCTTCTTGGAACGCTGCAGCATCAGAGCCAAGTCGATCGCCAGTTGCCGCAACAGCTCCGGGTCACGCGTCAAACGCTCTTCCATGGCTTTGCGCAGCGCGGCCGCGTCGATCGGCACCGGGCCGGTGACCTCTTCCACCAACTTGCGCAAGCTTCCGAGATCGGCGCGACCCGTGTCCGTGAATGCAACCGATCGCACTACCACACCATCCTTGGCCAGCACCAATGTCAGCGTCGCCTGACGATGCAGCGCGTAACCACCAGGACCATCGACACCATCGGTGCTGACCAACATCGGGCGATGCAACCTCATGGCGGTCGAACTGCGTTTCACCGCCGCCTCGGCTTCGTTGCGATCGGCGGCAATGCGGATCGTATGTGTCTGCAAACCCGTCCATGCAAACTCAACTCCGAGTTGGTCTAAACCGGTGATCAGCGGCGCGACGTTGCGAGTCAATTCATGCACGAACAACAACGCGGTCGGCGCCTTGCCAACGTGCGCCGCGGCATCAAAGTCGGTGCCGGCCAACGGACCCGACGGCGCGTGCACAGAGCAAGTCGGCAAGGCCACGCCTACTCCCGGGCCCGAGCGCAGCGGCGCCCGTTCTTGCGGCTTGGCATTGCTCTCCGCTCGAATCGGCGGAGCAGTCTCTGGGCTCTGCGCGGCGACCACACCAACAAGTCCAAGTAGCGCAACAGCCACCGAAATCCCTGACAACTCAAGTCGACACTTCATCGCCGGATGGTAACGCCTGCGCCAACATCCTGGCTGCTTCCGCGAAACCGGGACATCCGTGGCACCATCCGGGCGCAATTGGGGCCGAGCTTCCCGGGCAAGTCAGCGAACGAACTCACCCGGCACCGCAGCCGGCACGTGACACTGCCTGCAACGGTCGCGTTCGGGGTGCGAGCAACGAATCTCTTCGCGCGCCGCGGGCCCGGTATGGCACGCACGACAGTTCTCGCGCAGCAACAGTTGGTGCGGAAGAGCATAGGTGAAACAAACAGCGGCTCGGACCACCCGAACCCCACTCAGCCACAATCGCACCCCGCCGTCACCCCGTCAACCGACCTGTTGCCCAGCCAGCCACCAGGGCATTTCGCCCGAAACCCCACACCCTAGGCAGACCACTCCCCCACAGCGACCCGGCAGCCACCACCTGAGCCACCATCACGCGCGCCGATCACGCCCCGAGCCAGCCAACCCCGCCTTCCGGCGGAGCCCGCGCCACCGCCAACTCCGGCGCCTCGAATGGCAGCCCCATGGCCCGCAGCACCCGCTCGATCGCCTCCGGGTCCTGGATCGCTGCCAGCAGCCGACGCGCTCCACCGCAGTTTGGGCACGTAAAAATTTCCACCCGAAACACCCGCCGCAGCAGCTCCGCCCACGTGTAGTAGCGCCGAACTGCGCGACGCCACTTGCTTGGACGATGCGGCACCCTTGCTACCGACAGCGCCACAGGCCCCGCAGCAGCTTCATCAGACCGCGCTGCCTCCGGAGCCGCGCAGTCCTCGTCAAGCCCTTCCTGTTGGCCATCCTCATCGACCCGAGGAACGTTGTCGGTGCCGCAGGCTGGCACCCGGCGCCAACACACCGTGATACGTCACCAGGTGCTTTCGCGGGCGCGGCACCAAAGCCAGCAACCGCTCAATCAGCACCTGCGGCTCCATCACTACAGAGGTCAGCAAGTTCACCGTTCAGCTTCTTGGCGAGAGCCAGGGTCTCACGGGCTACGACGAAGATCAGCTACAAGCGTTCTGCACTAAACTGCGGCAGCTTGAGATGATTCGGCGGGACGCGGTGCCGTTTGACACCATGAGTGACCTCATCAAGAACCATTGCGACCGCGAAGACTTGAAGTGCTGGGCTGCGCACTTTCACAAATCCTGGAATGACATCTGGCATGACTCCCTGGGTATTG
>JBNMNW010000310.1:0-6935 GCA_051278165.1 Planctomycetota bacterium | reverse complement strand
GGCATTTGGCCGCCGGTGAAGAAGTGGCGCGCCATCCAATCGTCGTCATTGCGCGCGACAAACTCGTAGCCCACTGACCGGTGCGTGAACACATGCACGAACATCCGCCCATCGGGATGCAGCCAGCCTGATGCGCGTTCGAGCAATCGTCGCCAGTTGCGAGTGTGTTCCATCATCTCAATGGAGACGATGCGGTCGAATGGGCGTTCGCGCGCCTCTGGGATCTCTAGCTCGTTGACGTCGGCAGTGATGATCTCGACGTTGGTGAGACCGCGTTCCTTCGCTTGGCCAAGGATGAACTCACGTTGACTTGATGAGTTGCTGACACCGGTGACCTGACAGTTTGGGAAGTGCTCTGCTACCCAGAGCGACATGGAGCCCCAGCCGCAGCCGAGGTCCATTACGCGCATGCCATCTTCGATGCCTGCTCGCTTGCAGGTTTGCTCAAGCATGGCCGCTTCGGCTTCGTCGAGCGTGGTGGTCGGCGAGCTAAAGAGACCGCAGCTGTACTTGCGGTACTTGCCGAGCACGAGATTGAAGAACGCCGCTGGCACTTCGTAGTGCTGCGCATTGGCCGCGTCGACAGAGACGGCGATTGAGCTGTCGTCACACTTTTGAATCCAGTCGGCAAGGCGGTGGGCCGAGGCTTCTGGATCGTGGGCCATCTCTTCGCGAAGTCGCTTGCGCAACAGGCGGCGGATGCCAGCGCGAACAATGACGTCTGGCAGGATGCCTCGCTCGAGGCAGCGTTCGATCACTTTGGTCATGATTCGTCGGTCTGTGTAGAAGTCGTTTGGCGCGGGGGGCCTGGAAAGAAGACGTTGGTCTCGGCCATGTAGCGCCGGTAGTCGTCGCCGCGCGAAACCAGTGCCCGCTTCTCAGTGAACGGGACGCCGGTGAAGAAGCGAATCGAGACCAGCATGGCGATGGGCGCGATCGCTGCCAACCATCCGACTGCTGCAAACTGGGCGATGCCAAAGCCACACCAAGTAAGCCACTCGAAGAAGTAGTTAGGGTGGCGGCTGTATCGCCACAGGCCAACTCGGCACGTTCGTCCGAGCATGGCTGGATTGCCGCGGTGCTTCGCCAGCTGTTGGTCAGCCGTGGACACTAGGACTTGGCTGCAAACTGCGAGTGCGATGCCGGCATACTGCAGGGGAGTAACTGTCGGCTCCGCTGAGTAGGCAAGCAAGATGAACGGGGTTGCGAAGCCCAAAGCCAGCAGTGCCTGCAGCTGATATACGAAGAAGAACCCAATGGCTTCGCGCTTGCCCATCAGTTGTCGTAGCGCTTGGTAGCGGCCATCTTCCTTCGACTCGGTCATCACCCTGTTAACTAGCAAATACCAGCTAAGTCGGGCGCTCCACAAGCCGGCCAGAGTTGCTCCAAGCACCCGCTGCGGTCCGCTGCCGGTCGCCAGAATTGCGGCAATCACAGCGAGAGCGCCGATCACTGCTGCCCACGCGACGTCGACGGAAGTCGCATTTCGGCTGCGGACTTGGAGCAGCCAGAGACCGGCGAACAGCGCCGTGACCGAGATCCAGGCCCAGAACAGCAAGGGCGCAGCTAATTCGAGCAAGTTCATCTTGGAGATTTCAACCTAAGCAGGGGTTCGCGACAGGTGGCCAACAGGATGCAAGTATGTGCATCTACTGGGCGTTAAGTTACGAACTTCGCCAAGTGGAGTTTTGCACGTGACAACCGGAACTATCGCTGACTCAGTCGCAGCATCAGATGACCGCCAGATTGAGTGGCGGCGCATCGCTCCGTGGCTAGTCATGCAGGCTGCGTGCTTGCTGGTGTTCGTGGTCGGCTGGAGCCCGGTTGCGGTTGCCGTGGCCGTCGCGCTCTACTTGATCCGGATGTTCGCGGTGACGGCGTTCTATCATCGCTACTTTGGCCATCGCAGCTACAAGATGTCGCGGCCGATGCAGTTCGCTGGTGCCTTGCTCGGGGCAACAGCCGTGCAGCGAGGCGCGCTTTGGTGGGCTGCACACCATCGTAAGCACCATCGAAGTGCGGACGCTGAAGGCGACCCGCACTCGCCGCACATGCACGGCTTTTGGTGGTCGCAAATCGGTTGGTTTGTGACTCGCGGTGCATGGCGCACGGACATGTCGCAGGTCCAAGACTTTGCGAAGTTCCCGGAGCTCGTCTGGCTTGACCGCCACGATCGTGTGGTTCCAGCGGCGCTGTTTGTCTCGCTTGCTCTGCTTGGCTGGGGCCTGCAAAGCTTCTATCCACAGCTTGGCACCAGCGCGTCGCAGATGCTGGTGTGGGGATTCTGCATCTCGACGACGGTGCTGTTTCACGTGACCGCATCGATCAACACGTTCGCGCACCTGTTCGGCCGGCGTGTTTGGCCGACGCGGGATAAGAGTCGCAACTCATTCTTGTTGGCGCTGCTGACCTTGGGCGAAGGCTGGCACAACAACCATCACTGGCACCCTGGCTCCGTTCAGCAGGGCTTCCGCTGGTGGCAGATTGACATCACCTACTACGTGCTCCGCACGATGGCTGTTGTTGGTCTCGTCTCCGGCATCAGGCCGCTGCCGGATCGGGTCCGGCGATGACCCGCGCGGGTGCTTTCATCGGGCACGGCCGCAAGCGAATTGCCGTCATCGGAACGGGGATCTCAGGCCTCTTGGCGGCCGAGCGGCTTGCTACCAAACACGACGTGGTTGTGTTCGAGGCGGACTCGAGGATTGGCGGCCACACGCACACCGTTGATGTGCAAACGGGCGATGGAGCGCTCGCCATCGACACCGGATTCATTGTCTGCAACGACCGCACCTACCCAGGATTCTTGGGCTTGATGTCTCGCTTGCGCGTGCCGTTGCGGGCGTCCACGATGAGCTTCAGCATGCACTGCGAGGCATCTGGCGTTGAATATTGTGGCAGCTCCTTCGATGGGTTGTTCGCCCAACGCCGCAATCTCCTGCGGCCGTCATTCTGGTCGATGTTGGGTGGCATTCGCCGATTCCATCGGCTGGCGGAGTCGTTCCGTGATTCGCATTGCACGCTCGCGCAGCTGCTGAAGGAAGCTCGTCTTGATGGTGCCTTCGCGCGTTGGTATCTGATGCCGATGATGGCAGCGATTTGGTCTGCTAAGCCCGAGGCGCTGGCGAGCATGCCGGCCCGGTTCTTTATTCGGTTCTTCAGCAACCATGGCATGCTGCAGGTCAAGAACCGGCCGCAGTGGCAAACCGTTGTTGGTGGCTCGCGTAGCTATCTCGGTCCTCTGTCTCGCACATTCTCGGATCGCATCCGACTGAATGCGCCCGTCGTTGAGATTCGCCGGCAGCCTGAGGGCGTCTTGGTCCGGGCGAAAGGTGGTGAGCCCGAATCGTTCGATGCGGTGGTCTTGGCGACCCACAGCGACCAAGCGCTTCGCATGATCGCAGACGCGTCGGATGCCGAGCAATCCTTGCTCTCGGCGATTCCTTACCAGGCCAATGACGTGGTGTTGCACACCGACACGAAGTTGATGCCTGAGCGGCGAAAGGCGTGGTCGGCGTGGAACTACCGATTGCCGGCGAGTCCCAATAAACATGCGACGGTGACGTACGACATGAACATCCTGCAGGGGTTCGAGACACCGGAGCGATATCTCGTGAGCCTGAACAGTTCCGAGTCGATCGACCCACAGAAGGTGTTGCGCCGGTTCTCGTACGACCATCCGGTGTTTGATCAGCGGTGCCTGCAAGCTCAGGCCAAGGTTGGCGAAGTTAGCGGTACCGGCCGTATCTGGTTCTGTGGTGCCTGGTGCGGTTTCGGCTTTCACGAGGACGGAGTCCAGTCGGCGCTGCGCGTGGCGGCAGACTTCGGCGTCGGGAATGGAGCCGAGCATTCGCCAGTGGCGGCTCGTGCCATGCTCGGAGTGACGTTGTGAGCTCGACCGCTCTCGTTCATAGCGGCATCTATCGCGGCGGCGTGCGACATCGTCGGTTCGACGCGATCGATCGCTCGTTCTCAGTCCGGCTTGATCTGGCCTATCTGGATGTCGACGAGATCAAGCAAGCGTTTCAGGGTCGATGGTTCTGGTCCGATCGCCGACTGGCGCCGGTCAGGTTTCGTCGCGCGGACTACTTTGGCTGCAAGGATATGCCGCTACGCGAGGCCGTTTGTGACGCGGTCGAAGAACGTCTTGGCTTCCGTCCGGATGGTGCGGTTCGGCTGCTGACCGCCTTGCGTTGCTTCGGCTATGGGTTCAACCCCGTGTCCTTCTACTACTGCTTTGACCAGCAGGATCAGCTCGTCGCAGTGCTCGCGGAGATCACGAACACGCCTTGGCACGAACGCCATCACTACATCCTGCCGGCCGACGAGAAGGGGCAGGTTGTGGCTCGGTTCGCCAAAGACTTCCACGTCAGCCCGTTTCAGCCAATGGATCACGAGTATCTGTGGCGATTCTCTGCGCCCGGTAAGCGGCTGTTGGTGCACATGGAGAACCATGCTGCCGGAAGCAAAGCGTTTGATGTGACGCTGGTTATGAGCAAGCAGCCGTGGCGGACCGGAACGCTAGTCCGCAGTTGGCTGCGCAACCCGATGATCAGCTTGAAGATCATCCTAACGATCTACTGGCAAGCGCTTCGTCTTTGGATGCGACGTGCGCCATTCTATGCCCACCCCCGTCGTCGCGTGCAGCCATGAGTCGTTCCATCCTCGTTTCCCCCCTAGATGCTTCGCCAGCGCGAGCAGCGTCGCGCCCCGCAACAGCTTGGCAACGGTTCTTGCGCGAGCGAGTTCTCAAGCGTCTTGACGGTTTGCACAGCGGGGCTTTGGCAATCCGCGACAGCGTTGAGGCCGCGACGGTTGGCAGCGTTGACGGCGGGCTTGGTGTTCAAAGCCTTGAGGTTCACGACCCGTCGTTCTACGGCGCGATTGCGACCTCTGGTGCCGTTGGCGCCGGTGAGGCCTATGTCGCCGGTAAGTGGGATGCGGACGATCTGGTCTCGGTCTTGCGCCTAATGGTGCGCGATCGGGATGTGCTGTTGGATGTCGATCGTTCGCTTTGGTCGCTACCACGACGACTGTTGCTGCGTCTCGGTTACTGGCGGCGTCAAAACAGTCGCGAGGGCAGTCGTCAGAACATCGCCGATCACTATGACCTGAGCGATGACCTGTTCGCTCAGTTCTTGGATCCGTCGATGACGTACTCGTCCGCGTGGTTCGCGTTCCCAAATCAGAGTTTGGCGGCCGCTCAAGCTGAGAAGCTGCGGCGATTGTGTCGCCTCGTCGACTTGTCGCCCGAAGATCGATTGCTCGAGATCGGTACCGGCTGGGGCAGTCTCGCAATCACTGCTGCCGGGGAGTTTGGCGCTCAGGTCACGACCACCACGATCTCCTCCAATCAGTTCCAGACGGCGTCCGAGCGTGTTCATGCGGCGAGCCTCGGTCACCGGGTCGAGTTGCTGCAGAAGGACTACCGCGATGTTGAGGGCACCTTCGACAAGTTGATCTCCTGCGAGATGATCGAAGCTGTCGGTGCTCGCTACCTTCCCGAGTTTTTACGCCGCTGCGCCGCGCGCTTGAAGCCTGGCGGGATCCTTGGACTGCAAGCGATCACCATCGCGGACCAACACTACGAGTCGGCGTTGCGGTCTGTTGACTACATCAAACGCCACGTGTTTCCGGGCAGCTTCATTCCGTCGGTAAGGGCGATCACGACGGCCGCGAGTGAACACACTGACCTGCGATTGGTGAAGGTGGAGGACTTTGGTCTGCACTACGCCGAGACGCTTAACCGATGGCGACAGACTTGGCTTTCCAAGCGCGAGCAGGTCGCAGCTCTCGGGGGCAAGGAGTCTCTGATGAGGGCCTGGGACTTCTACTTCGCCTACTGCGAAGCTGGATTCCGTGAGCGACACATCGGCGTCTGTCATCTGCGCTTCGAGCGGCCTGGTAGCAAGTAGCGCTCGCCAGTAAAGCTCGCCTGTGGCAGGTGATGGGTTGCTGCTCGCGGTCTGAGTCGGAGGTTCGACTGATACGTAGCCGGTCCAGGAAGCAGCTTCCGGCGTTGCCGTTCCTCGATGCGGATGTTTGGCCGCTACTTGTCTGGGATTCCGAGTTCTGGGACTCCGAGGCCTGGGACTCCGAGGCCTGGGACGTGCCGTCTCCTCGGTGACTTACGACCCCTCTGACGCGCGCCGCTAGCTTCTAGGCGGCTTGAGCGCGTCGATTTCGTCCGCAAGCTTCGAGGCTTTGTCGGTCGCAGCCGTAAAGGCCTGAATGTCGCCACTGCGCTGTAGGTCCCGCGCGGCGGTCAGCAGTGTCAGGTGTTCGCTCTCGAGCTTCTTGATGTTCGCTTTCTGAACTTGGGAGAGCGGCTGTGGCGCGGGAGATGTGGGCGATGCGGATGAAGAGTTTAACACTCGAACGACGGCGTCTAGGTCCGGGTGCTCGCCAGCATGTTGCGCGCGGTGTGCCCAAAGAATCTCGCGGTTGCGAACGAGGAATGCTCCGGGCATCTGCGTTTCACTGCCGGTTGGCTTACCGATGAAGTTGCCCTTGAGCATTGCGACTAGCCCACGCCACACGGCGCGCGGTCCCAGCAATTGCATCAACGTTCCTCGTCGCAGGCCAAACGCCTGAAACAGGACTCCGTCAGGATCTGAGATTGCGCGCGCGTTCTTGAGTCGTGAGGCAAAGAAGGCTTCTGCGTTCTCGGTCGAGGCGCGGTGGATGAACAATGGCTTGGGGAAGCCCGGGACCTTGGCGGCGTGCACGACCTCGTGCACTAGTTCTCGTGTGAAGATTCAACCGAAGTGCCTGAGGAAGATCAGCAGCGTCGGCTCAGTGCCAACCGCATCCGCAAACCTTTGGGTCTCTAAGCCTTGGCCGACAATGTTGTCGGCGTCCCAAACCTCTTGGTTAATCTCTGACATAGACAAGCGTTCGCCTAGCCAATCGGTTCGGATGCGGTCATCTGCTGC
>JBNMNW010000309.1:0-6982 GCA_051278165.1 Planctomycetota bacterium | reverse complement strand
GTTCGGCCCGTTGTTCGTCACTCGGCAGTTCGATGCCAAGTGCCGTCAGTGCTGCTTGGATGTCCGGCGCGCGCAGTTCGGTCAACGTCGCGGCATCGAGTTCCTTGACCAGCAGCCGCCCAAACACGCGGGCGGCTGCGGCCAGGTCTGCGTTCGCGGGAACGTCGCCGAGTGCGCTGTTGGTAGTGGGCGTTGGTTCGCTCACGTCACCTTCTTGACTTTGACGACCGTGCTATTGAACGCCTGCTGGCCCGAAATCGGGTCAGGACAGATCGGCAGCACGTGGTTCTGGGCGTAGCCGTTGCCGGTGTTCTGCACCCAGTTGTTGTGGTCGTTGCCGGACTTGTCTTCCCACCACATGTTGCGTTCCCAGTCGGCATCGCGCATCGCCTGGTTGTCGTAGCCTTCCTGCTCGCCGCTGATGTCGCGGGTGCGCTTCGCTTGGGCAACCGATGTGTAGGCGAAGTGGCCGAGCGAGTTGCTGATGGCGATCGCCTGTGGATGCACGGCCTTGGTGATGATCACCGGCAGGCGCAGCACGCCTTCGACCTCACCTTGGCCGAGGCCAAGTTTGGGCGCCATGTTGTCGATGTGCTTGCTGCGGTAACCCTTCAGCTCGACGAAGTCGCCATCCTTGAGGTCGAACTTCGCCGCGGTGTCGGGGTGCAGCCAAGCCGGGTTGGAGTGCACGATCTCGCTACACCATTTGAGGTTGGCGGTGCGGCCGTGGTTGTGCACGTTCCACTTGAACGACGTCATCACCAATTCGTCGTCCTTCATGCCCACGTGCTCTTCGATCTGCGTGTAGGTCGGCCACGCCGGAACGTCGTATTCGTGGCCCTTGTGGTGCGAACCGCGGTTCTTGCCCTTGCTGTTGGCGATCGCCGCGAGCTTGGTGACATCTTCGTTGCGGCCGAGCATTGGCACGAAGTCACTCTTGACCTCGAGCTTGCGTGACGGCGTCTTGAAACCGATGACCGGCTTACCCTTGTGCATGATGCCGATGCCCAAGCCGTCCTTCATGATGATGCCGGTGTCGGCATCGGTCTCGCTGCCGGCCATTTCTTCGGCGGAAAGCGGCTCCATGTAGGGCTCGAAGTAGGGCTTCTCCTCCGCATCTTCGTAGGCGCCCTCTTGCTCGAGGAAGTCCATCGCCGATGTGTACTTCGACTTGTCGTATGGCACGTCCTTGGTGTGCTTCGCCATGTACGACTCGATGTCCGTGCCGTCCGGATACCACTGCGCCATCTCCGGGCCGACGCGCTGCGCGATCTCGGCGAAGATCTCGCGGATGTCCTTGGCCTCGCCGAGCGACTTGATCATCGGTCGGCGCATCGACAGGTAGGGCTTGAGGTTGTAGGCGCCGCGCGCGTCGACGTCCCATCGTTCCATGTAGGTTGCCCACGGCAACACCATGTCGGCGAACGAGGCGGTCTCGTTGAGGAACGGATTGATGCAGACGTGGAAGCCGATCTTGTCTTCGTCGAGCAGCACGTTGCGGGTGACGTTCATCTCCGGCCACGTCATCGGCGAGTCCAGGTTGTACGTCATGTACAGCTGAATCTTGGCGCGCTCCTGCTGCAGGTAGTGGTAGACGATTTCGCCGACCTTCATGCCGTTCCAGACGTTGCTGAGCACGAACTCCGGCGGGTCGGCGAGCAGCGACTTGACCGTGGGCTTCGGCGGCATCTTCGGCTCTTTAAACCGCTTGTTGTCGTAGCCACCGGTCCACATCCAGCACATGCCGCCCTTCTTGCCGATCGAGCCGACCAGGACGTTGAGCAGGATGATGCAGCGGTCGTTGGTGTAGCCGTTGATGTGCGCGCTGCTGCCGCGGTTGCACATCGTGGTCGCTTCAGGAGCAGCTGCGGCGAACTCGCGCGCAATGCGGCGAATGGTGACCGCGGGCACCGTCGAAAGCTTCTCTGCCCACTCGGGCGTGTATTGCTTGATCTGTTCCCAGAGGTCTGCAATTGGCACGTTGGCCCACTGCTTGAAGAACTCGGCGTCGTAGAGCTTCTCGCTGATGATGGTGTGCGCCATCGCGAGCGCAATGCCGCCGTCGGTGCCGGGCGCCGGCATGTAGAACTCGTCGCTGTTGCCAGCGGTGTTCGACATGCGAACGTCGAACGTCACCAGTTTGGCGCCGTTCTCAAAGCGGCCGCGTTGCACTCGCTGCGCACCGGCGACGTGGCCTTGGTGCGCTTCGAACATGTTCGAGCCGAAGTTGAGGATGTACTTCGAACGCTCGTAGTCGCCGAGGTCCCAGTCGCTCTCAAAGATGTAGGTCAGGGCTGCTGCGCGACGCGAAGCCGAGCACAGGCCACGGTGGTTGAGGGCGGTGTTGGTGCCGAACGCGCGCAGGAAGCGATTGACGGCGTCTTTGCTGCGGTTGCGCCCCTGGTGGAATGCGAACTCTTCTGGCTTGCCGGTCGCTTTGACGTCTTTCAGGCGCGTCGCGAGTTCGTCGTAGGCGTCCTCCCACGTGATGCGACGCCACTTACCTGAGCCACGCGGACCGACGCGCTTCAACGGGTAGAGCAGGCGTTCGGGGTGGTACTGATGGTTGAGTGCAGCCTGACCGCGAGCGCACAGCTTGCCGCGCGAGTTGGGGTCGTTGGGGTTGCCTTCGATCTTGATGATGCGGCCGTCTTTGACGTGGCCGGTGATGCCACAGACCGTCGAGCACAATTGGCACATGCCGTGCACTTTGGTCGTGTTGCGGTACTTCTCCGGATCGGGGAAGCGCACCTTGCGATTGGGACCGGGCAGCTGGCACACGCCGGGCATGTGGGTGTCGCCGATCTCATACGGGACGCCCTTGCCGCGCTGCCAAATGAGCAAGCTATCTTCCTTGCTGACTGGCTTTTTGCCAGCCGGGTTTTGGCCTTGCGCGCCGCCGGCGCATGCCGCCGCCGTGCCGCCAGCAGTGAGCACCGCCGCTAGGCGAAGGAAGCCTCTACGATTGTGGTCGACACTCACTTGGCGCCTCCCTTCTTCCACTGGTAGACGCTGTAGGCGTCGTTGTGGTAGCTCTCGCCTTCGCCGGGGATCTTTGGTTCCCATTCCTTGACTGGGCGATCCTTAGTGCCGGCAAACCAAGCGCGCGGCATCGTGCCCTTTTCAGGGCGAAGCTGGTCGAGGTTATCTTCCGCTTCGAGGCGCGACTTCATCTTCGAGACCTTCGACTCGGGATCGTTGAGGTCACCGAAGTAGAGCGCTTCGCTCGGACACGTGGCGACGCACGCCGGGTCCATGCCTTCGTCTACGCGGTGGGTGCAGTTGTGGCACTTAATCGCCTGATTGGCGACCGGATCGATGTAGATCGCGCCGTAGGGGCAGGCTTCCTTACATGCGCCGTGACCGGAGCAACTGTCGTAGTCGACTTGCACCGAACCGCCCGAACCCTTGTGCATGGCCCCGCACGGGCACGCCTTGATGCACGGCGCGTCTTCACAGTGCTGACACGCCATTGGCACCATGATGCGGGCGAGTCCACCGGACTCCTTCTCGTAGTCGTGGTAGATCGTTTGGCGCATGTAGTTGCCGAGCGGGATGTCGTTCTCGGCTTTGCATGCGACTTCACAACCGTGGCAGCCAAAGCAGCGGCGCACGTCGACGACCCAGCCATACGCCTTGCCATCGTCCGGCGCCTTCATGCGATCCTTCCAGTGCTTCTCGTCTAGGAAGAGGTCGCTGCGCACGCTGGTCTTTGGGTCCTGCGCGGTCGCAGTACCAACCATGGCAGCCGCGGCGGCAGTGCCGGTCAGAAACTTGCGGCGATCAACGCCGGCCATCTTGTCAGACGCCGCCAGATCGGTTGCCGGCGGAGTCGTGGACGTGGGCGGGGAGCAGGAGCACTGGGATCCTTTGCTGCAGGCGCTTGGGTCTTGCATATCGTGGCTGTGGCCTCATTGCCGAGGGCCTCGTCGTCGGGGGCCTCGTCGTCGGCGCCACGATCTTGCAGTTCACCCGTGATGGTTCACGAGCAAATGCAGCACGACCGTGCCACCGCCGAGTCGGCGGGCGTTGGTCAAGTGAATCGATTTGCAACCAACACACCGGCTGCCGGGGTGGACAGTTTCGATGATCGGTGCGGTTGCATGCCCAAGAGGCTACGGAGTGTCGTGGTCTTGTCCAGTGGTCATGGCGTATCTCCATTGTTACGGTTGCTTCGCGCGGATTCGATGTCACCGAAACGATCGGTGCTCGAGCTGCGGCATAGGCGTAGTTTGTGCGAATGATCATGGCCCTGCGCAGCCTCACCGCACTCATCTGGGGCCTACAACTGAGTATCTGTGGTTGGTGTGGATCGTGCGCGGCACAGGTCGTGCCTCAGCCGCGCGTTCATCAGCAAGCAACGGGTGTCTACTGCGCGGACCTGTTGCGTTGCGATGTGGTGGAGTTTGAGCCGCAGGTCGAAGCACTTCGCGATGGCTTGGCGAGGCTGGGCGCGGTGGACTTCAGAGATACCGCGGGTCGATCCGCTGTGGTCGTGTTCAAGCGCGCGACGTTTGACAGCGCCGAGCAATACAAGATTGTGATCAGTGCGAAGGCCATGGAGGTCACGGCCGGCCTTGCGTACCTGACCCTCGCCATCATGCTCAATTCGACCGAGATCCGAGCTTCCTCACGGCGACTCACCGTCAAGAGCGGGCCGTTGCCGTTTCCTGGTTCCGTCGATGTGCACTCGGAAGACATCGACCAGATCTGGGTCGAGGAGAAGATCTCGCAAAGCCGTTCCAGTAAAGGCCGCACCAGTACGAGCGTGCACTTTCCCGTCTTCATGCGAATGCAGGACGGCACCAAGAAGACGTTGCTGCGGTATGGCCAGGACAGCGACATGTCGTTGTTCCTCGAGCAGCAGATCGAGATGCACCTTGGCATCGAGGATCGCGCGGTGCGCGGCGAGTTCTGAATCGCCTCTCCGCGGTGCTGCGACACATGGTCGAGCGTAACCGGGCCTGCTGGCCGTGCCGCGAAGGGCATTGTTGTGACAGGCATTGCTACGTTGGGGCACTGTTTGCGCACCGCGATCAGTGACACAATGTCTCGGCTCCCAGATCCGAGTAATAACACCATGCAAGCACACCTCTCTCTCTCGATCCTAGCCACCGCTGCATGTCTCAGCGCGCAAGGCGACTTTGATTTCGACAAGGTCACCCCAGGCACGCTTGGTGGAACCCTCACTTTGGCAGTTGAGAACGCGCCAGCCAGTATGCCGTTATTGGCCATGGTTAGCGTGACGGCGGGACCGACGCCGATTGCGTTGATCGATCCGGTTGACTCACGCTCGGTTGCGGTCGGCGTCGAGCTGCTTAGCAACTGGTCCATCCAGCTGACGAGTGCCATTGGCACGGCAACGCTCAATGTCCCCCTGCCAAACTTGCCGACTGTGCAGGGATACGTGTTCCACTGGCAGGCGGCGACGCTGCCGGGGGCGACCACGTTGTTTGACCAGCTCAGCAACCCAGTCACGACGCATCATGTGCAGGTGCAGACGAGTGCAGCACTGCCGTCGACCCTATTGACGGCGCGCGTTGCGGCGACGATCTGCGACATTCCCAGTCGTCCAGGCGGTGGCGACTTCTTGCTGATCAGTGGTGGTTCGAGCGAGTTCTTCAACTTTCGCACGCTCGACTCGGAAGCGGGCCCGGCGCCATCCGCCCCGGCAGCACTGTATGCAGCCGCGACGCTCAACGATGGCCGCGTGATCTTTACCGGAGGCCTCGACGGCACTGGTGTGACGACGACGGCGTGCGAGATCTACGACCCGGCGAACAACACGTTCTCGGTGGTTGCGGCGATGCCTGGCCCGCTCGCTGGCCACTCGGCAGCGACGTTGGCGGACGGCCGCGTCATGATCGTTGGTGGCACCAACAACTTCACCGACTTGACGACCGCGATTGCCGGCGTTTCAAACGCATCCTTCCTCTATGACCCAGTTGCTGACAGCTGGACTAGTGGTCCCAACATCGGCGGCCGCCGTTTGGTGCCGGCCCTGTCGCGTTTGAGCAACGGCCTGATGATGATCTCCGGCGGCATTCAAGCGACGGTGTTCTTCGGTATTCCGATCGCCGTCACGTCGACCACCGCGGCGCAGCTCTACAACCCGCTGACCAACTCGTGGTCCAACGCTGCGAGCATGCCTTCTGGTCGCGCCTATCATCAAGACAACCAGGTCACGCTGGCCGATGGTCGTTTGATGTTGACCGGTGGTGTGCTGATTCCGAGCTTGATCAACGTTGCCAACGCGGCTTCGATCGCAGGTGCCGACATCTACGATCCGGTTGCCAACAGCTGGCAGGCAACGACGATGTTGCGGGCGCGCACCGGCCACTCTGCGACGCTGCTGCCGAGCGGCGACGTGGTTGTCTGTGGCGGCTCCGAAGGCCTGCTGAGTGCCGCTGTCGGCCTCGATGCGGTGTCGATCTTTGACCCGGTGAACAGCACCTGGACGGCCATCGCTCCCATGGTTGAGGTTCGCATCGGCCACACCGGCAAGGTCCTTCCTGACGGCTCGCTGGTGCTGCTCGGCCCGGGAACGTCCGGCGAAGCGATGCACTTCTAAGTTGCGCGCTAACTAGCCAACGGGACCGTTCCTGCGATGCAGAGCGGTCCCGTTCGCATGTACCTGCGTCCTACGCCGCCGCCGGTCGACTCGCGATCTGCGCCTAGATCTGCGTACTGTACCCGGTTCAAACCACAGATTTGGCTCGCCAAATCTGTGGTTTGAACCGGGTACAGTACGCAGATCTAGGTGCAGTGGTGTGCCTGCGCGCGGCGCGGCGGTGGCGCCGAGAGTTACAATCGTTCGCACAGCAGCCGGCGAACCTGGCTACCTACGAAAACGGGCCTCTCAATCGAGAGGCCCGCTCTTTATCACGCGACTGCAGTCTTCACTACAGCAGTACGATGACGCGCAAGTTCGACGTGCCAGTCGCAATCGGCAACGTTGGGTCGGCTTCTAGAACCTGGGCGT
>JBNMNW010000308.1:0-6987 GCA_051278165.1 Planctomycetota bacterium | reverse complement strand
GATGAGGTCCGGCGGATCGTTGCGCAGCATGCGCAGGTAGGCGGCGAAGGCGCGCAGGATCAGCGGTAGTTGCTGCAACACGCCGACGACGCCCATGACCGCGTGTTCGCTGAGGCCGAAGGTCACGTTGGCACCGGCCGCCGTCAGTTGGCTGCCACCGAACGCGGTCACGCGTAGGTCGTCAGGCAGTGCCTTCACCAGTCGCGCCGCATGAAGTTCGCCACTGGCCTCGCCGGCAGACACGAATAGGTGTGGTTGCTCGCCGCGTCGCGGCCGGCGACAAGCATAGAACTGTGCCAATGCTTCGTCATCGCAACCGGCTTGCTTGGCGGCTGCTTCGAGTGCCTCGGTAGCACGTTGGCGCCACTTGTGGCGGAACGGCAAATACGCCAGCAAGCGGAATGGTGACGAGAAGGCTCGCACCAGTTCGCGCAGCAGTGTCGCTACGACCGTGAGCCAGATTCCTAACGTTTGCATTAGGGCTCCGTCCGTTGCATCGCGCGCCATGACAGCACGTAGAGTAGCACTGTTCCCGCTAGCAGATAGGTCGTGAACCCGTGGCTGCGGATTGGATCGAACATCTGCCACGCCGGCGTGTTGCCGGTCATGATCGGGCCATACCAATCAAAGTCGACTAGGCGGAACAAGCTGTAGGGGCGGATGCGTTGCGTCAGGTAGATCCCGATCTGCAAGATTGCGAACGCGCCGACGATGGCGGCAACGTGCGCCTGCACGTGCACGACGATCGACACATACATCGTTAACGTCAAGAACGCCAACGCGAAGCTTGCGGCATGCAGTGACGCCAGGAACAGCTCCCACTTTGGCAGGTCGAGCCCTATGGACCACGACCACGGCAGCATGGTGGCGTTGACGATGAAAATCGGCAACGTAACGACGATCGCGCACGGCCAGAACTTCTGCCAGAGCAGCGACGAGCGCGATATTGGCCGTGCCAGCAAGAACTCAAACGTGTCGGCCTCGCGTTCGCGCGCGAACAAGCCAGTGCCGATCAATACCGAGGTCGCGGTGCCGACCAGGTTGGTGCTGCGGAAGAACAGCATCACGGCGCACCAGTTGGTGTAGGCGGCTTGTTCGTTGCGGTTGCTGATGGCGCTGCCGAGTCGCTTGATCCAGTCGACGCCTAGGCTGCTGAACAGGGTCGAACGTTGCAGGTCAGCGTAGATTTCCTCCCACAACAGCAATACCGGGATGGCGAGCATCTCGAGGATCAGGATGTAGGCGAGTCCGACCATGCGGATTTCGCGCCAAGTCTTGCCGGCAATCATTCGTCGCCTCCCGCGGACTCGATGCCGACACCACAGCGTGGCGCTGCTTCATCCTTGAGCAGCAATTGGTAGAGATCCTCAAGTCGGTCGACGCCAACCTCGGCGCTTTCGACGGCATCGTGCGGCAACGAACGCAGCCACTGCATCGGGTCGTTGTCTGTCTCGACGATCAGCATGCCGTCGAGTTCTTTGCGGATCAGCTTCGCGCCATCGGGCAACTCGTAGCCGTCGCGCAAACGAATGCGTGGTTGCCGGCGCAGGTGGGCGCGCGCCCGCTGCAGTCGTTCGTGCGAGACGAAGCAACCACTGAGTAAGAACTCGAGGCGATCGGCCAGTGATTCGACTTCGCTCAGGTGATGGGAGCTGAGCACAATCGTTTTGCCATGGTCCTTCAACGTGCGCAGTACATCGCGCAGATAGAATCGCACACTCGCGTCCAGCGCGCGGTCGGGTTCATCGAGTAGATAGAGGTCGACGTCGGGCACCAGCGTCGCGATCAGCGCCAGCTTCTGCTTCATGCCAGCGCTGTAGCTGCGCACTTTCATGTGCAGTGGTAAGTCGAATTGTTCGAGCAGGCGCTGCTTCAGTTCGAGTGATTGCTTCGGGTAGAAGCCGAGCGCGAACTTCAAGAATTGCGCGCCGGTCATCTGCTGGTAGACACCGGTTTCGCCGGGCAGGTAGCAGGCGCGCCGACGAATCAGAAGTGACTGCTTTGCCGGGTCGTGGCCAAACAAACTCAGCTCGCCGCCGCTGCGCTTCACGAGACCGACCATGCAACGCAGCAAGGTCGACTTGCCGGCGCCATTGGGCCCGATCAAACCGAGTAGCTGTCCCTTGCCGACTGACAAGTTGATGTCACGCAGCACGTCTTTCTGGCCGTAAGCCTTCTGCAGCCCGGCGATGTGGATCAGGTTCTCACTCATGCGACCTCATTGTTGGAAGAGGTAGTTTTGGGAGGCGTTCTGTCGGGAAGAAGGCTGTCGGGAGGAAGGCCGTCGGGAAGAAGGCCGTCGGGAAGAAGGCCGTCGGGAAGAAGCCCGTCGGGAGAGCCGCTCTCGGGAGAGTTGCCGACTGGAGAGATGCCCACGGGCGGCATGCCGTTCGGCACCATCGCCAAAAAGTTTTGCAGCAAGCGGTCACCATCTGGGCTGCGGAACGACTCAGGGTGGAACTGCACGCCATAGGTCAGATGTTCGCGGTGCTGCACTGCCATGATTTCACCTGCCTCGGAATGCGCCGTTGCCGACAAAACTTTCGGCAAGTCTTCGGCGACATAAAGAGAGTGGTAGCGACACGCAGATAACGGTTGCGGCAAGCCCTCAAAGAGTCCGAGGCCATTGTGGTGGATCGGCGTCGGCCGGCCGTGCACCGGCCTGCCTCGGACGATGCTGCCGCCGAACGCCGCGGCAATCGCTTGATGGCCGAGGCATACGCCCAGAATCGGCCGCTTGCCGGACCATTCGCGAATGAAATCCACCGAGGCGCCGGCGTCTTCGGGCCTGCCTGGACCGGGCGAGACGACGATCGCGCGGTACGATTCGGCCGCAGCGACCGCAATACGATCGCTTCGCACGACGTCAACACCCTCCCCGAGCTGTTGCAGCGCTTGGGCTAGGTTCCAGACGAACGAATCTTTGTTGTCGAGCAGCAGGATCAAATCGGGCCGCGAAAACAGTATCGTTCTAGCACTCGATGAACATCCTGATCGTCGGCCTCGGCGAAGTCGGCAGCTACCTGGCAAAGGTTCTGTCGACTGAGGGGCACTCTATAACCGTGGTCGATCCCAACCTCGACCGCATCCGTCGGGTTGCCGACCTGCTCGACGTGCGCGCTGTGCACGGCGACGGTTCACGTCCCGATGTTTTGGACCGGGCCGAAGCACACTCGACCGATCTGCTGCTGGCCGTCGCCAATGACGATAACGTCAACATGCTGACGACGCTGTTCGGCAAGCGCATGGGGGCCAAAAAGACCATTCTGCGCCTGCACGACACGTCAGCGGTGCGACGCTCGCGCACGTTCTTTCGCAAGAACCTGCACTACGATCTGCTGCTGTCGCTCGACGACTTGGCCGCCGAGGAGATCGTCAAAATCGTGCGCCAAAGCAAAGCCGTTGGCGTTGAAGAATTCGCTGAAGGCAAGGTCCAGATGCGGCGGTTCAAGCTGGCCGAAGGCGGACCATTTACTGGGCAGATGGTCAAGGATATTAAGATCCCGTCGGGCATGCTGATCACGGCCATCGACCGCGACCGCGAAGTGATCGTGCCAGGCGGCGGTGACGACCTGCGCGTCGACGACGAGTTGTTTGTGCTCGGCGAGCCCAAAGCGATCGCTTCGTTCGAGAAAAAGATTGGTGGCAAAAAAGCGCCGCCCCGCAACGTTGTGGTCTACGGCGCCGCCGGCATCGCCCAGCAAGTCTGTCAGGCGCTGCAGCGCGAGCATGTTGGCGTGCGCGTCATCGTCGAGAACCGCCATGAAGCCGAGCACCTATCCGAAGTGCTCAAGGGCGTTGTCGTTTTGCACGCGGAAGCGACCGACCTCAACTTCCTGCAAGAAGAACACGTGGGGGACGCTGACGCATTCCTCGGCGTGTCCCAGAAAGACGAGCGCAATCTAATGTCGTGTCAGCTGGCGCGCACACTCGGCGTCAAGCGCACCGTCGCACTCGTGCACAAGCCGGATTACGTGTCGCTCTACCAACAACTTGGAATTGACACCGCCGTTTCACCGCGCCTCTTGTGCGCCAATCGCATCCTCGCGTTCGTTCGCAGTCGCAGCATCTCGACGATCGCGACCATTGAAGAGGGCAAGGCGGAAGTGCTCGAACTCGAAATCGGCGCGGGCAGTAAGTTGATCGGCAAGACGCTTCAGGAGGCCTGCTTCCCACGCGGTTGTGTGGTTGCGGCGATCACCCGTGATGATGGTCACGTCGTGATCCCGCGCGGCGGTGACAAGATCAAGCCGATGGATCGCATGGTGCTGTTTGTCTTGCACGCCGTCGTGGATGACGTGTTGCAGCTGGCTGGCGTCGTGCGCGAGTAAACGCGGTCGCGGCGGTCGATCCGTCCGCAGCGATTGCTGCCGACAAGCGCTTACCGAATCAGCTACTGGCCACCGCCGTTGCCCGCAGAGTTGCCTGGCGAAGTCTTGCCACCAAAGGCCTTCAGTAGGTCGCCAATGCCGCCAGCCGCCCCTGGTGTATTCGTCAGCTCGGGTGGCTTCGTCTTCAGCGGCTTCATCACGGTGATGTCGTCGCTGCGATACTTCGGGATCATATCGACTGGATACTTGTGTGGAATTGCGAGCAACTCGCGGACGCGGTCGACGCCAGCCACAACGTAGTAGCGACCAGCAGCGGCGCCATCGTGCACGGTCGCGCGACCGGCGATCAGACCAGCGAACATCGATTCGCCCTTTGGACCGCGGCACAGCAGGGTCGCGCCAGCTGGTAACTCGACGCCCGGGTCGCGCAGCAGATCACCGGCGAGTCCATTGCCCGTCGCGAGCTCAACCGACACGGTCTCGCAGTTCTCGCCGTCTGGTGTCCACATGACACTTAGTGAGTCTTCGGCGGTCGCACTGCGATCGAGCAGGCGCACGAGTTGCGTCTTCAGATCAATCTCAGCTGCGGTGAAGACGCTGCCGGTCGAATGCAGTTCGCCGGTCTCAATCAACGGGGTCGGGCCGAGGAAGTAGTGCACGCGGCACGGGCCAGTCGTCGCGGTGCGGCCCAGCGACAAGATGCCGATCTCGGTTGTCGCGGCGTATTCGACACCGCCCGTGGTCTCTAGCAGCGCCACCGGCCGCGAGCGATCGACGCTCGGCACACCTGAGAAGAACCACGAACTACAGCTCGGAAGGATCAGGAGCGAACTGAGCAGGACGGCCGTGCAACGCATGACTACATGGTAGCCGCGAATGGCGATCAGTCGACTGACAAGCGACCGCGCTTCTCGCCTGCGCGTTGGAAGACGACCCAAAGCAGGCCGACCGCGACTACCGACAAGCCAATCACCAGGCCCCACCAGAATCCGGCTGGTCCGAGGTCGCAGCCAAACGCCAGCCAGGCGCCGAGCGGTATTCCGAGGACCCAGAACCCGATGATGTTGGCGAAGACCGCCGATCGCATATCGCCCATGCCGCGCAGGCAGCCGACCGCAACGACCTGCAAGCCATCGCCGATTTGGAACACGCCAGCGATCGGAATCAGCGCCACGGCTACGTTCTGCACGCTTTCGTGGATCACTAGCATGCTGGCAAGCTGGGCGGGCAGCAGCAGGAACAGCAGCATGAACCCGCTCATGATCGTGGCCCCGCTGATCAATGCGGCCGACACCGAGCGGCGGATCGCACCCGGGTCGCCGCGCCCTACAGCCCAGCCAACCCGCACCGACGCCGCCATGCCTAGGCCGAGCGGCACCATGAAGCTCATCGTGGCGAGTTGCAGTGCGATCTGGTGGCCGGCGAGGTTCACCCCTTCGACTTCGAGACCGCTCGCGACGGCGTCGTAGTGGCCGACCAGCAATCCGGTCAGCGCGAACGCGCCCATTTCTAGCGCGAACTGAGTGCCAATCGGCAAGCCCAGTTTGAGCATGCGCCACAGCGGGCCAAGCGCGAAGGCGCGCGCGCGAACGGCACGATTGCGCAGTTGCATCAGGTGGGGGCCAATGTCGCGCCAACCAAACCAGCACAGGCCTAACAGCATCAGCCAGCGACAACTGACGGTCGTGATTCCCGCGCCAGTCGCACCCAGTTCGGGCATGCCCCAGTTGCCGAAGATCAGCAGCCAATCGAGGCCGGCGTTGGCGAGGTTGCCCAGCACGATCGTCACCACCTGCGGCATCAGGCTCGAATGCGACGACATCAGGCTGCGTAGCACTGAGTACCACAGAAACGGCAGAATGCCCAAGGCTTGCAGCTGGGCGTAGGTCGCCGCCTCGGGAATCAGGGCTTCTGGCTGGCCAAACAGCGATAGCCAGCTGGCTGCTGGCATCAGCATGAGCCCGGTTGGGATCGTAAGTACCAACGCCAGCAGCGCGCCGCGCCCGAGCAGTCGGGGGATCGCGTCCCGGTCATTGGCTCCGACCGCTTGCGACAGCAGGGGATCCATTGCCGTGACCGCGCCCATGCAGAATACCGACGCCGCCCAGCTCAGCAAATTGCCGAGCGCCATCGCCGGCAGAGCCACTTCGTCGTGCCGCCCGAGCATCGCCACGTCGACAAAGTTCATTGCGGTCATGCCGAACTGCACGAACGCAATTGGCAGCCCGAGCCGCAGCAACTGGCGCATCTCATCCGCAAACGAATGGCTTGGCTGCTGGCTTTGGTTGGGGGTGGCGTCCATGGGTGGCGAAGCACTGTGACCGTTCGCCATGCGGAAACAAGCGCGGCGCACTCGGGTCTTCTGTCCCAGTGGAGGAATGTGGAGTCTGTTGTGGAGAGTGCTGTTGAGAAGCACGCAAGTCCCTGGCGCGCGATGCGTTTTGGTGGTGGTTGTTTGTGGAAATAGAGGTCGCCTGTGGAAAGTCATGTGGACAGTGTGGAGAGCTTGGCAAAGCTAGGTTCTGGACATGTGTTCGTGAAATGTTAGGTTGCCATTCGTGGACCGCCGCATCCTTCATGTCGACATTGATGCCTTCCTCGCTTCGGTCGAGCAGTTGCGCGATCCTGCGGTGCTGGGCAAGCCGGTTGCGGTCGG
>JBNMNW010000307.1:0-7003 GCA_051278165.1 Planctomycetota bacterium | reverse complement strand
CTTCGTCTTGTACTTGGGATGGACGCGGGACTTGGTGCTCGGCATGGCTAGTTGCGGATCGGGGAACCCCCATATCGGCAGATCGCGTGCCCGTCATTCCGATCCGTGCACCAACGCCCCCCCCAGGCCGCTGAGGCTCGACTTGCATGCAACATTCGCAACCGCGTCACAGCACTTAGAATGCCGGCTTTGCACGCGCTCCAGATGTGAGCTTGGCGACCTGCGGCCATAACCTTGCCGGTCTTGGAGACAGGCACCAGCGCCACCAGATCGGCCGCAACCACCTCAGAACGGGCCGATCACGCTGCGGAGACCGTTGCTGGTGACGATGCCGGCAGCGTTCTGGGTGTTGGGCGCGCTGAACGGCAGCACCAGCGCGATCGTCTGGGCGTAGAGCGGTAGCCCGCACGGCGCCGCAACCGGAATCTGGAACTGCGCCGTGGCAGTCGAGCCATTGCCGGCGAACGGCAGCAACAGATCGAGGGTGCTGAGCAGGGCGTCGCAGCCGGCGGCACCGATGGGCGCCAGTGACGTCCCGGTCATGTCACCCTGTAGGCTGACGATGACGAAGCCGGTGTGGACGCCGCTGCCCGGCGCGGTCTCGGGTATGTCGGTCACGGTGTAGGTAACCAGCGTGCCAGTGGTCGCGGTCGCGATCGGTGCCGGAGTAGCGCTGACCGCCATCGCCGGGGTGCTGCAACCCAGACCATAGCTGACGTGCGAGGCGGCGACTTGTGGCAGGCAGGTGGTCGCGAACGCGCCCTGGCTCATGTTCCAGTAACTGCCCGTTGGTGTCGCTTCGAGTCGCAGCGCCCGCACCATGTAGGTCTGTGGGCCGACCAGAGGCGATGAGTTGATGTAGGTGGTGCCGGTGATGGGCGTCGCCGTGACTCGCGTGAACGGTCCAGCCGACTGCGCTGCGCGGTAGATGTGGTAGCCACCGACGGTGTCCTGCGAGGCGCTCCACGACACCGTAGCCTGGCCGCCGCCAGCGCTGACGGCAACGTTGCTCGCCGGAGCGATGACATGCTGGCGCAGCGTCGGGTCCCCCATGAGCGCGATGTGGATCTGACGCACGCCAATGCCGCCGGCGGAGGTGTCATTGTGGTTGTCGCGGGCGCAGTAGCCGATGGTCTGCCCCAGCCCCATCTGGTGCAGCAGCCAGTGCGGCCGGCCCGCCCAGACGTTGGCAAGTGTCCAGCCCGAGCCCAGCGGCGCCCGCAAGAAGTTGTTGGTCGAGTCCCAGTCGCCGAAGTAGCTACCGAACAGGATGGTGAACACGCCGCGGTTGGTGCTCGTGGTGAAACTGTTGGTATTGCCAATGCCGTTGGCGCTGCTGTAGGAGCCGCCGCCGCAGCCATAGGACCACAGGTAGCCGTTGCCGCTGGTCGTATTGAGCGTCGTGAAATAGTCGGCGGCGATGACGTTGGCCGGGCCGACCAGGGCCGAGAAGTTGCGCCAGCCAGAAGCCGCGAACGCCTCGCCACCGAAGTAGCCGAAGTGGTCGTCGATCACGGCGCGGTGATCGACTGCGAACACCTTATTGCGATAGTCGTGGTCCTTGTCGAGGTAGGCCTGCAACAGCGCGGTCTCGCTGGCCGCGAACGCCGGCATGTTGGCGAGGTCGACACGTCCGACCGCCAGTTCGACCAGGCTCGGGATGACGCTCTGATCAAACTTGCCGTCGCCGGGGACGTTGCGGTTGGCGGATCGGGAAGCGCTGGAGTTGTTGACCGAGACGTCGGTCCAGGTGCCGTTGACGTCGCCGTAGTAGGCGTCGGCGGGCCAGGCGCCCCGGTGGTTGGAGTGGCCGTCGGGGTTGATGTTGCCCGAATATGGCACTGGCACGTGGCCGAGCAGGAACAGGGCGTTGGTTTGGTTCGGGGCAGCGTTGTATTCGGTGACGATCAACGCCTTGATGCTGGTCACGCTCGCGGTGCGCGACACGTCGTGGCGGACGACCTGCCAGCCGTCGCCGACGAGATCGCGGATCAGTCGGTCGATCTCGCTCGCGAGCGGCGTGGCCTGGGTGTCGTCGACTAACAGGATCAGGCGGCCGCGCTCTTCGATCAGGTCGGCTTCTATGCCAGCGGTAATGTGGGAGTTCGCCGCCGTCGTGCCCCACTGCATGATGCGGTATTCATTGCGCGTGCCGACTGCCGCGTTGCCGTCACTCCACATCATCGTCGCGCTGCCGCCCACGATCGACGTCGGCGCGTTCCAATTCAGGGCGCCAGCGGCCCGCTTGCTGATCGTGTAGTGACTGGCCGCAGCATTGCCGGGCCATTGCAGCACGATCGCCGGTGGACTCAACGTAACGGTGGCGGTGACCTGCAGCGCGGCGGCGGCGGCGCCCTGAGCGAAAGCTGGAACAGCAACCAGGGCGGTTGCTACGAGTGCGAACGAAACGCGAGTCATCGCGGCATGATAGCAACCCAAGAGGGGCGCACAGGTAGTTCAAGCAGCGGCTCGGACCACCCGAACCCCACTCAGCCCTAATCCCACCCCCGCGACACCCGGTCAACCCGCCCGTTTCACAGCGACCTAACCGTGCATTTCGCCCGAAACCTCACCCATAAACACACCGCTCCCCACAGCGACCCTGGGTGCCGCGGTCTAGTCAGCGAGCCCTCGCCCTCGCCCGCGCCAAAACACGTTTCGAGCCAGTCACCCCCAGATTTCCGGCGGAGCACGAGCCACCGCCAACTCCGGCGCCTGCCACGGCAAGCCCATCGCCCGCAGCACGCGCTCGATCGAGTCCGGATCCTGAATCGCAGCAAGCAGCCTGCGAACGCCACCGCAGGCATCTGAGCTGATCGTAAGGCGATCTGCGGGCGGCGCTTTCTGTGCCGCATCGCGCATACCATCCTGACCGCGGCGATGCTTGAGGAAGTGTTCTCGTCCGAATGAGTTGTTTCTGTGCCTGGCACCGTACAGAACAGCTCATCGACGATTTGGAGCCGAGCAATTCGGCGCCAACTGGGCTCGGAGCAACTTCCGGCTAGGGCTAGCTCGTCGCCAGAATGGCCGGGCTTCGACATGCTCTTGCGCTGGCCGGCACGGATAGCCGCTCCGTGCAGGAACCACCCGAAGCAACAGCCAATACCACCGTATTGCGTGAAGGACACTTCGGACTCCACCACCGCAAAGGCATACTGATGTTGGAGAGTCCATGCCGAACACACCAGAAGAAGAATCCCCCGACGTCGCCCGTCAGCGCGAGCTGTTCGATCGCGCGATGGCGTTGCCGGTAATCGAGCGCGAGGCGTTCGTGCGACAGCAAGCCGATAGTGACGTAGTTCTTCAAGAAGCCGCGTTGCGCATGATCGCTCACGAGCAAGAAGCTGGCGCGACACTCGCGCAGACGGCGCATGTGGATGACCCTGAGAAGTCCCGACCGAAACAGATCGGTCCCTACAAGATTCTCGAAACCCTCGGTGAGGGCGGCATGGGCACGGTCTATCTGGCCGAGCAACGTGAACCTGTCAACCGCCGCGTCGCGCTCAAGCTGATCAAGCTGGGTATGGACAGCAAAGCTGTGGTCGCACGGTTCGAGCAGGAACGTCAGGCACTGGCACTGATGGACCACGAAGGCATCGCCAAGGTGTTCGACTGCGGGACCACCGAGCGCGGCCAGCCGTTCTTCGTCATGGAGCTGGTCAAGGGCATCCCGCTCGACAGCTTCTGCGAACGACAGAAGCTCTCGCTGACCGACCGCTTGTTGCTAATGAAGCAGGTGTGCGCAGCGGTGCAGCACGCGCACCAGAAGGGCGTCGTGCATCGCGACCTAAAGCCGGACAACGTGCTCGTCAGCGACGGCGGCGGCAAGCTACAGATCAAGATCATCGACTTCGGTCTGGCTAAGGCAATGGGCCAGAAGCTCATCGAGGCGACGCTGTTCACCGAGGTCGGGCAGATCGTCGGCACGCCGGAATACATGGCACCGGAGCAGGCGGACCCGAGCAATCAAGACATCGACACCCGGGCCGACATCTACTCGCTCGGAGTGATGCTCTACGAGGTGCTGGTCGGTGAGCTGCCGTTCCCCATCGCCGAACTGCGCAAGGCGGGCATGCTGGAGATCCAGCGCATCTTGCGCGAAGTCGATCCACCCAAGCCGAGCACGCGGCTGACGTCACAGGGCAACCACTCGACCGAACTGGCACGCACGCGCCGGGTCAGCGTCGGCGCGCTGAAGAAGGCGCTGAAGAACGACCTCGACTGGGTTGTGCTCAAGGCGCTTGAGAAGGAGCGCAACCGGCGCTACGACACGGCCAACGCGATGGCGGCGGACCTGCAACGGTATCTCGACCACGAACCACTGGTGGCTGGGCCACCGAGTGCAGGGTATCGGCTCAGCAAGCTGGTGCGGCGGTATCGCGGGCAGTTCGTGGCAGGTGGTCTGGTGTTGCTGACGCTGGTCGGCGGCGGTGTTGGCACGTTCGTGCAGTGGCTGCGGGCCGAAGAGCTGCTCGTCAGCGAGACTGAGGCGAAGGGCGACGCGTTGGCACAGAAACTGCGGGCTGAGGAGCTTCTGGTCAGCGAGACGAAGGCGAAGGACGACGCGCTGGCGCAGAAGCAGCGAGCGGACGACGAGGCTGCGCGCAACCTGAGGCTGGCAGAGGAGAAAACAACGCTCGCGGAGGAGAAGACGGCACTCGCAACCGAGGTGCAGCAGAAGGCAGCGGAACTCACGGCGAAGGTGCGCGACTTCGACCAGTTGTCGGGTGTGGTGGAATACGAACGTGCTGTGACCGAGGAAGCGGCGCTGTATCCGGCATGGGCCGACAAGATCGCGGCGATGGACTCGTGGCTGCGCGAGGTCGATGCCTTGCTTGCGAAGGAAGAGTCGATCCGCGGCACGGTTGCTTCGTTGCGCTCGAAGGCGTTGCCGGCAACGGTGGCAGAACTCGATGCCGAGCGGCGGGCGCATGTGCGCTTTCCGGAATACGACGCACTGCAGCAGCGCGTCGAGGCGGTGCGGCTGGCCCAGGATGTGCGCAGTGGCAAGCAGGCGTGGATCGAGCCAGAGTTGCCGGCAGAGCTACAGGGCAAGACGCCAAGCGAGTGGAACTCGATCGCGTGGCCGTTCGTCGACTGGGAGAAGCCGGAGCGTGCGCGTGGCCAGGAGAGGTTGGCGTTGGCTTGCGCACGGGCGGCAGTCGCGGCGGCGGATGGTGACGACAAGGCGACGTTCGGGGACACGCTTTCGTGGGCGTTGTTCTTCTGTGGGCGTGATCAGGAGGCGTTATCGGTCGCGCGGCAGAACGTCGAGTTGGCGGGTGCGCGGCGTGCGGACTTCGAGAAGTATGTGACGGAGCTGGAGTCGCGCATTGCGGCGCTTGGCGGTGACGCCGGCGAAGCGGTGGTCGCTGCGGCGGAGCACGAACTGCAGCAACTGGCGGATGCGCTGCGATCCTGGCAGTTCGGCTCGCAGCCGGACGAGAAGGCTGCGGGCTTCTTGCACGGTGCGCTGATGGGTCTGCTGGAGCGGTTGGAGATTCTGAAGGGCAAGAAAGCCAGCGTGCTGCAGCGGCTTCGCTGGGCCAACGAGGTCACCGAGCTGACGCATGCGGCGCACGACGGCCACCCCACCTGGACAGAAGCGCGTGCGGCGATTGCGCAGGCGGACGGTGTGGTGGCGAGTAAGCTGTATGCGGGCAAGTCGATCGCGTTGCCGGACGAGGCGGTGATCGGGCTGGTGCCAATCGGGATGAACCCGGTGACGTTGTTGTGGGAGTTCTACGACTTGCGGAGTGCATGGGATGGCGCGTCAAACACCACGACGATCGTGATTCCGAAGCACGAGGCGGATGGATCGATCAAGATCACTGGCGACACGGGCATCGTGTTCGTGTTGTTGCCGGGTGGCACGGTGACGCTCGGTTCGCAGTCAGAAGACAAGGACGCGCCGTTCTACGATCGGCGGCGTCAAAAGGACGAGACGCTGCACGAGGTGACGCTGTCGCCGTTTTTGTTGGCGCGGCACGAGCTAACGCAGGGGCAGTGGGCGCGGCTGTGCACCTGGGATGCGGAGCTTCGGGATCCGAGCCAGTATAAGGCGGGGCGTACCGTCGCTGGCAATCGCATCACGCCGTCGAACCCCGTCGAGCAGGTGGACTGGTCGATGTGTGACACGCTGCTCACTCGTCATGGCATGGAGTTGCCGACGGAGGCGCAGTGGGAGTGTGGTTGCCGGGCCGGGTCGACGACGCCATGGAGTGTCGATCCGGCCGGGCTGAACGATGTGGCCAACTTAGCGGATGCCTCGGCAAAGCGGGCCGCGCCGCAATGGGGCGCGTTTGAGGAGTGGAACGACGGTTGCGTCGTGCATGCGCCCGTGGGCTCATTTGGCGCGAACGGGTTCGGCCTCTACGACGTGCACGGCAACGTCTATGAGTGGTGCCGCGACTGGTATGGGGACTACGGCGGCGAGCAGGTCGGCGACGGCCTACGATCCGTTAGGTCTTCCTCCTCCCACCGTGTCTACCGCGGCGGCAGTTTCAACAGCGCCGCTACGCACGCTCGGTCGGCCATCCGCTACAACAATGCACCGACGATCCGCATCCTCAACCTGGGCTTGCGCCCCGCCAGGATCATCACTTTCTGACCTTACCACTTCACGGTTTGCACACCCCAAGCAAGCGCAGCGAGCGAGGGGTGTACAAATGCCTAGAATCGGCACTTAAAATCTGCGAGATTTTCTGCCATTTGGTGGTTGTAGGGGATGGGAGGCGGGGCCAGGGAGGCACCCATGCGAGCCAAAGTTCTGACCCTACGATTCTCGCCTCAGCTCGGTCGTATTGACGACGCACCGCTGATCGCGTTGCAGCAGAAGGTCGTGCTCGAGCATGTACGCGAGCACCTAATACATGTAGGCGACGAGGTGATGCTGGTGTGTGTGGCGACCTGGCGCGAACGGGAGCCGGCAACGCAGGCACCGACGACGACTCACTCAGCCGAGACGTCAACAGCTGCGGATTCACCACCCGAACCATCGCGA
>JBNMNW010000306.1:0-7030 GCA_051278165.1 Planctomycetota bacterium | reverse complement strand
TAGTGCTATGCGCGAAAGTAGGTTAGCGCCGGGTTATTATACGAATCGCCCCGTCGTCCATTAGGACGGCGGGGTTGTTTCATTTCTGGGGGGCAGTTGTTCTGGGGCACTGGCTACTTCTCACACTGGCTACTTCTCACACTGGCTACTTCTCACACTGGCTACTGCTCAGGCCTGGCCACTGTTCACTCGCGGCCAAGGTTCACTAACTACCAGTGGGCACGCGCGGCCACAGTGTCGCCGCAGCCAATTGGACTCGCGGCCACTGTGTAATGATGTGCCCCAATGCCTCGCTGATCTCGTTGGCTTCGACTGCGTCGCCAGCGGCGGACAAACCTCTCCCGTCGGGCAGCGAGTCATCGGTTTGCTCAAGAACGCTTTTCAAGAGCGCCAGGTGTGGTAGCACCGACGCTTGGCTAGCCTTGGCCGTGAAATGACCAACGGTATGCGGATGCCCGGCGTGCCTGAAGCACAGCAAGACCCAGTGCTGAAGCGTTATCCACTGCGGCGCCACCGCATTCCGATTGGCGCTGGCCAGCTGTCGATCGTCATTCCCGATGATCGCGCTTGGCTGCGAGGGGGTTCTTGGGCTGCAGACGTTCTTCGCGGCAAAGAGCCACCATACTGGTGTCGTATCTGGCCGGCAGCTGTGTCCATCGCACGGCACCTAAACCGCGTGCACACAACGTCTGGCCCGGAAGTGCTTGCTGGCTTGCGGGTCTTGGACTTGGGCTGTGGAGTTGGTGTGCCGGGAATCCAGGCCGCCGCGCTAGGTGCTCACTTGTGCTCCGCCGACTTCGAAGCGGATGCCGTCAAATTTGCCGCGTGGAATGCCAAGGCTCAACCCGGTTGCACACATGCGCCGACAACCCAGCAGGTTGATTGGGCACGGGGGTTTGTCGAGGGCACCTTTGACATGGTTTTACTGTCGGATGTGACCTATCACGAAAACCACCACGCACCGATTCTTCGACAACTCAAGAAGGTGTTGGCACCCGATGGCTGCATCTTGCACGCCGACCCAGAACGTGAGTTGTCGACCCACTTTTTGGAGCAAGTTGCGGCGGACTATGCGCGGCATTCTTGGCATCGTCGAACGGCCTTTCTTGAGCATGACCTGCGAGTGCGATTGACACTTCTTGCGGAATCCACCGAACACCTAGATTGTTGGCGCCAGCGCTTGGCCGTGCCCGACGACCTGCCTACAGACTTGCCGCCGCCTGTTGCTGCTCCTTGAGTGGCTCAGCAGTTGCGAACCCGATCCGTCATGCCAGATAGAGGACCTGCGACCACATGAGTGTGCAGCTTGAGAATGTCACTATTCGTTACGGTGATCACCTAGCGGTCGACGACCTAACAGTGACTTTTCATCAAGGGTCGATTGGTCTGCTTGGGCGCAACGGTGCGGGCAAGAGTTCGGTGCTCAAGGCACTGCTGGGACTCGTTCGCCCAACCAGCGGCAAGATGCGCTTCTCCGATCTACCTTCGGATGCGAGTGCCGCGGCGATTCGAGCTCACGTTGGCTACATGCCGGAGCGGGATGCGCACCTGCCACAGGCCACCGGCTTCGACATGGTCAGCCTGTTGGGAATGCTGAGCGGCTTGCCTCGTCGTGATGCCTGGCGCCGCGCGCACGAAGTGCTTTACCTGGTTGGTCTTGAAGAACAGCGCTACCGACCAGTTTCGGGCTACAGCGCAGGCATGCGGCAAAAGGCGAAGTTGGCGGCCGCGTTGGTGCACGATCCGAGCGTGCTGTTTCTCGACGAGCCGACCAATGGTCTAGACCCCGGGGGGCGTAGCGAGATGCTTGAGCTCGTGCGCCAGATGAGTCAGGAGCTTGGCAAGTCGGTTGTCTTCTCTACCCACATCCTGCAAGACGTCGAGGCTGTTTGTGATTCGGCCGTCGTGCTCGAGCGAGGCAAGGTTGTCGCCCAAGGCAATATCCAAGAACTGACGGCGGGTGGCGAACGTGAGTTCCGGCTACGGGTGGATCCAGCGCCAGGCCAGCTTGGCGGAGCCGCCAAGGTTCTCGAAGCGTTGCAAGCAAGCTGGCGCGCGGAGGCGCTTGGTGATGGTCGCTTTGCGGTGTGGTTGCCTGAAGACCAGGATACGAGCAGTGTCTTTGCCGTCGTGCGTCAGACCGCGGCGACCGTGCGAAGCTTGCAGCGGAAACGGCGTTCGCTTGAAGATGTGTTCCTGAAGGCCGTCCGCGGTAGCGGGGAGAGCTCATGAGTCTCACACATCACTACCGACCGCTCGAATGTGAGCGCGTATCGGGGTTCCGTCGCATTTGGCCGCTTGCGCGTCAGGAGATGATGGCGCTGTTTCGCACCAAGTGGGGCGTCGCGCTGTACTTCGTCTGCCTGTTCCCATCGCTGGGACGGTTGGTCATGTTGCTGATCATGTTCGGCGTGGTGGAGTTCGGGCCACAGTCCCTGCGTGATCGCATGACAGATCGTTTGCCGCCTTCGTTGGATCACATGAACCCGGAGCGCGCGGCTTTCTACTTCGAAGGTGCGCTGAGCACGATGCCCGGCATGATCTTCTTCCTGCTGCTGACCTCGGTCGTAGTGTCGCGATGCATCGCCCGCGATCGCGCGACCAACGCGCTAGAGTTGTATTGGACCCGCGGTATCTCGCCCTGGGGATACGTCTTTGCAAAGTGGCTGGGCGGCTTCTTGCTCACGGCCAGCATGACGGTGGGCATGCCGCTATTGCTTTGGATCACCGGCTGCTTCCTCGCGGAAGATTGGTCGTTGATGACCGACACATTTGCGCAGTTTGCGATTGGCCTGTTTGGCATCGCATTGATGACTGCCATCTGGACCGCCATCGGAACCCTGATTTCAGCGGTCTCTCCCAGTGCCAACCTTGCGATCGTTGCCTGGAGCATGCTGCTTGTTGGTAGCTCCGCGGCTGGCTTCGTGATCTCGCGCGCTCTGGACGAGTATTCGCTGCGCTCCAGCTTGTCGTTTTGGGACGCCGGGCGAGTTGTCGTTCGCAGTCTCGCGGACCTGCCGCAGCGCGACGTTTCGCTGCCAGGTGCCCTCCTCATGCTCGGCACATTGTTTACCGGCCTGCTGTTGTTTGCCAGGCGGCGCATGCGCGTCGTGGAGGCGCTGCAATGAGCGATGCTCGCCAGATCGTGTTGGAGTTCGATAGCGTCACCAAATGGTACGGATCGGTCGCCGCGCTGCTCGATGTCTCATTCCAAGTGCGCACCGAAGTGGTCGGGCTCGTCGGCAAGAACGGGGTCGGGAAATCGACTCTGATGAAGCTGGCTGTCGGCTTACTTGGTCCGAGCCAAGGAGCTGTGCGAGTCTGTGGCAGTGATGCCACGACCCGTGAGGCGCGAGCCCGCATTGGTTTCTGCCCGGACTTCGACCGCCTCTACGAACCGCTCTCCGGCGTCAAGTTCGTGTCATGGATGCTGCGCTATCACGGCGTGACTTCAGGCGAGGCCAAGCGGCGCGCCGAAGAAGTTCTGACTGAGCTGGGACTTGCCGAGAACATGCATCGGCCGATTCGCGAATACAGCAAGGGCATGCGGCAACGCGTTCGCCTTGGTCAGGCGTTGGCGCACCGACCGCAGTTTGTGTTGCTCGATGAGCCGATGACGGGACTCGATCCCGTTGCGCGTGCCGAGTTATCGGACCTGATTCGCAAGTTGCCGCAACGCGGTGTCGGTGTGCTGATCTCTAGCCACGTGCTGCACGAACTCGAAGCCGTTGTAGACCGTGTCGTCTTGGTTCATCAGGGGCGGTTGCTAGCTGATGGCAAGATCAATGACCTGCGTGACCAATTGCCAGATCGTCCGCATCGCCTGCGGCTCAAGGGTGCGCGTCTACGTGAACTTGCTTCGCAATTGACGAGCTGGCCCGAAGTAGAAGGCGTGACGTTCCTTAGTGATGGGCTCGAAGTCTCACTGTCTGGGCATGGTGCGTTCTATGACCGCTTTACCGACCTCGCCGGTACTTGGCAGGGCGGGATCCACGAACTGATACCACTCGATGACGATCTCGCCGCCGTCTTCGGATACCTCGTTGAGTAGCCACGATGACGACGACTACCAACTCTGCCGCCGGTGACTCCGGCTTAGCGTCTTCTGCACCAGGGCTCGGGGCATTTGCAACGATGGTCGAGTCCGCTCGGCAGACCGTGGTGATGCTGCGTTACCGCCGGATCTTATGGGTAGCGCCGATCGGCCTGCTACTGCTGTTCGCGTTCGCGTTTGTGCTCGCTGGCACGGCTCGATCTCGCAGTGATGGCGCGCACCTATACAGCGTGTTTGCATGGTGGGGGCTGGGCACGGTGATCGTCCCGTGGACCACGTTGTTCCTCGGTGTGCAAGCCGTGCATGGCGAGCTCGAAGATCGCACTAGCCAGTATCTGTTCTTGCGACCCGTGCATCGCATTCCGTTATTGCTTGGCAAGTGGCTCGCGATTGCCGGTGTGACTAGCGCGTTAGCATGCTGTTCCGCCAGTGCGCTCTACGCCGCCGTCGCCAGTCGAGCGGACCTGTGGCCCGATGGCCGCGAACCGTGGTTGCTGGTCTCATTCTGCATCGTGCTTGGCCTCGGCGCCGTCGCCTATTCAGCCGTCGCAGTGTTTTTGGCCGCGACGTTTCGGCGCCCACTTGCTTGGGCCGCATTCTTCGTTGTCGGGCTGCAGATGCTGGCGGCGAACCTTAAGGTCTCGGCTGGCCTGCGGCAGTTGACGATCACGGATCCACTGCGCCGCATGACTCTCGACCTGATCGAACCGAGCCGCAGGTTGGCGCGCGATTTATGGCCTGCTGAACGCAACGAGGCGCTGTTGATCGAGAACGGGACGGGTGCCTTCCGGTTGGAGTTTGGCAGTCCGCTTTGCAGTCTACTTATCCTGATTGTCGTCTGCCTGACGCTCGGATCCTATCGCTATGCACGAACCGAGTATGAGTCGAGGAACCGCGATTGAGTAGCAGCAGTGCCCTGCCCGGCAGCAGCTTGCTGGTGTCGGATGAAGCACGCGAACACGGTGCTCTGCTGTCGCAAGTTGCGTGGTTCAACCGGCTGCGCTTGATCGTGGCCGCAGGTGTCATCTGGTTGTGTGCGTTGGCCACGCACGCATTTGATTTGATTGCCAACCCGTGGCCGCTCTACATGCTCGGCGCGGCAATCGTGTGTGTGGATGGCCTCTATATCGTGCGCTTCGCGCGCTTGCAGCGCAGTCGGTTGTCTTCGGTTCGACGGCACGTCTACCTACAGATCGCCGTCGACATCGTCATCTTGACGGCGTTGCTGCACTACTCAGGTGGCATCACCAATCCGCTGGCGCTGTTCTATCTTTTCCACGCATTCATCGCCGCGTTGGTGTTGTCGGTGCAAGCCGCAGTGATCGTGGCCTTCGCCTGCATGATGTTGCTGCTGGTGTTGGGGTTCGCTGAGCGTCAAGGCATCATCGCACACCATCCGTTGGCGGTCGGTCTGTTCGACTTGCACGCGATTGATCCACTCGGCTTGTGGCTACTGGTCTTTGCCTACGCGACCACGCTTGCGTTCTCGATCTACTTTGTGTCGACCGTGCTGGCGCGCCTCAAGCGACAAGAAGGCGAACTGGTGCGCATGGGCCGTCACCTAGCCTTGAGCGAGAAGCTCGCGTCCGTTGGCACACTCGCCGCTGGCGTCAGTCACGAGATCAATAACCCGATCGGTGTCATCAAGAACAAGGTGAAGATCCTGCGCTACCGCGTCGAGGATGGTGACGACCAGACCAAGCTGCTTCGTGAACTCGATGTCGTCGACAAGCACGTCAACCGCATCGCCAAGATCACCGATGGCCTGCTGCAGTTTTCGCGCGAGCGCCCATTCGAATTGCGGCCGCTCGACCTGGCCAGCTTGTTGCGGGAAGCGGCCGACCTGGTGCGTGTTCCCTTCCAGACTGCGGGTGTGAAACTGCGAGTGGCTGCGGCGGTGCCCGCTGATGTCGTCGTAAACGGTTCGAGCAATCACTTGCTGCAGGTGCTGATCAACATCCTGCTCAACGCCAAAGATGCATCAGTGGCGAACTCCCTTGTCGAGCTGTCCTGCTCGCATGTCGGGCACGAGGTGCGACTAGAAGTTCGCGACCACGGCCAGGGCATCGAGCCCGAACTATTGGAGAAGGTCTTCGATCCGTTCTTCACGACCAAGGACGTCGACAAGGGCACCGGGCTCGGCTTGGCGATCAGTCACGGCATTGTCGAGCGACATCACGGCCGCATCGAAGTCGAGAGCGAGGTGGACCGAGGCACGTGCTTTCGGATCGTGCTGCCGGGCCGCATTTCCGAGGTTTAAACAACTCTTGACCAACCACCGGTAGCGTTCTTGAAAGCTGTTGACAACTACAGATAGCAGACAAGCGTCAAAAGTTCGTTGTCACCGGTCGGTCTCGTCGCTATCCTCCGGAGCGTGTGTTGGGCGGTCGCCAAGGGAGGGACCGACTGCATGGGTCGTTCGAGCTAGGCACTCGGATGGCTTGACTCTGGTCACTTCGTTCTGTGTTTGATTAGGCGTGCGCGACTGACGTTGCTGACGGCTTTGGGTCCGGGAGGTCCTAGAGCTGGGAGCGTCGAGGCAGGCATAGGATGAGGTCCTGAGGTTTGTAGGCGCCGCCGGCTCGCAAGAGTTGGCGGCGCTTTTTTTGTGCCCAGACGTCACTGTGCTCATACGTCACTGTGCTCATACGTCACTGTGCTCATACGTCACTGTGCCCAGACGTCACTGTGCCCCGCCCAAAGTATGGCCCAGCAGGCTCACGAGTGCGGGGCCACTGCCCTCATGCCCGGTTTGCCGAGGACCAGCGTGCGCAGCGCCACTTTGCTAGACCAAGCCGCTCCGGCCCCGCATGTTGCAGCCTGTTTGCCTAGGTCCAGGGTAGGGGCAGCCCCAACCCAATGTGGCCTAGCACTTTGGCGCGGCGTCCAGGCTGCCACGTGTCAGCGGTTCAAGCCCAGCTAGTGGTGTGATGCAGAGATCTGCGGTCTTATCCGCGGCCGGCGACGACGCTCGCG
>JBNMNW010000305.1:0-7086 GCA_051278165.1 Planctomycetota bacterium | reverse complement strand
TTCGCGGCCCCGCCGCGCCCCGCTCTTCGCGGCCCCAGCCGCGCCCCGCGCTCCAAGCCCCCGCCGAGCCCTCCCCGACTCCGCCGCTCCCTCCGAGCCCGAGCCACGAGCCACGAGCCACGAGCCACGAGCCGCCCGCCGCTCCTCGCACCCGCAACCCACCCACCGATTTCCCCCACCCGCCAGCGATTGCTGGGGAAGCCCGCGGCATCTGGTATCGTCCCAGCCCCCTATGTTCGCGATCCCTTGCTTAGCCCTCCTCTGCCTGGTCATTCCCCAGGAGCCAAACAAAGTCCTCGCCACCTACCAGCTCAACGGTGAGGAAGCGACGATCACCCGCACCGACGTCGCGATGGAGATGGCGTTCCACTTGCGACGCGATGAACGCGGTCGTCAAGGCTGCGAGATGATGGTTGACGCCATGGTCACCCGCAACGAAGCCAAGCGCCTAAACGTCATGCCGACCACGGCAGACGCGCAGGTCTTCTGGGATCAGCTGAAGCAGCAACTGATTGAAGCGGGCCGGCGCCCCGAAGAGTTCGCGGCCGTGCGCAACACGAGCGAAGCGCAATGGCTCCAGGACCTGTCGGTGCAGATCGCGCAAGAGCGCGTCGTGCGCAAGGAACTGGGACTCGCGAAAAACGAGAAGGTCGGCGGTGACATGCTCAAGCTGTGGCTGGTCGAAGCCCGCGAGCGCGCCAAGATCGAAACCGATCCGGACAAGCTGCCGGTCGGCACCGCGGCCAAGGTCGACGAGCAGGCGATCGCGCTGATCGACTTGGGCTTCTTGCTGCTGCGCACGAGCGAAGACTTCGAACGCGACCGCTTCGTCCGCCAACTCGTCATCCTGCAAACGCTCGAAAGCATGGCTCGGGACAAGGCGATTAGGATCACCGAAGGCGACCTCGATCGTGCCATCGAATCACGTCGCGTACAAGCCAAGAAGGATCCTACACGCGGCGGCGTGCCGTTCGAGCAGGTGCTCAAGGCCCTTGGCATGACAATCGATTCACTGCGGCAACAGCGCGTGTTCCGGTCTCACATCTTGCTCGAAAAGTTGGTGGCGATTGAGTTCACAGACGAGAAACTCAAAGCCGAACTAGAGGCCGATCGTGACGTGATGCTTGCGGAAGTCGGCCCGCGCCGTCGCATCGGCGCCGTCTTCATCCGGGCCCTCGAAAACCCCAACCAGATCATCACTCGCACCTTCGACGAAGCGATCGCACATCTACATACCGTGCGCGCACGCGTTGCGAAGGACGGCTTCGCAGCGACCGCCAGCATTGAAAGTGAGCTTGGCGATTCGAAACGCAAAGGCGGCGACGTCGGCTGGCATCGCAAAGGCAGCACTGAGTTGCCGACCAAGGTCGTGCACGCCGCGTTCGCGATGAAGATGACCGACGTATCGATGCCAATCCGCACCAAGGATGGCTGTTACATCATCACGGTTCTGGATCGCGAACCGATGCCCAGCGACCAAGAGCTGATCAGCCGGATGCGCATTCTTCGCAGCAGGACCCTCAGCGAGAGTGTCCTGGAAAATGCGAAGCTGCAATTCGCTGGCGCCAAGCAGACCGACATGTCCGAAACCACCACAGGCCGAGGAGCCAAGAAGTGACCAGTATTCCCCTGACGCGCGGCGACGCGCAGCAGCTAACGACTGCAACGACCAGCAACACTCGCTGGTTTGAGCAGCTGCAACTGTGGCGCCCCGAAGCCGTTGACCAGATCACGACCGGCAGCCACGAAACTGCCGTGATCCTGCTCGCAGGCACGTTTGACTTGATGGCGGGCGCCACCAGTTGGCCAGCTCGCGGTGCCAGAAAGACACCATTTGTCGGCCGCCCGATGGCCGTATTCCTGCCGCCAAACACGCCGTTCCGGGTTGGCAACGAAGCACTCGACGGCGAAATCCTGATGGTCTCTGCCAGGCAGCCAGAAGCTGGCCCAGAACCAGAGGGCAAGGCCGCGCTGAGCCACAAGCCGCTGCTGCCGATGGCCGGCAGCAACAAGTCTTTCGACCCAGCAACCGGCGAGTGGCTGCTGGCCGAAGCGTTCCCTAATGCGGCCGAATCACTGCCACCGCGCCGCTTCGAGAAGCTGCAGGTTGGTGAGGTCAAGATCGAGCGAGTGTTCGGCGAGAGCTACAAAGCCGCGACGCTCAGCCTTGACGAAACCGTCATTCCGGCCGGTGCTTCGCTGAGCCTTAAGGACATCCCGTCGCGCCCATCGTGCGACGAGGTGCTGCTGTTCGTGCGACCAGAAGGCACGTCGCGCATCGGGCAAGGCACTACAGCCACTGATGTCGATCAGGACACCACCTACTGCCTCAGCAATGAGGAGGCGCAGCAAGTGACGGTGCACAGCGACAGCACAGCAACCTATGTCGTCATTGCGTATGCTGGCAAAGCAAAGCGCTAGGAGTCTGCGTCACGGGAGGCGAATCGACCAGGTGCGTGACGTTCGCACCGGGTTGGTTCGCCGAAACGCAGTCGAATCGGTGGATTCGGCGAGGATTTGGCGGGCCGACATGGTGTGAAGGGCGCGTGCATGGCGATTTGCTCTCCCGTGGCGCAGACTCCTAGCGCCCGCTAGAACCCGGCGATCGCTAGAACCCGGGGCCGGCTAGAACCCAGCGACCGTCACGACGCTGCCGTCTTCGAGCTGCAGAGCCGTGCCGACTTCTTGAAAGTCCTTCGGCAGGTAGCCAAGCCCAAGCCTCATGCCTTGCGCGGCAATCGTCACCGCGTGCATGACGCGGCCAACCGGGATCTCGTCCTCCGGCTCGACAATCGTCGTTGGCTCGGAAATCGCATCGCCGCCCGCGAGCCACAACAGACACAGCTTGCGATTGACCTGTCCATAGGTGTGGATGCGCGCAACGATTTCCTGGCCGGTGTAGCAGCCCTTAGTCGCCGAGCAGTGATCGTCGAGGTTCGCTTCGAGTGCCAACGTGCTCGCCTCGGTTTCGACCCCAACGCGCACCAGGCCAGAAAGCATGCGAGCGACTTCGGCAGTCTCGGCAGTCAACGGCTCTGGCGTGACGTTCTCAGCTTGCTCGGAACCGCCGTTCGCGCGCGCAACAATCTTGCCACCGTGGCAACGCGTGAACGCCACGCCGCGGCGTTCGACATGAATCACTGGCCCTTCGGCTTGCTCACTCCAGTGGCTCTCACCAACGAAACTCTGCGAGCCGCCAGCCGCGATGTGCTCATGAACGGCCCCCAGATCGCGGCTGTGGATCGCCAGCTGCTCGGAGAAGTGGTAGCGCTCGAGCAGTGCCTGCAATCGCTCGACCTGCTCTGCCTGAGTCTCAAGCCAGAGCGATTCACCGCGGCGAAACACCATCACCGTAAACTGCAGCTTGCCCTTCGCATCGAGGAACGCAGCCGGCAACACAATGCCCTCGACGAGGCTTAGAACATCCTGCGAACAGAGCCTCTGGAGGAACACTCCCGCATCAGGACCGGCAAGTTCTAGCAGCTTGTAGGGCGCCTCTTCACGCGCGTAGGAGCCGTTGCCAAGGAGAGTTGAGCACAATTGATCGTGGTTCATATGGGCGTGGAATCAGGGTCGTTTTATCGTGGGCTCAAATGAGCCTCGATTCAGGGCTTTTTTGAGCCGATCGTTGAAAGAGCCCCATTCCGGGTCTACTTTATGTCAGACTAACCGAACATGCTTCGCATCTCCAAAAAAGCCGACTACGCCGTGTTCTTGCTGGGCGCAATTGCCCGCCAGGGCGCCTACCCCGGAGGGAAGGCTGCGGACTCAGTAGTGAGCGCCCACGAGATTGCCAAGCAGGCCGGTCTGAACAAGAGTGTGGTGGCCAACCTGCTCAAAGAGTTCTCCCGTGACGGACTGCTCGAATCGGTGCGCGGACTGCGCGGCGGCTACCGCTTAGCGAGCCCCCCCAGCGAGATTTCGCTGGGCCAAATCCTCGAAGTTGTGGAAGGCAAATTCGTATTGGTCGACTGCGTGCCACACGAAATCGACTTCCCGGCAGCGGGCGCCAGGGTAGCTGCGGCCAAGGCCGCTGCGGCCCGAGCAACGGCAGCTAGCTCCGACGCAGGCAGCTCCAAATCCGAGCCAGCAGCAGTCGAGCCAGCAGCAGTCAAGCCAGCAGCAGTCACAACCAAGATTGCCAGCAGCGATTGCTCGCTGATTGGCTTCTGCCCAAGCAAACAACCGATGCGTGTCGTTCACCAACGCATCAGCCAACTGTTCGCCGATATTCACCTCGACGAACTCTGCTCGATGACCCCCGTCGCACTCGCGACAGCCACGCCGACAGCTATCAGTGTCTCCCCAGTCAGTGACGTCCAGGTCAGTCACACACCAGTCACTAGTAGCGGCGCCAGCGGCAACTGATTCGAACCCTAATGAAGACTCCGATCTATCTCGACTACAGCGCCACGACCCCCTGCGACCCGCGGGTGGTTGAACGCATGTTGCCGTTCTTCACCGAAACGTTTGGCAACTCCGCAAGTCGCAGCCATGCATTTGGCTGGACTGCCGAGGCGGCCGTCGAAGAAGCCCGCGAACAAGTAGCGGGACTGATTGGCGCGCACCCTAAGGAGCTGCTCTGGACGAGCGGTGCAACTGAGGGCAACAACCTTGCCATCAAGGGCACGGCCCAGATGTACAAGCAGAAGGGCATGCACCTGATCACCACGGTGACCGAGCACAAGGCCGTGCTCGACCCGATGAAATACCTCGAGACCCAAGGCTACAAAGTCACCTGGCTCGATGTAGATGCCAAGGGTCACATCGACCTCAAGGAACTCGAAGCGGCAATCACCGACGAGACGATCCTGGTGTCGCTGATGGCGGCCAACAACGAAATTGGCACGCTGCACCCGATCCGCGAGATCGGCGCCATCTGTAAAAAGAAGGGCACGCTGTTCCACACCGATGCCACCCAGCAAGTTGGCAAGATCCCGATCGATGTGATCGCCGACAACATCGACTTGCTGTCGCTGTCAGCTCACAAGATGTATGGCCCGAAGGGTGTCGGCGCACTTTACGTTCGCCGCAAGAACCCGCGCGTGCGCCTGACCTCACAGATGGACGGCGGTGGCCATGAGCGCGGCATGCGTTCGGGCACGCTCAACGTTACCGGCATCGTTGGACTCGGCGAAGCTGCACGCATCTGCCGCCAAGAGATGGATAGCGACGCCATCAAGTTGGCAGCGATGCGCGAACGCCTGCAAGATCGCATCTTCAAGGAGTTGCCGGACGCCGTGCTCAACGGCGACGTCGACCACCGCCTGCCGCACCTGACCAACATCTCGTTTCCCTACGTGGAAGGCGAGTCGTTGCTCATGGGCATCAAGGAAGTAGCGGTATCGTCAGGCTCTGCCTGCACGTCGGCCAGCCTCGAGCCGAGCTACGTGCTGAAGGCGCTCGGCCTCGTTGACGAACTTGCCCACAGTTCGATTCGCTTCTCACTCGGCCGTTTCTCAACGAACGAGGAAGTCGACTTCGCAGCCGATCGCTTGATCACCGAAGTCAAACGCCTGCGCGAAATGTCACCTCTGTGGGAGATGGTCCAAGAGGGCGTCGATCTCAGCCAGGTCAAGTGGACGATGCACTAGTCGCCCAGACGTCACTCGCAACCCAAACCCACAAACCAACACCCCACCCCAACCCAACCAACCAAACTACCATGGCCTACAGCGACAAGGTTCTCGATCACTACCAACACCCACGCAACGTCGGCTCGCTCGACAAAGAGTCGAACGATGTCGGCACCGGCGTCGTCGGCGCACCTGAGTGCGGCGATGTCATGAAGCTGCAGATCAAGGTGTCCGAAGACGGCAAGATCATCGACGCCAAGTTCAAGACCTACGGTTGTGGTTCGGCCATCGCTTCCTCGTCGCTCGCGACCGAGTGGCTGAAGGGAACGAGCATCGAGGCAGCAGCCCAGATCAAGAACACGCAAATCGTCAAGGAGCTATCGTTGCCGCCGGTCAAGATTCACTGCTCGGTGCTCGCCGAGGATGCAATCAAGGCAGCCATCGATGACTGGAAGACCAAAAACGGCAAGGGTTCGTAGCCATGAGTGAAACGAAAGACATAGTGCAAGACGCTGGCCAAGACGCCGGCACCGTTGTGGCCGAAGGCGAAGCCAAGCCGAAGCCCGCGACGGGTGTCGTGCTGACCGAACGTGGTGCCAAGGAGATCAAGCGCGTCATCGAGGAACAAAACTTCTCGATCGAAAGCACTTGGGTCCGAATCGGCGCCAAGGGCGGCGGCTGCTCCGGATTCACCTATGTGCTCGACTTCGACCAAGCTGGTCCGACCGAGTTCGACATCACCTATCCGCAGCACGGCGTGAACGTGGTTGTCGACAAGAAGAGCGACTTCTTCATGGGCGGCACCGAACTGGACTTCAATGACGGCCTGCTCGATCGCGGTTTCGTCTTCAAGAACCCACTAGCTTCTGGCACGTGCGGTTGCGGCACGTCGTTCTCGGCGTAGTCTCGAAGACGTGATCCACGTCCCTGCTCCCGATGCGTTCGCCGTCTTCGGTGTCGACCGCACCCTCGACCTCGACGCCCAACAGCTCGAACTGCGCTACCTCAAGCTGTCGCGCGAATGCCATCCCGACCACAACCGCGCGCAGTCAACCGTTGACTGCGTGGCGGTGCTACAGCGTTCGGCTGAAATCAACGACGCGTGGAAGGTGCTAAGCGATCCGTGGCAACGCGCACGCGCGCTGCTCGAGGCCGAAAGCCAGGGTGTGTTGGAGCGCAACAAGAAGCTCGACCCAATGTTCCTAATGGACGCACTCGAACTCGCCGAGGAAGTGGCACACGCCGACAGCGATAGCGACAAGCAAGACGTGCTGACCAAGAAGCTCAACGCAGCCATCGATGCCGACTACCAAGCCATGCGCGCCGACGTCGCGAAGGCTGATTTCGACACTGCCGCCAAGCGCGTGCACCAATCCAATTACCACCTGAAGGCATTGCACGATCTCGAGGCCAAGTCGTGAGCGACGCTCCCCCACCCGAAACGCGTATTGTCATCGGCATCGACCTAGGCACGACGAACAGCCTCGCGGCCGTTCGCGCCGGTAAGGAG
>JBNMNW010000304.1:0-7109 GCA_051278165.1 Planctomycetota bacterium | reverse complement strand
GACCGGACAAAGAATCTGAAATCGTCGGCTCGTTAGCTACTATGGGCACCCCGGGCGCATGGGCTCAGTAACTGCTCACGGCCCAAGGCTCGTGCACCCAGAAGGACCCATGGTTCGCGATTCGTTGCAGGCTCGCGCTGTCTGTGCGTTTGGACTGATACTCATGGCAATGGGATGCACGGTTTCCGCTGGCCGGCCCGACGCAATCGATGTCGAACTTGCGCGGCACGTACGGGCGACAGCTGGGAGACCGTTGGCGCTGATGCAGGCGAGCATGCAGACCTGGACCGGGGTGACCGGCGATCGCGGAGAGTCGCCTGTCGATGCTGGCTGATGGTCGGAAGACGCAGTTCTCTTCAAGCAGGTACGTGATCAGTCGCGAATGATCACGGTAGGCGTTGCCAGCGAAGGTGATCAATAGCAGCTTCAGTGAGAAGTCGGCGGCCATGTGGGCCGATAATCGGCCCTGGAGTGCCTAGCGTAACTGCTACTGGGGTAGCGCGATCCAATTTCCTGATAGCACGGGTTTGCGGCTATCGCTTTGCCGGTTTTGGATTCATGCACCAACGCATCGACAAGCCATACTCGACGACGTGAACGTCTGGAGCTTTCTCGCCGATGCCGCCACCAACTGGCCCGACCGTGTCGCGCTGCGTCACGGCCAAGAACTCACATATGCGTCGACCGCTAGCCGCGCCCTCGACGTCGCCGCCCACCTGCGGGCAAGCGGCGTGCAGCCCGGTGATCGCGTCGGATGCTTGATGGACAATGATGTCGACCACCTGCTCGCCTACTTCGGGATCGCGGCGGCCGGCGGCATCTTGGTTTCGCTCAATACTCGCCTGACTGCCAGCGAGCAACGCGACATCTTGACGCACTCAGGATCGAAGTTGCTGCTGCACGATCTGACTCATGCGGCGCGGGCGGCAGAGATCGGCATTGCGGTGGCCACGGTTGCCGAGGCCAAGCGGGCGGAGTTTGTCGCGACGCCCGCAGCCCACGACCAGCCCGCGCAGCTCTACTACACCAGCGGCACAACGGGCTCGCCAAAGGGCGTTGTGCTCACCCATGAGAACGTTTGCACGCACGCACTTGCGGCCGTGCATGAACTGAACCTCAACGAACGCGACACGTGGGCGCACATCGCCCCAATGTTCCACCTGGCGGATGCGTGGGCGACGTTCGCGATCACGGCAGTCGGCGGTTGCCACGTGTTCTTGCCGCAGTTCACGCCGCAAGCAGCGCTCGATTTGCTGTGCAACCAACGCGTCACGATCACGAACCTCGTGCCAACCATGCTCAACCTGATGGTCAAGCAGCCGGACGCGAAAGACCGCGGCTACTCGCTGCGCGTCATGCTGAGCGGCGGCGCGCCGATCGCGCCCGATGTCGTCAAACGCATCCTGACAACGTTTTCGTGCGACTACGTGCAGACCTACGGCATGACCGAGACCAGCCCCTACCTGACGCTGAGCCTGCTGCCGCTCGAACTACTCGAACTACCGCTCGAGCAACAGCTACCCTGGAAGTGCAAGACTGGCCGCCCGTTCAAGGGCGTCGAGTTGCGCGTCGTAAACGATGATGGCTCAGCGATCCCAGCTGACGGCACGACCGTCGGCGAGATCCGTGTGCGCGGCAAGACCGTGACGCCGGGCTACTGGCGCAACGACGAAGCAACCCACGCCGCGTTCGACTCCGACGGCTTCTTGATGACCGGCGACCTGGCTAACATCGATTCGCATGGCTTTGTCGACATCGTCGATCGCAAGAAGGACGTTATCAAGACGGGCGGTGAGTCGGTCTACTCGATCGAAGTTGAATACGTTCTCTACGAGCATCCTGCCGTGCTCGAATGCGCCGTGTTCGGGCGCGCGGACGAGCAATGGGGCGAGCGTGTCATCGCCGCTGTCGTGGTGCGCGACGGCGAGCAAGTCACGAGCAGCGAGCTGATCGCGTTTTGCCGCGAGCACATCGCTGGCTACAAAACGCCCAAGCAGATCGTGTTCTTAGCGGCTCTACCGCGCACGGGATCCGGCAAAATCCAAAAACGATCGTTGCGCGACATGCCCGAATAGGGGCCGCCGAGTCCCCTTAACCGGCGATTACGGCCGCCGCATCACCACGATGCGATTGGTATTGGTGCCGCCCTTATTGTTATCGACACCCCAGCAGTTCGCCGTCTTGGTGAAGTTCTGCGCGTTGATCATCACTAACTCCGGCACGAACCCAACCTCCGCAGCGACGGGCAACACAGCTTCTTCGAGCCGGATCTTGCCCTTGCGCACCTCACCAACCTCGAACGCGACATAACCACCGGAACGCACCACGCGATACAGTTCGACGAACGCTTCGCGCATCGCTTGCTGCCACGCCTTGACCGAGCGCGCCATCGTCATCGGCACTTGCTTGGCATCAATGCCACAGAACCAGCAACGCAACCAGTTATCGGCTGCGTATTGCACGACGTCCAAGAACGGCGGCGACGTCACGACCAACTGCACACTGCGATCTTTCAGCTCGGGCATCGCAGCCGCGGACCCGGTCATCAAAACGGCGCGCTTCGCATGGATCTGCTGGTCACCCATCAACGGCCGCACGTCTTGCAGCAACGCCTGCGACTTCTTCTTGAGGATTGCCCAGACATCCCGCTCGGGCGGCACCTGATCGCGCTTCGCATTGATCTTGCGCTGGCCATCCGGCGACGTCGCCTGGTTTGGCGGCAATGTGTAGACCGAGAAGAAGCCGCTGGAGTGTCCGGTCAGACGATTGACGCACACCATGCGCAACCAATCGTCGATGGCATCGATCTCGCCGGCTTCCTCGCGGCGCATGAAGTAGGCGCGCATCGCATAGAGCGCGCGCAGCGTCTCCGGATGGAAGAACACCAACAGGTCCTGGTCGAGCGGGCCGGTCCACCACAAGTCGAGTTGGTCGATGCGTTCGTAGACCGAGGTCAACGCTGGCGGCTGCAAGCGCGGTCGCACCAACATCGAGGACAACGGGTTGACGTCGTTGCCACACGGCACGCGAGCGCGCAGCGACGCTTCGAGTGCTGTCGTGCCACGCCCCATGAACGGATCGAGCACCAGGTCACCCGGCTTGCTCAACCGTTCGATGAAGAACGCCGGCAGCGACGGCTTGAAGCACGCGCGATAACTAACCTCGTGCAGGCTGTGACCTTCGCGCTGCGCCGACGTCCAAAACTCATTGGTAAACGTCTCAACGCGCTGGCCCTCGATCTCGAGTGGCTCGCAAAGCGATTTGCTGCCGAACTCCTCAAACGCGCGCAACTCGGCAGCAAGGCTCTGCGGCTGCTGTTTGGATTCTAACGAAGTCTCGGTCACTGCCTGAATCACAACCCGCGCACGGCGGTCGCGCAACCGGCATTCTGCGCGCCGGGCGACACGACGCCGAAACGGCCACTTCTTGACCACGCGATTACACATGAGTTCGTCGCGACCCGCCAACAACTGCCATTCGTCACCGCGGTCGCCGACCGCTTGGAAGCCATCGCCCAACGCAGTTTCGCGCCGATCCTCGGCTACTTGCGCAAGCCTGGTGCCCGCGATCACAGACTCTGAGCGATGGGCCCCGGCAAGTAACCGCTAACCTGACGCCATGTTGTTTGACTGGCTGTTCCGCCCTAGCCGGCAAGACGCGCGCCGCGAATTGCTGGCCGAGCCGTTTCCCGAAGCGTGGCTACCGCTCGTGCAAGGCTTGCCGTTCTACCGCGCCCTCGACGAACGCGGCCAAGAGCGGATCCGCGATGACCTGCGAGTCTTGGTTGCCGAGAAGGAATGGGAAGGCTGCGGCGGCCTCAAGATCACCGATAAGATCAAGGTCACCATCGCGGCCCAAGCCAGTCTGCTGCTGCTCAACATTGAGCACGATTACTACCAGCACGTCGCGTCGATCCTCGTCTACCCGAGCGCCTACAAAACGGCACCGCAACGCGACGCCGCCGGAGTCATGCGCGAAGGCCAGGCCAACCTCGGTGAAGCGTGGCAGCGTGGCCCAATCGTGCTGTCATGGGACGCAACGCTGCACGGTGCCGTCGACCCCAAGGACGGCCACAATCTCGTGATGCATGAGTTCGCGCACAAGCTCGACATGCTCGATGGCCTCGCCGACGGCACGCCGCCACTGGCGAGCAAGGACCAACTGAGCGAGTGGGTGCGCGTGATGAGCAAGGAGTATCAGAAGCTGCGCAAGGCAGCTGAGAAGGGTCGCGCAACCGTGATGGACACCTACGGAGCAACCAACCCTGCTGAGTTCTTTGCCGTCGCGACCGAGTGCTTCTTCGAGAAGGCGCGCAAGTTGAAGCAGCGCCACCCTTCGCTCTACGCGTGCCTGAAGGACTACTACCATCAGGATCCAGCTGCCTGAGCAGTGGGTGCAAACGGCTAGAAGCCGGCTGCCTCGGTCGAAACGTAGGCTGTCACAGACTCATTGGCGAGCACGTCACTTTGCCGGCTGGAAGCCGAACTCGACCGTCAACTCGGCGGCCACATCGCTGCGTAGCCACTTCAAGTAGCGAGACACGTTTTCGTCGGCGCCCGTTCGCGAGTAGACGAACATGGACACCACCAACGGATAGCTACCGTCGGCGATCGCTGTGTCCGTCGGCAGGAACGGCTGACTCGAGGCATCGCGAGCAATCGGGACAAGCTTGACCTCAGGGTTGCGCGCTGCGGCATCCGAGTCATCTAGCACAACAATCGCCCCCTTCTTGAGCGCTGCGAACGCAACGAGCACATCGTCGTTCTCGGGAGTGATGCGACTGTGTGCAAACGGCATGCGCGCCAGTGACGACTTCAGCACCTGGTAGGATCGCGATCGCTGCTCGCGCGTGGCCATGATGATGTCGTTGTCTGATGCCGGCACCTCAAAGCCGAGTTCGGACCACTTGGTCACACCCTTGGCCCCAAAAATCTGCTTGAGCTGCGCGATCGTCAACGACGTGATCGGGCTATCCTTGGGCACACAAATTGAGGCAACGTTGCGCACCACACAGTGCGACTCCAACCTGACTCCCTGCTTCTTGGCCGCGTCAAGTTCGGCCGGCTTGGCCGGACGCATCGCCATCGACAAGTCCGCATCCCCCGCCAGCAACGTCGCCAACCCCGCGCCCGTGCCACCGCCACGGACCTTCACTACATGGCCCGGATAATCGGCGCGAAAGCCATCGCTCCACAGCTTCGCAAGGCTGAGCATCGAGTCGGAACCGCACATCGTGACCGTTTGCGACTGCGGGAACGCGACTTTTGATACCGTTCGTTTTGCGCGCGAGAGATCGACCAGATAGAGGCCGTCATCACTCAGTGCAACCGAGGCGTAGCCAGTCGTGACCGCCGCGATCTTGCCATCCGGCGAGATCGCGAGTCCTAGCGACTCATTCTTAAGCCCTCTGAAGCGCCGCGCCGTGCTGCCGAACAGCACCGTCTCGCGCTGCATGGATCCGCCAATGGTGCTCTCGTAAAGCGACCACTGGTAGCCCGCCTTAGGCTCCTCGGGCGCGCGGCACAACGTCGCGTAAATCTTGTCGCCGTGCCGCGACCAAACGAGATCGTTGACACTCACCTGCTGCTTGGCTCCAAGCGGCAGCATCGACTCGATTTTGCCCTCGCGAAACAGAATGATCGAGTCGCAGTCCTGACTTGGCATCGCGATGCGTTCGAGGTCTGGCGAGAACGACGGACGCGGCCAGACCTGCACTCCCGGGAAGTCCTTGGACTGCAGGATCACCGTGCGCTGCAACGTCCCCGGATCCAGCGAACCAACCTCCCAGACGCCGTTTGGCCCAGCATTCCGACCAACAGTATAGCTCACGTAGCAGAGGCCATCTCCCCGTTGCGTCACGGCCAAACGCTCACCAACGCCAGCAGCCAAACTCTTCGTTGCGCCGGTATCGAGATCGACACGCACGATGTTGTCGGTGCTAAAGAACAGGTGTGGCCCCACGACGACGGCTCCAACCAGAGCCTTCGGATCGAGCGCGCCCTTCTTGATCGAAACCATGCGCGATCGCGGCGCCGCTTGCGGCGATATCGCCTTCGCCGGCCGCTCACTCCCGATCTCCGGCAATGCAATCACCGGCACTTCTGTCACAGCAACGTTTGCGGACTGGCCCCGACTGACGCCTGACAGCACCACCGCGCGCTCACCGTCGGCGCTCCACATCGCGTTAAGCGAGTCGTGCCCAGGAGGCGGCACGAACACGCGCTCGGCCGTTCCTGTTTCGCGGTCATAACAGGCAACAAATCGACCGCCGTCATCAACCGCAGTGAACAGCAATCGCTTGCCGTCGGGGCTCCACGCGGGGCGGCATGCGAAGAGGCACGCCAACACGGCAATCACGACAATGGCAGCAAGACGTTGGCACGCACAGAGCGATCTATTCATGGTGACTTTCAAGGGCCCCAAGCGAGCATAGCAACGTTCCCGCATCACGTCGCTAGCTTGCGTAGGTCACCTCGGCGATGCTCCGAACATGCTGACACGTCCCGCTGCCGGAGACTATTCCGACTACTTCCAAGGCTACCTCGACCGCGTCCCGGATGGCGACGTGCTCGCGCTACTGCCATCGCAATGTGAACGCATGCAAGCGTTGTTGCGCAACGCCACCGAAGAGCAAGGCAACCACTGCTACGAACCAGGCAAGTGGTCGGTCAAACGGCTCGTGCTACACATCGCCGACGGCGAACGCATGTTCTGCTACCGCGCGATGTGCCTCGCGCGCGGCGACCAGCAAGAAATGCCCGGCTTCGACGAGAACGCCTACGCCGCCAACGACGGCAGCGACCACCGCACGCTCGCCAGCATCATCGACGAATACGCCTCGGTGCGCGCCGCCACTTCCACCCTGTTCGCCGGCTTCGACGACCAAGCCTGGGCCAAGCGCGGCCTCGCCAACGGCAACCCAGTCACCACCGCATCCCTGCCCTGGATCATCGCCGGCCACGACCTGCACCACTGCGCCATCCTGCAAGAGCGCTACGCCCTAAAAGCCCCCTAGTGGATCTGCGTACTGTACCCGGTTCAAACCACAGATCCGCGCTTGCGCGGATCTGTGGGTTGAACCGGGTACAGTACGCAGATCGGGTACATAC
>JBNMNW010000303.1:0-7128 GCA_051278165.1 Planctomycetota bacterium | reverse complement strand
GTCACGAGTAACGGCCTGAAGTGGACGCTGGGCTTCTAGCCCTTAGCTAGCATCAGGTGCCGAGACGCAGCGACGCTCGTTGCGTTCGGCGAGCAAAGTGCACCGCACCTCGATCAGCCAGGAGGCCGATTGCCTCCCGTGGCTCGGACTCCCAGCGATCCTGCTGTGCGTCGTAGTCATCCTAGATGATGACTACGACGCATGGATCGAGCCGGCTACGACGCGCGTACCACCACGGCGTCCAGCACCGGGTTCGGTGTGACGATTTGGGGCACGACAGATCCGCTAGCGTTCGACCTCGGCTGCATTGCCATGCCGGGATGCCAGCTGCGCGCGGACCTCGATTTCATTGGCCCGTGGATCCCGGACGGCGCGACCAAATCCTACAGCTTCGCGATCCCCGCCACGCCGGCCACACTGATCAGCTTCGCGCTGTTCACGCAGACTGCCACGTTCGGAAGCCCGGCCGGAGGAACGCCGGTACGGTGCCAGGACAGAAAACAACAACTTCGCGCGCGGGCGGTGACACGCTGCCGAAGCGCGATCGAGTTTCCGGATACCACGAGCGACGCCCGTGCACTCGTCGCTTGGCAGGTCGATGGGGAGGGGTGGCGAGCGTTGGCGTCAACCTTCTAAATGCGTCGGTGCTGCCGCTGCCACTCGACCTGGGCAACTTCGGTGCCCCGGCCGGCACGCTGCTCTACATGAACCCAGCCACATCGTTCTTGAACACGATCTCGAACATCCCGAGCGCCCGCACGATGTCGTTGACGCTTCCGGTCCCGAACGTTCCGGCCCTCGCCGGCTTGCAGGTCAACAGCCAGTCGTTCTGGTTCGACTTCGCAGCCAGCCCGTTCCCGTTCGGCAACATCATTGCCTCGCACCTGGTGATCTGCACGATCGGCTAGGCGAGTTCGCCGTGGGCGACGGTCCTGGCTCGGCCTGCTCGCCGAGAGTCGCTTGCCGATGCTGCCTGATGGTCGGGTTGCGTATGAGTGTAGGCGATTCAGCGTGAGGTCCGGACCACCTGAACCCAACCACCTAACGATCCTCCCTCTGCAAGAGCGACGTAGCGACTGGCTGCCGCGCGCCAGCAAACGGCAGTCCACAATCACGGGCAAGCCTCGAGCCCAATGCATCGTGGAGTTGCTGCCCGAAGTTAAATAGCATGAAGGGAATCTCGCACCAAGCGTTTCGGGCCTGCCTCTCACTACAATGGATGAACGCTTGAGACGAGACTCGGATAGCGTCACCCGCAACAGTGGCGTCCAAAATCTAAGTAGCGCCAACCAACTAGATGCACACGACTACCAACTGTCGCCTGTCTTTTTTGATCGTCCTGCTATCAGCCTCAGCTATTGGGCAGGACCAATCCTCGCACGGCTTGCTGCCTATTCGCACGCACGGCGGAGCACTGACTGAGCGCGCCTTTTTGACCGGCGATTGGGGCGGTGTGCGCGACCGATTGGTCGATCGAGGGATCCGCTATGACTTGCTCTGGACACAGACGATGCAAGACGTAACCAGCGGGGGCAAGGAGCGGGGCGCTGAATACGGCGGCAAGTTCGAGATGCTCTTCAACTTTGACCTCGATCGCATGGAGTTGCTGCGAGGAGGCCTCGTGACGATGCGCACGGAGTCGAGATACGGCGATTCGGTCAATCAAAAATCCGGCGCGTTACTCGCAGTTAACGACGTCATGTTCTTCCCGGACACGGACGGCGCAGACGACGACCTGTTCTTGGCCGTGACCGAACTTCGCTACACGCAGTTCTTGTCCAAGCACCTGGGCGTGTTTCTCGGCAAGATCATCACGCTAGGTGGCGACGTCAACGAGTTTGCATCAGGGCGCGGCGACACGCAGTTCTTGAGCCACTCGTTTCTCGCATCTTCGGTTACGGCGCTGGTAAACCCATACAGCGCCCTCGGCGCAGGTGTGGTTTGGATGCCGTCACCGGACATCACGGTCACGAGTTCGATCTTCACCCGCAATGATGCCTCGACCACAACAGGCACCAATGAACTCAGTGATGGACTCACCTGGTCCACTGCAGCTCGTATGCAATACGAACTCAGTGAACTTCCCGGGGGCATGAACCTGGCGTTTCAGTACAGCTTCGACAGTGACTTCACCAACTTCGAAGGTCAGTTTGTCGACAGCGGCGCATGGACCATTCCACAGAAAGAGCAAAGCTGGAACTCGTTCTGGAACATGTGGCAATACATGTCCGTGGAAGACCCTTCACATCGCAAGGTCGACGTCACCAACGGTCATACCGATCTACAGGGCTATGGTTTCTTTGCCCGTGCAGGCATCGCTGACCGCGACACCAACCCGGTCTCTTGGTCACTCAGCGCAGGAGTCGGCGGACGCGGCATGTTCGATGGCCGCGACGATGACACGTTTGGGGTCGGCTTCGCCAGCTCCAAGCTGCGTGAGAACCTGCTGACATCCTCCACCCTAATAGATGATTCAGCGAGTCGCTGGGAAGCCTATTACGACTTCGCCATTACACCCGCCGTCAGCCTGACTCTCGACGTGCAATACGCGGACACGCTGTTGAGCAATGTCGACGCCGCGACAGTCCTTGGCGTCAGAATGCGCGTCTCACTCTAGGTCCACCTACCAGCAGCTTTTCATGTGCAAGTTACCCGTACACTTCATCGCCCTCGCCGTTCTACTAGCCGTGGTGTCAGCCTGCGGAAAGCAAGGCGCTACCACTAAGTCAGCACAACAAGATCCAGCGCAGCTTGGCGTCACCCTACCGTTGCCTGCCACGCCGACTGCCAGCATTGCCAAGCGGCGACTGCAAGATTCGGAACACCATACGCGGGTTGATCCGGCTCGATTGGCGAAAGACGCGCCGAACGTGCTGATCATCATGATCGATGATTGTGGCTTTGGCACACCCAGCACGTTTGGCGGATTCGCGCAGACACCCAACCTGAGCAAGCTCTCGACCCAAGGAATCAGCTACAACCGATTCCACACGACTTCGATCTGCTCTCCTACGCGTGCGTGCCTACTGACGGGACGTAACCACCAGCGGGTTGGCTCCGGCACGATCGCCGAGCGTGCCGTCGATTGGGACGGGTATACCGGCGTCATCCCCAAGTCGGCAGCGACCTTGGCCGAGGTGTTGCGTCAGTACGGTTACAAGACATCTGCCTTCGGCAAATGGCATAACACGCCGGCCGACCAGACTACCGCGATGGGGCCATTTGACTTTTGGCCGACCGGCTACGGCTTCGATTACTTCTACGGCTTCCTGGCCGGCGAGACGTCGCAATGGGAGCCACGACTCGTCGAGAACACGACGCAAATCGAACCGCCGCATGGCCCACACTTCACCGAGTTGATGGCGGACCGAGCCATCTCCTGGCTGAGTCAGCATCGCGCCTATTCACCAGACAAGCCCTTCTTCATGTATTGGGCCCCGGGTGGCGTGCACGGGCCTCATCAGGTCGCGACGGAGTGGTCCGACAAGTACAAGGGCAAGTTCGATCAGGGCTGGGATGTTCTGCGCGAGGACATCTTCGAGCGTCAGAAGAACCTGAAATGGATCCCCGCAGAAACCCGACTGACGGAGCGCGCCAAGAGCATGGCATCCTGGGCGAGCATCCCTGAATCCCAGCGTGCGTTTCAGTCGCGCCTGATGGAAATCTATGCGGGCTACATCGAACACACCGACGCCCAGGTCGGTCGACTAATCGATTCGCTCGAAGAGCGAGGCGTGCGAGACAACACTCTCATCTTCTACATCTGGGGTGACAATGGTTCGTCGTCCGAGGGGCAGAACGGCTCGATCAGCGAACTGCTCGCGCAGAACCAAATTCCGAACACGGTCGACCAACAATTGGCGGCGCTCGAAGAACTCGGCGGACTCGAGGCCCTCGGGACGTCGGCAACCGACAGCATGTATCACGCGGGCTGGGCGTGGGCTGGCAGCACCCCTTTCAAACACACGAAACTCGTCGCGTCACACTTCGGCGGTACCCGCAACCCGCTCGTTGTCTCATGGCCTGCCAAGATCAAGCCGGACGCAACGGTTCGTTCGCAATTCCATCACGTCAATGACGTCGCGCCGACTGTCTACGACGTGCTCGCGATACCCCACCCGACTTCCGTTAACGGAGTGGCTCAAGACCCCATTGATGGAGTCAGCATGGCTGCGACGTTCTCCGACGCCAAGGCTCCCGAGAACAAGCACACACAGTACTTCTCGAACAATGGCAGTCGCGGCATCTACCACGACGGTTGGTATGCGTGCACTTTCGGACCGCTCATCCCATGGGTCAATGCCCAATCGGGACTCGAAAATTGGGACGCCAACGACGACATCTGGGAACTCTACGACCTTGGTAAGGACTTCTCCCAAGCCAACGACCTCGCCCAAGATCAACCGGAGCGGTTGGCAAAGATGCAGGCGCGCTTCCTTGTCGAGGCCGAGGCCAATCAGGTGTTCCCGATCGGTGCAGGCATCTGGCTGCGATTGCATCCTGAAGATGCCAAAGGCTCGACGTACACGAGTTGGGTCTTTGACAGCACGACTGTGCGCATGCCCGAGTTCAGCGCGCCTCCGATTGGCAAGAAGAGCAACAAGATCACGATCGAAGCCGAGTTCGGTGACGATGCCAGTGGCGTCCTCTACGCCATGGGTGGCAGCGGCGGCGGCTTGAGTTGCTACATGGACAAGGGCTATCTGTGCTTCGAATACAACCTGATGATCCTCTACCGATCGCTTGCCAAGTCGGAGCAGAAGATCACAAAGGGCAAGCACACCATCGTGGTGACCACCACGCTGCGTCAGCAGAAGCCCGGATCCCCAGCCGACATTGTGCTGGCCGTCGACGGCAAGGAAGTCGCCCGTACCTCCGTCAAGATGACCGTCCCTGGCTTGTTCAGTGCCAGTGAGAGTTTCGACGTAGGAGTCGATCTCGGTTCGGCAGTGGCGCGTGATTACTTCGAGCGCGCGCCATTCCGCTTCGATGGCACGATCAGTACCGTCAAAGTCGGACTCCAATAACCTCACGCCTGCCCTTCTCCACGATTGACATGATACGCAACGTAACCTTGACCATCGCTGCGGCGCTCGCCTTCGGCTTCTCCGTCTCTGCGCAGACATTCGATCGCAGCGTCCGGACCGCTGAAAACTTCGAACCTGCAATCCCACGAGTCGCGCAGGACTCGGCCGCTGCCAAGAAGCTCGCCGCACTCAAAGAGCGCACCGGCAAGAAGCCAAACATCCTCTGGATCATCATCGACGACATGGGTTACGGCGACCCGGGGTGCTATGGCGGCGGAGGCGCTGCCGGTGCCGCGACGCCAAATATCGATCGACTCGCGCGGCAAGGTCTGAGGTTGACGTCGTGCTACGCACAGCAGACATGCACCCCAACGCGATCCGCGATCCTCACCGGCCGCCTACCAGTCAGGACCGGGCTTACCCGCCCCATTCTGGCTGGTGACAAGATCACCAAGAATCCCTGGTCGGATGAAGTCAGTCTGCCGAAGTTGCTCGGCACCGCAGGCTACCAGACACTTCTAACCGGCAAGTGGCATGTGGGCGAAGCAGAGGGCATGCGTCCGCATGACGTCGGCTTCGATGAGTTCTACGGCTTCTACCCAGCGCAAAAAGAGATCTCGCAGCGCGTCGATGCACGGCGCTATCCGAGTCTCATACACGACAAAGAAATGATGGCCGCATTCGAGGGCCTTGGCATCGGCCATCATCTCGTGCATGGCTGGAAGGGCGGCCGCACAGAAAACGTCAGCTCCGTCGATTCCACGGAAGACATGAGCCGCGCAGATCAGGTCCTCGCCGACTTCACGGTCAAGAAGATCCAGGAGATGGCCAAGGGTGACAAGCCGTTCTTCATCGAACACTGCTTCATGAAGGTCCACTGTGACAACTTCGCGCATCCGGACTTCCAGGGCAGTAGCGCCAGCAAGTATCCCTACAAGGACGCCGTTGTCGAAGTAGACCACCACGTTGGCGTGATCGTCGCAGCACTGGAGAAGGCGGGAGTGCTCGACAACACCTTCGTGTTCGTCACCTCCGACAATGGTCCCCAAATGGACGGCTGGCCGGATGCCGGCTACACACCGTTTCGTGGCGCCAAGGGCACAACCTTTGAAGGTGGCATCCGTGTTCCCGGCATCGCGTATTGGCGAGGCATGATCGCGCCGGCACGAGAAAGCGACGACATCTTCGATCTGATGGACCTGTTCGGAACGGCCATGCATCTAGCAGGTGTCTCGACCGACGCACTGCCTCAAGACCGCTACTACGACTTCATCAACCAGGCGTCGTTCTTGCTTGCAGACACCGGTAAATCGAAGCGAGAAGCCGCTTACTTCTGGTGGGGCAAAGAACTGATGGCCTGCCGGATGCGCCAATACAAAGCGCACATCAAGGTGGTCCTGCCATCGGTAATGCACTCATACATCGACCAGGCGACTGTGCAAGACGTCGGGTTGTCTCCTTGGTTCTTTGATCTCTACCTAGATCCAAAGGAAGAGGCGTCTGTCGGTCACAGACTCAGCCCTTGGTTAGCCTCGGTCGGCAGCAAACTAAAAGCGCATGGAGCGTTGCTGAGGAAATACCCGCCGAAGAACATCGGCCTCTAGCAGCCTCGCACTGGGGCCCTGGGCATAGGTAGTTCAAGCAGCGGCTCGGACCACCCGAACCCCACTCAGCCACTATCGCACCCCGCCGTCACCCCGTCAACCGACCTGTTGCCCAGCCAGAATCGCCAGATACACGGCGAGGTCGCCCCAGAAGATCGGCGCCAAGAACCCCGGCACCGGCAGCAACATGAACAGGCGTTGCTTGGTCGAGCCAAACGGCAGCTTGAACCATTCCATCGCGACAAAGCCGCAGCACACCATATGCAAGGTGATCGTGCTCAGCGCCATCGCGAGCATGCCGAGGTCGAACAGCAACGTGCCCGCAATCGGCCCGATGGTCTCGCCGAGCACACCCGCAAGTTTGCCGATCGCCGCCGACTTGCCTACCCCCGTGCCGAGCAACGTGTTCTTGGCCGCAATCACCATCAGGCAGCTCGCCAACGCGTATGGCACCAGCATGCCGACCACCAGGTCAAAGCGCGCCAGGCCGCGATGCT
>JBNMNW010000302.1:0-7160 GCA_051278165.1 Planctomycetota bacterium | reverse complement strand
GGACTTCGACGGCTTCTCGCTGCACGGTGCGGTGCGGGTGGCGGCGGGTGATCGCAAGCGGCTGGAGCATTTGTGTCGGTATGCCGGCCGGCCAGCGATTGCAGAGAGTCGCCTGTCGCTGCTGCCGAATGGGCGGGTTGCGTACTCGCTGAAGAAGACCTGGCGCGACGGCTCGACGCATGTAGTGATGGAGCCGCAGGTGCTGATTGAGCGGTTGCTGGCTTTGGTGCCGCGCCCGCGGCGACACTTGGTGACGTATCACGGGGTGTTGGCGCCAGGTGCCAGCCTGCGGCACCGGGTCGTTCCTCGGGTTGCTGAGGATGGCCACCAGGACGAGCTCGACGAGGACTGCGCGGATCCGGAGGCAGCGCGGTCTGATGAAGCTGCTGCGGGGTCTGAAGCGCCGCCGGTAGCACGGGTGCCGCATCGTCCCGGTAAGTGGCGTCGCGCAGTTCGGCGCTACTACACGTGGGCGGAGTTGTTGCGGCGGGTCTTCGGGGTGGAGATCTTCACGTGCCCAAACTGCGGCGGAGCGCGTCGGCTGCTGGCAGCGATCAAGGACCCGGATTCGATCGAGCGGGTGCTGCGGGCCATGGGGCTGCCATTCGAGGCGCCGGAGTTGGCGGTGGCGCGGGCTCCGCCGGATGGCGGGGGTGGCTGGCTGGGGGCGTGATCGGCGCGCGTGATGGTGGTTCAGGTGGTGGCTGCCGGGTCGCTGTGGGGGAGCGGTGTGTCTATGGGGTGGGTTTCGGGCGGAATGCCCTGGTGGCTGGCTGGGCAACAGGTCGGTTGACGGGGTGACGGCGGTGTGGGATCGTGCTGTGGCGGGGTTCGGGCGGTCCGAGCCGCAGCTTGTTTTTCCTATGCCCGTGGCGGTTCGATGGGGCACCGGTGGCTCCATCGGGGGAGAGGTTGGTCCACGTGTTGGTCGTCGGGTTGAAGCCGTCGAGACCGTTGTAGTAGGTCGGGCCTGCGCTGCCGTTCGTGTTGACTGAGCGGCCACCGAAGTTGAGCAAGCTGGTGCCGTTGGTCGCGCTTGCGCCCCAATAGCGCAGGCTCGGAGCGCCGACATCGCTGCCGGCGATCAGCAAAGGAGTTGCTCGCGGTGCGGCGTTCGGGAAGACGGGGGTCTGCGCCAGAGCGGTGCCGACGAAAAGAGGGAGAGCCAGGAGAACGGAGTAGTGCATGGGATTCGGGGATCTGTGACCAAGGCAATTGGATCCGGATTGGTAGAGCGCCGAGCCGATCCAGCAGATCAGTGGCGCTCGATGCCGCACGCGAATCGCGTTTGGCGATCAGGCGTCGTCGCTCCTTCGCGGTTAGAAGACCTTCGCGGTTAGAAGATGCGGATGTTGCCAAACAGCAGCGGCTGGAATGCCTGCGGCGGTGGCGCACCGAGAACGCTGAGGATCTGTTGCGCGGTCAGGTTGCCCACGCCGGGTGGCGCGAAGGCTGGCCCAACGAACTCGTCGGGCGGCGAACCCCAACCGCCGTTGTCGTTGACGCCGAACATGGCGGTGGCACCGACGACGATGAAGGGCGGCGAGTTGATCGCATGAGTGATCGGCCCCGCCAGATAGAGCGTGCCACCAAGCATCGCACTCGACGTTACCTGGATGCGAATCAAGCCATTGCTGCTCGGTTCGAACAGCAGACAGCTGCCGTGCACGTCGCCATTGGCGTGCTCGTGGGCCCCGAACGAGAACAGCTTGTTCTCCTGGTTCTGGCCGACGTAGGAGCCGAAGCCGGAAGCTAACCGCGTAGTTTGGGCGGCTGCCGGGGCAGCGGCGACACACAGGAACGCTGCCGCAAGAATTGTCGAAAGAGCTGCTCTGCCGGGGAAGTTCATCATTCGTCTACTCCGAGGGGTCGGCGACGCCAACCTGTCATTGCCAGGGGTGAAGTGGGCCTGCTCGAGGGTTGTGTCCTCGCCGAATCAGGCCCGGTCTGCCCCTAATCCCGAAAGCGGCGCCAGCGACCGACATGCAATCTCGCAATTTCTTGCCGTCGATCGATTGACCCAAGGATGGCTTAGCCAGGCCGCGACGCTGATCTAGCAGACCGCTCTGTTCGCCAAGTTGTCGGAGGTCTTGCTACGGTTGGCCGAGCTAATGAAGTCGGCACGCGCATCTACGAACGGCTCGCGCGGATCCGCGCAGGCGTCGTTGGCGAGGTCTACGCTGATGGCGGCTGGCGGCGGTATGACACGAGCCACGCCGGGCATGGTTGGATCGTGGGCAGACGATTCGAACACCGCGCACGCCACCGTGGTGGCAAGGTCCGTGGGGCTGCTAGACCTTCGTTGTCGAGTGACTGTAGACTCGCAAGCGTCCGGCAGCCGCTGCTCTAGCCCGTCGGCGCCGCCGAGCAGTCCTGTCCATCCCAGGTGGTCACTTCGGCAGTTCGAATGCTGGCCGCACCCCGAGGGCGTGGCCGCGAACGGATGGCGGGTAGTAGGAGCGAGTCGACGATCTCAGCGCACGAGGCTTGCTACGGTAGCTGCCGCCGCGGTAGATGCGCACGCCACCGTGCGCCCATGGGGCAACGGGGTCCTGCTCGAGGGGCCCCTCGAAGAAGTTGCGGTCGCGGGCGTCGCGACACCACTCGGCGACATTGCCGTGCACGTTGTGTAGGCCCCAGCCGTTGGCTCGATAGGAGTCGACAGATTGGTGCATGGTGGCGCCGTCCGAGAACGTCGTCATATTGTTGGGCGCATGGTCCTCCCCGCCGTTATTGCTGCTGTACTCGTCTGACAGATTGGCGAACCCGTTCAGGGACTGAGCAGTTTGGCCCGACGACCAGTTGGTCGTAGTTCCAGCTCGCGCTCCCCGTTCCCACTGCGCTTCGCTCGGCAGCAGAAGGCCCGCTCTAGGCAACCACTCCATGCAGTCATTCCAGCTGACTTGTTCAACTGGGTGCAACAGCGTCTCTTGCTCGCCCAAATCAAGCCACCACGTCTGCCACGTTCCGTCGGGGCCATATAGGCTTGGGTTCTCACCCGTCAATCGCTTCCATTGGCCTTGCGTCATCTCGTACTTCGAGAGCAAATACGGCGATAGCTTCACCTCCGCCTGACCGATCTTGAACGGGACATCGGCAAGACTCTCCGTAATCAGTGTCAGCACGACGCCGGTCTTGTTTGTCAGCACCAGTTCGTCAGCCTGCACGAGGTTGCCTTCTTCGTCCTTGTCCTCTCGCTCGGTGAGCCTGCGCTCGGCGGGTATGCCGGTCATCAGGTGGGCGAACTCCCAGACAATCGGCTGACCATTGGAAGGCAGTAGCCGGGGGATGGGCACCAATCCTGTGATCATCGTCAACTCGAGCCCGGCATCACGAGCCTCGCTCCACGCCTTCGCATACTTGCCGCCCGGCGCGAACCACACTTTCAGGTCTTTGGCGAAAGCGATGCGGCGCGGCACGCTCCAACCGTGGCCCGGTGAGGCTGCCTGCTCATCTTCGCTTAACAGACCCGTCGCGGGATCTAGCAAAGCTCGCAGTCCTTCGACGAGTTCGGTCAGCGTGTCGTGCTTCGCCTGATCTTCGCTGGTCTCGAAAGTCCAGGTCCGGCGGGTGTCGAGCTCTGCCTCCGTGGAGACGATTTGCTGTTCGAGTTTGGCAATCCGTTCTTCGGGATCCCCCGCCTGCTCGTTCGTCTCGCCGTTCGCGAATTCCCACTCTAGGCGCGTGAGTTTGAACCTGCTCACTCGAAGGTCTAGGGCGGAATCGTGGGTGGCCCGATCGTGCTCCTTCTCTGCGCTTGTGGGATCGAGCGCTCTCTCGCGCATCAACCTTAGGTCCTCTGCATAGTCATCGAAGGTGGCAGCGAGAGCCGTTGCTTCGGTGCGCCACAACTCCATAGCATCAATGTTCTGAGGTTCGGCCGGCCACAGGTCTTCGTCCGCGCGCCGTGCGAGCTCGCGCAAACGGTGGGCATCGGCATAGGGCCTCTGCGCCTCAGCAAGTTGCTCGGCAGCAATGGTCTCGATCTCACGCGCCTCAGCAAGTCGCTTGGCAGCAATGCCCTCAATCCAACCGATCAGCCCCGCGAAGACTCCCAATGTCACCAGCAACGCGGCTGCGACGGAGACGCGATTGCGGCGCACGAACTTGCGGGCGCGATAGAGCGCGCCAGGGCGGCCGGCGAACACGGGCTGGTAGTCGAGGTGCCGGCGCAGGTCCGCTGCCAGTTCGGAGGCGGATGCGTAGCGGCGCGCGGGGTCCTTCTCAAGCGCCCTTAGACAGATCCAGTCGAGATCGCCAACCAGCTGGCGCACCAGCGAACGTTCGTCGGTCGCGTGTCTCGGCGCGATCGTGGTCGCCGTGCCGGTGCCGCGCTTGAGGCGCGTACTCGGTGTCGGCGGCGCCTGCTCGCGGATCACGCGCTGCAGTTCGGACAGCGGGGACGTGGCGCTCAGCTTGTGCTCGAAGGGCAACAGTCCGCTGATCAGTTCGTAGAGCACGACCCCCAGTGAGTAGACGTCCGAGCGCGTATCGACTTCGACGCCGGTGGGGTCCGCCTGCTCGGGACTCATGTAGTCGAGCGTGCCGACGATCTGGCCGACCGCGGTGTAGAGCGTCTGATCCCCGAGGCGTCCGCTGGTCGCGCGCGCGACGCCGAAGTCGATGACCTTCGGCACCGGACGATCGTCTTGCAGCAACACGAGCAGGTTCGAAGGCTTTAGATCGCGGTGGATGATGCCCTTCTGGTGCGCGTGCTGCACGCCCTCGCAGACGCCGAGGAAGAGTTCGATGCGCTGCCGCGTCGACAGCTTGCGCCGGTCACAGAACTCGGTGATCGGTTCGCCGCCGACATACTCCATCACGAAGTAGGGGCTGCCGCTGTCCGTCGTGCCGCCGTCGTAGACCTGCGCGACATTCGCATGAGTCATGCGCGCCAGAGCCTGTCGCGCCGCTTCGAATCGGGCCACGATTTCCCGGCTGTCCATACCGAGCTTGATGACCTTGAGGGCCACGCGACGCACAACGGGCTCGAGCTGTTCGGCTGCGTAGACCTCGCCCATGCCGCCCTCGCCGACCTTCTCAAGCAGCTTGTAGGGGCCGATCCTCGTTCCCGGCTGCAATGGTGCGATCGGCTTGCTCCGCAGGACGACGTCTTCTCCCTCGTCGGCGTCGAGCAACCTCGAGAGTTCGTCGTGCAAGGCATGATTGGCTCCGCACTCACGGGCGGCGAACGCTGTGCGCTCGGCCGATGGCAATTCGATGGCGCGGTCGAACAACTGCTCTAGGCGTTCACGGTCCTTGGCGGAAAGCGGTTGGCTCATGTCTTGTCCTCCTCGGTCAGCCGGCTGTTGAGCCAGGCCTTTGCAAATCGCCAGTCCCGCTCGACCGTTCGCGCCGACAGGCCTAAGACCTCCGCGATCTCCTCGGTGTCGAGTCCGCTGTAGAAACTGAGCGTCACTACCTCGGCCTTGCGTGGATACTCCCGCTCGAACATCGCGAGTGCTTCCTCGACGGCGAGCACGTCGTCGCTGGCACCATCACAGATGAGTTCGGCGGCCGTGTCCTGGCTGACCCGGCGGAGATGGCCTCCTCGCTTGAAGCTGCCCTTGCGCTGCAGGTGGTCGGCAACGATGTTGCGCATGGCCCGCGCCGCAGCGCCGAAGAAGTGAGCCCGCCCTTGCCAGCCCGGATCGGTGGTTCCCACTAGGCGCATGTAAGCCTCGTGCACCAGCGCCGTCGCTTGCAACGTCTGCCCGGGGGCAAGGCGCGCCATGCGCGCGGCTGCGAGATTGCGTAGATCCGCATAGACGAGCGGCAGCAACTCGTGGGACGCGCTCGGGTCGTTGGCAACGGCCGCACCGAGGATCCGAGTTACCGCTCTGGCAGAGGCCTCGCTCGGAGGGTCGATCATGCCGTGAATCATGTCGGAATTGATGTCGGTGTCCGGGCCTGAATTCAGAATTAGGAGCGGGTCTGGCGTGATCGCACGGCTTGGCTACACGCAACCGATTAATGATCAAGATACACTGATGCGCAGGCGCGACGGCTGGCCCATCTGGCCCAGCTTGGCTCCGCTGCTGCACCGCAACCCTCGCCCTACCTGCAATGCCTCGTTCCCGCTCACCTATCCTGTCGACGCTCGTCGTGCTGTTGCTCGCCGGTAGCTCACAACTGGCCGCCCAGTCGCCATTCTGGTCAACCTACTTCGGCGGTGCTGGCACTGAGGAGATCGTTGCCGTCCGTCGCGGCCCAGGCGATCTGATCACGGTCGTCGGCCACACGGACAGCACTGGCTTGAGCCACGGCGCCGTGTTCCAGCAGTCGCTTGCCGGAAGCACCGACGCATTTGTCGCCCGCTTCGATCCTAGTCTGCCGCCCGCGCAACAGCTGCTGTGGTGCACGTATCTTGGTGGCACGGGCATGGAGCTGGTTTTCGACGCCGAAGTCGATCAGCAGACCGGGTTCATCAGTGTGGTGGGTCTGAGTCTGTCGACGACCTTTCCCGGGGGTGCCAGTCAGCCTTCGCCGCTGCTGAATGGCCCAAGCGATGGCTTCGTTGCGCAGATCGATCCGACGGGTTCGGTCTTGCTCACGTCGATGTTCGTTGGCGGCTCGGGTGACGATCGTGTCTGTGAAGTCGAACTGGACAGTTCCGGACTGGAGCTGCTCATCGCTGGCGTTACCGAGTCCAGCAATCTGCCGTGGACATTGGGCAGCGTGTTTCCTGCCCCTCACGGCGGCGCGAGCGACGCCTTTGTGGCGCGGGTAGCTCCGTTCAATCCACCCGGCTCGCAAGGGTTGTGGGCCACCTATTTGGGCGGTGCCTCGACGGACGGTGTGCGATTCAGCGTGTGGGGTGGGCTCGGCGTCAACGGCGGGGCAGGCAGCTTGGATCGCATGGCGTTGACGCTGGATGCCGCCGGCAATCCGGTGCTCGCTACGATCTCGTTCTTCTCAACGAGTCCGGCTCTGACGACCGCGACCGCGATCAGCCAGATCCATGCCGGCGCCGGCGATGTCTATCTAGTGCTACTCGATGCTGCTGGCACGACGTTGCAGTATGCGACCTTCTTCGGCGGCGCCCTCTCGGATGCTCCCCGCGCGATTCGGCCGCACCCTGCAGGCGGGTATGTCATCGGCGGGTTGACGTTCTCCGGCAACATGCCGGTCACGCCTGGATGTCTGCAAAGCACCTTGGC
>JBNMNW010000301.1:0-7192 GCA_051278165.1 Planctomycetota bacterium | reverse complement strand
TCTCCCGGAATGGTTGCAGCGACCGAGACCAGGAATCGAAGGGCGGTGCCGGCGTTGCCGCAGAACAGTTCGGCGCTGGTTGGCGCGTCGGCACGGCGTGGCCCGACCGCGACGATGCCTTGCGCTTCGTTGATAAAAGCGGACGCAAAGCCAAGGCTTGCCAAACCGGCGACCAGGTGGCGAACGTCATCGCTCGGCGATGCTCCGCGGATCGTGACGTTTTGGCCGCTCAATGCGGCGGCGACGAGCAGGCGATTGGCTTCGCTTTTGCTGCCAGGTAGCGACAGCCGGGCATGGCTCGCAAAGCTCAGCGGGGTGATCGGGTGCGGCTTGCTCACGACGGCGTTCGCGGGTTGTGCATCGCAGCAGTCAGCGATTCGGCCGTCAGGTTGACGATGGCGCCCTTGCCGAGCTCGATTGGCACATACATCGGGACTTGCCCGCGCATCGCCTTCTTGTCCTGTCGCGCCAGCTCCCACAGCTGTTCGGCGTCGGCTAGGTGTGTCGGCGTGTGCGTGTCGACACCGATCGCCTGCAGTAGGTCGGCGATGCGCTTCGTGATCGCTACGTCGACGTTTGCCGCGCGGCATTCCGCGATCATGCCCATCGCGACCGCATGCCCATGGCGCACCGAACCTGCGGCGAGAGATTCGATCGCGTGGCCAATCGTGTGGCCGGCGTTGAGCGCGCGGCGGCGATCGCCTTCACGCTCATCCTCGACCACGACCCGCATCTTCATGTCGACAGCCATCGCGACCGTCTTCATCGTGGCTACGGCATCACGGGCGAGCAGCGCCGGTGCCAATGCTTCGAGCTCGGCGAAGCGCGCGGCATCGAGCACCGCCGCCTTCTTGATCACTTCGACAAGGCCCTCGCGGAACATTTCGTCAGGAAGGGTCTGCAGCCAGTCCGTATCCATGACGATGGCGTCTGGTTGGCGAATGGTGCCGAGGCGGTTTTTGAGGCCGCAGTGATCGACGCCGTTCTTGCCTCCCAGCGCGGCGTCGCACATCGCGAGCGTGGTAGTTGGGCAGGACACCAACGGAATACCACGCAAGTAGATCGATGCGACGAAGCCGGCCAGGTCGGTCAATGTGCCGCCACCAACGGCAACCATCACGGTCGCGCGGGTTGCCTTGGCCTCGTGCAGTTGCTCGGCGAGCTTGCCGACGACCGTCAGTCGTTTGGCCGCTTCGCCTTCGCTGACCGGCAGCATGGTGCGGGCACCGAGACTGTCGCTGATGCGCTTAGCCAGACTTTCGAGCGCCGTGTCGTAGATGACGACCACGCCATCCGGCGCCATCGATTGCACCAGAGCAGGCAACCTCGCCTCGATGCCGGCGTCAACCATGACGGTGACGCGCTGGGTCTGGGTGAGGTCGAAGTGAAGGTCCATGCAGTGGGCGGGCGCGGGCTGAGTGTCGGCAGTGGAGCGGTAACGGCTTTACTACCCTAACTCGCGAAGCCCGCGTCTTGCATAGCGCTGCGCATTCTCGGCAACAACCGCGCACTGTGATCGCCGTACGGTTGAGAGTCGTGCGCACGACGCATTGCACGCCAGGATGCGCCAAAGCACCATTCTCGGCCTTGGCAAGGCTCGCATGATCACCGTGCCATGGAAGCTGGCCAGCGACTACATCGCTTGGTCGCCCGCGACCCTAATCGACGATCTTCGCTGCCTTCTTCGTCGGCTTCTTGTCCTTCGACGCAGGCTTCTTCTTCGCCTGCTTCTCAAGACGCTTCTTCTCCTTCAGCGCCTTCTCGCGTGCCAAGAACGACGTGCCTTCGGTCATCCACTTCGGCGCCGGCTCACCCTTGACGTAGTGACCAAACCACTCGCGCACGCGCCAGTGGTAGTCGACCTGATTGGGCTTCTTGGCGAGGCTGTGGTTCTCGCCGTCGTAGACGAGCATCACGAGTTGCTTCTCAGCGAGCCGCGCAGCGTTGTACATCTCGATGCCTTGATGCCAGTCGACGGCGCCGTCCTTGTCGCCGAACGCAATCAGCAACGGCGTCTCAAGCGTATCCATGCCGAAGATCGGCGAGTTGGCGATGTAGGTTTCGACGTCCTGCCAGAACGGCTTGTCCATGCGACCTTGGCTCTCGTGGAAGATGCGCGCGTTGGTGCTGCCGCTGTTCCAGTAGATGTTCGTCGACATGCTCATCATGTTGGTCAACGGCGCACCGGCGACACCGGCCGCGAACAGGTTGGAACGCGATACGATGAACGCCGTCTGGTAGGCGCCCCATGAGTGGCCGACGAGGCCGACTTGATCGGGGTTGACGTCACCCTTGGCGAGCACCGCTTCGACTGCTGGCGTCACGCACTCGATCGCCGACAAGCCGGGGTTCTGCGCGCGGTAGACGATGTCCGGTTGGTAGAAGAAGTAGCCGAGTGACGTGAACACCGCGGCGTTGTAAGGGCGGCGCTCGCTCGGCGACGTGTAGCTGTGCAGGTTCTGCGAGCGCTTCTCGTAGATGTAGACGATCATCGGGTACTGCTCGCCCGGCTTGTAGTTGGCCGGGTAGTAGAGCGCGCCCTGCAGCTTGGCGCCGCGACTGCTCTCGTAGTTGATCAACTCGGACTTTGGCGTCCACGCGAACTGATCTTGTTGCACGTTCGTCTTGGTGACCTGACGTGGCTCTGCCAGTTCGCTGCCAGCGATGAAGATGTCCGGCGAGTCGTCGACTCTCTGCTCGGAGAACGCGAACACGTCGGCGTACTTGGCTTTCTGGAGGCTGCCAGTGCGCGAGTTGGTGAAGCAAAGTTCTGTCGTGCTCACAAGCGTCGATGACTTGCTGCTGCTGGTGATTGTCTCGAGCTTGAACTTCGCGAATCCCGACTTCTTGGAGCGCTCACCGTTCATTGACATGTAGAGCACCTTCGACTTGTCGATGTGGTCTTCGTCGGGGTCGAGATCGAGCAAGCGGTATTCAATTTGTTTCTCGGCGCCACCAGTCAGCCGGTCCCAACCCCCGCCGTTGAGCTGCACGTCCCAGACGTCAAACCGTGAGTTGAGCAACACCGACTTCGAGTCCTTGCTCCAACCAGCAATCCCGTAGGGAGCGTTTTCATCGGTCAGCACGCCGCGCTCATCGTTGATGAAGTCACCAGCCGCACCCTTCGTCAGCGCGCGTGTCTTGTTGGTGCGCATGTCGTACGCATGCCAAACGTTGTCCTCGACATACAGCACGTGGTTGCCATCGGGGCTGCCGCCGAAGAAGAGCTTGTGCTTCTCCAGGATGCGACGCGACTCGCCGGTGCGCGTGTTGATCCGATAGAAGTCAGACCTCTGCGGGCCGAACATCGCATCGCGTTCATGGCGCGTGGTGTCGCGACCAATCGCGATCTCACCGCTCTCGAGCACGGACACGCTGTCCATGGTTTGGTTGCCGAGGCGGATGAACTGGTTGTCATCGAGCCATAGCGCGCAGAGGTGGCTCTTGCGGCGATCGCGCGAGGCCTGCTTCTTTTGCTGGGGAATGATGCGCGTGTCCTTGGCGTGCCAGACATCGACACCGGCGGGATCCTGCAGCGAATCGCGCAGGCTCTGCTTTTCCTTGTCGTCCTTCTTGGCAACTGCTTCCGGCTTTTCTTCATCGGCGTCTGGTTTGACCTTCGCAGCAGGCTTCACGTCCCACGGGCGAATGCCAAAGAACACAGCCTCGCCGTTCGTGTGCCAGCTCGGGGACTGCGACACGACCCGCATGCCGGCCGGGAAATCAGGCTCTTCACGATGATCGTAGACCGTCTTCTTGGCGTTGTTGGTGCCAAGCCCTCGCCAGGCGATCACAACGTGGCTCGGTTGCTCGTCGTCTTCACTCTTGTGATCCGTGATGCGCAAAAATGCCACGTCGGTCGCGTCGTCGCGCCACGACAATCCGGTGTAGCGAGCCTTGTGTGAATCGAGCACGCGCAGCATGCCGGTGTCGGCGTGCAACACGGTGACGCTGCCGCCGATCTTGTCTTCGGTGTCGACAATCATCGCGAGCAGGTTCGCCTCTTCACTCCATTCATACGAACCGATGTTGCCGAAACACATCTCCGCACCGGTCGCCAAGTCGCGCACTAACAGGTCCGCGCCGCCCTTCTTTTGGCCGGTCTCCTGGAAGCGCTGCAAGGCGACGTGCTTGCCATCCTTACTGAACGAAAACGCGGACACGCCGTCGATCGTCACCGTCTCGCCGCTCGCCAGTTCACGCAGCGCGAACTTGGTGCGCACCGGCTTCTTGTCCTTCTCCATCTTCTCGCGCTTGTCCGGCGATACGCCGATCAAGTAGCCGAGCATCAGTGAGTCATCGGTGAAGCGCGCACTGGTTGCGTTCGCAAATACGACGCGTTCGTTCTTGGCGATGTCGGCGAGACGAAGCTCGTTGTTGCCGTTGGCGCGCGAGACGTTGTAGCTGAGCCACTTACCATCTGGCGACAACGTGCCCGAGCCGCGCAACGACTCCCATTGGCCGTAGTCCTTGGCGAGCAGCGGCTGCTTTGCTGTGGCTTTCGCCTCAGGAGCTTGCGGGTCTTGGGCGGATGCAAACGCGCCGAGCACGGCGAGACAGAGGAGCGGAAGGGGTCGCATTGCGCCCGCAGCATACTGTTTGATTGCCTACACTACGTCGGGAGGCATGCCCTGGTACGGCTCCGTTACCTGGTTGCTTCGTTGGGCCGTTATCAAAAAATCATCGTGATTCTCGTCACGTGATCACATTTCGGATCCTCTCTGGAATTAGCGACGCCGCTGAGCACGCGTCTGGTGCACGGCATTGCCGTATACGTACTTCATGCCCCGTTCGTTTTGACGCTGCGTGGATTAGCTCTTTGGTTCCAGGCGCCTGCGGTGGATGCAGCCGCGCCCAATGGTGATCTCTACGCCGGCGGCATCTTCGTCACGATCGACGGTGTGGCTGCGAATCGTGTGGCGCGCTGGGATGGAGCGAGCTGGTTGCCACTTGGTGCCGGCGTTACGAACTCGGGTTGGCCGGTCACGGTGAGTTGGATGACTGCGCGGCCTGGCGGCGGAGTCATTGTCGGCGTTTCGTTCAGTAATGCGGGCGGGCTGTCCGCGTTGTGCGTTGCGCAATGGAATGGTTCGGCGTGGTCTTCGCTCAGTAGCGGCACGAACGGCTTGGTGACCTCGCTCCACACCTTGTCCAACGGTTACGTCATCGCTACCGGCAGCTTTTCGCAAGCGGGTGGCGTTGCGGTTGCGGATCGCCGCTGGTCGCCGAAGCACTTCGTTGGACAGGTGGGTCGGTAACCACCAACGCTTCGGGTTTGCCGGTCAACTCCTTCGCGCTAGTTGTGCGTGGACTTGCCGTGACTTCTTTGTTGCTGCACGCAATCTTGCCTCAGGGCCAGCCAAGCTGCTACTTGCTTGCGTCGCCCGACTTGGTCGAACTCCTAGTGCCGTCCGGCGCAAGTCACAGTGCATCGCTGTCGCTGCCCAACAACCCAGCACTCGCGGGCCTTGTGATTTACGAGCAATGGCTGTCGCTGCAGTTCAGGTTTACCCGGCAAATTGTCGATCTATCGGCGAGCAACACGTTGGCGTTGACGGTTGGTGCATACTGAGCAAATTTGGACGCATTTCTCGCCTAGTAGCGGCATTCTCACATGGTGAATGATTCATCTGTAGCGCGGCTTGCCGGATTGAAGCAACGCCTGCTGCCAGTTCGTCAGCGGCTCTTGGCGCATCCGGTCTACCGCTCGCTTAAAGATGAAGAGGGCCTCAGGCACTTCCTTTCTCATCACGTGTTTGCTGTCTGGGACTTTATGTCGCTGGTGAAGGGTTTGCAGCGGCGGTTGACGTGTCTGGATGAAGTGTGGGTGCCGCGCGGTGATCGTTCTTCACGTCGTTTGATCAACGAAATTGTGCTCGGTGAAGAGAGTGACGATGTTGGCGGCGCGGTGACTAGCCACTTTGAGATGTATCTCGAGGCGATGCGTCAAGTCGGTTGTTCGACAGCGGACATCGATGCTGTTCTGGCGCGCGTTGTCGGTGGCGAAAACGTAAAGGTGGCACTTGAAGCGGCACCGCATGCAGCGCAGCAGTTCTCGCGGACGACCTTTGCAATCGTGAAGTCGGGATCATTGCCAGCGATCGCGGCGGCCTTCACGTTTGGTCGCGAGGAGATCATTCCGGACATGTTCTCAGCGCTGGTTGAAGACTTGCAGCAGCAAGGCCGCGTCAGTACTTCGATCCTGCAGGACTACCTTGCCCGCCACATCGAGCTAGATGGTGGCGAGCATGGCCCGATGGCAGAGCGGTTGCTGCTGGAGGTTTGTGGTGAAGACGATCAGAGTTGGGATGCTGCCGGCAAGGCTGCCGAAGACTCACTTGTCGCTCGCATCGGCCTTTGGGATGGGGTTCTGCAGGCGGTGAATCAGCGTGAACAAATGGCGTGAGCAAAGTGCATCCAATCGTTCGCGACGGCGAAATGGAACACATGGCCGCCGAGTTCACCCTGCTCTACGACAGCGAATGTCCGTTCTGTAAGCTCGAGGTCGAGTGGTTGCAGAAACGCGATGGTCAGGGTCGCCTTGGCGCAATTGACATCGCCGCTGAGGGCTTTGATGCCGAGCAGTTCGGCCTGACCAAGGAACGTGTCCACGCTCGACTGCATGGCGTGCAAGCCGACGGCACGGTCATCGAAGGCATGCCTGCGATCCGGGCAGCGTGGCGTGCCGCGCGGCTAGGCTGGGTCATGGCGCCGACTGGCTGGCCAGTGCTGCGATGGTTCGCGGATCTCGGCTATGTCGTGTTCGCTCGCTACCGAGTGCCGTTGGGGCGACTGTTTGGCCGCCGCTGCAAAAGCGGATCTTGCTCGGTGTGACAAACTACCAGTCGAAGGCTTCTTCGATTGAGTCGTAGGTCTCGTCGAGCTTGAGGCTCTTGAACATGCCTTCTGGCGTTACTCCGCGCGCTGCGATCTCTGCGATGATCAGTGTACGTGAGTCCTCGCTCATGTTTGCCAGTGCGTGGAAGACCGTGAAGTAGTTGTTGAGCACGTAGTCAAGTTTGGCGCCATGCCCGATCAGCAGCAGGGCCACGTCAAGGTGGTCACTGTTGATGGCGGTGTGCAGCGGGCTGTCGAACAATTCGTTCCACGTGTCCGGATTGGCGCCGTGCTTCAGTAGCAAGCGAGCCGAGCCGAGTCGCCCAACCATGCAGGCATGGTGGAGCGCCGTTTG
>JBNMNW010000300.1:0-7233 GCA_051278165.1 Planctomycetota bacterium | reverse complement strand
CCGCCCGCCGATGCGCCAGCCCAAATGATGCGCGGATCACCGGCAACACCCGCGACGGCGCCGATGCGGCCTCCGACAACGGCCGGGCCGATGGCTCGCGCCTTGAGCTTGGTCAGTAGGGAGAGGTCGGTTGCCTGGGCCGGGTCCTGTGCATGCACAGGAACGGCGAGGGCGGCGAGCAGAGATAGGGAAACCAAACGTGCAGCCATGAGGAGCGCAACATACGTGCTGCGCGCGCGGACTACAGGGGTCAGTTCAGGGAGAGTTCGCTGGTTAGCCGCGCATTGATAGTGTTGCGCAAAGCTTGCAGATCGAATGGTTTCAGGATCAGTTCGGATTGTCTGCCGATCGCGCGGGCCGCGGATGTGGCGTCGTGCCGAGGTAGGTAGATCGTGAATCGGGTGCCCTTGCCGACGGCGCGTTTTACTTCGACGATGCCTTGGTGGCGCCGCAGTATCCCGAACGATGCCGCGAGCCCGAGCCCGAGCCCGAGGCCGCGGCCAGCGAAGCGTGTCGAGTTCGGTTTGGTGGTCTTTGGTCGTGCTGCGGAGCATACGGCTGAGGCTGTTGGCCTCGTGCCACAGACGAGCTTTGTGATTCGACGAGGTCTTCTGGTCGGCTGCTTATTGCAGTGACGTCACCAGTTCGCTGTAGGCCTGCGCTTCCTTGGTGTTGCCGGCGCGCAAAGCAACATGAGACGCAGTGCTGAAGATGGTGATCTGGCGATCGACCATGCTCATCCCGGTGATTGCAGCGACCGCCGCTTGGTCGGCTAGGTCGAATGCCTTGCGCAGCGCCTTGATGCATTGCGGTTGCTCGTCGTGAATCCAGTGCAGGCGGGCGGCGGCCAGTGTCACTTCGGCGGTCGTTGCCGCGGTCGCGGTGTCTGGCAGGGTGGCTCGCTCGGCTTGCATTGCCTTGCGCGCTACCTCGGGGCCGGCGATACAATCGTCAGCGCCATTCGCGCGGCGATTGCCCCCAACTTCACACCTGCGCATGTGGATGGTATTTCTACCGATGCCATCGACCGTTCCGCACCGCGATGTGAGCAGTTTTCGCTATTGGCCGAGAACGGCGCGCACGACGCCAGCCAGTTCGATCGCCGAGTATGGCTTCGCCAAGAAGTTGACGGTGTGCTCCTGCACGTCCTTTCGAATCACGTCGTCAGCTGTGTAGCCGCTCATGAACACAACCGGCAGTCCGGGCCGCAGTTGCTGCAATCTTTCAGCAAGCACGCGACCACCAATGCCCGGCATGACCACATCCGTCAGCAGCAAGTCGATCTTGGCCTCGCTGGGAATCTCGAGAGCTGCATGGCCGCAGTTGGCGGTCATCACGTTGTAGCCGTAGGACTTGAGGATGCATGCGGCGAGAAGGAGATTGTGCTCATCGTCCTCGACGACGAGCACGGTCTCGTGCTTTGTCGAGTGTAGCGAGCGCTCATCGCGAGGTTGTTCGACGATGTTCCCTGGCGCGAGCGGCCAGTCGATTTGGAACGTCGCTCCTTGGCCTAGTTCGCTGGTGGCCGAGATGGTCGCATGCGATTCATTCACGATGCCATAGATCGTCGACAGCCCGAGGCCGGTGCCTTGACCTGCTGGTTTGGTCGTGAAAAATGGCTCGAAGATTCGTGCTAGGGTCTCTGCGCTCATGCCTTCGCCTGTGTCCGAGACGGTCAGGGACATGTGCGTTGGGTTCGCGGCGCATGCCGCACTTGCCGTTGCGCCCTGGGCGGATCTCTCGACGTGGATCGTGACGGTGCCACCGTTCGGCATCGCATCGCGCGCGTTGACGACCAGATTCAGGACGACCTGTTGCAGTTGGTTGCGATCGGCTTCGATGTGTGCCGACGCCGTCGCTGACAGTTCCACGTGGATGTTTGCTGCCAGCAATCGACGCAGCATCGGGATCATCTCGATGATGGCATTGCTCGCATCGAACACCTCGATACTGGTCATCTGACGACCGCCAAACGTTAGCAATTGTTTGGTCAGCGCGGAGCCGCGTTCGGAGGCCCGGCTGATCTGCTGGACCAACTCTGCCTGGGGCGCCTGTTCGTCAAGCTGCATCGTTAGCAGGTCTGCAAAGCCGCGAACTGCCGTCAGGATGTTGTTGAAGTCATGTGCCACACCGCCAGCAAGTTGCCCAACTGCCTCGAGTTTTTGGGATTGGCGCAGCTGGGTTTCGAGACGCTCGTGCTCTCGTTGCGCAACGACGCGTTCGGTGACTTCCCACGCGAAGACGACGACGGCCCCTGACTCGTGATTGTCAACGAGCGGGAAGAACACGCTCTCAAGCCAGAACTTTTCAAGTCGTCGCGATGAGGAGGCGTAGGCCGTAGTGGTGAAGTCGACGGCATGCTGATTGATATGGGTTGGTTTGCCGGCGAGGGCCTTGGCGAACACCGTATCAATGCCGGTTGTCTGGGACTGCGGGTCTTCGAGCAGGTTGTAGCGCCCAACCCCGGTTTGCCCGTCAGGCAGTCCGAGCAGTCTCTGCATCGCCGGGTTCATGCGTCGCGACGTTCCGTCCGGTGCGAAGACTTGAATGCCGATGGGGCTGCCATCGAAGATCGCAGTCAGGAACTGTTCGTGCTCGCTCGCGAGCTGAACGGCCTTGGTGCGAGCCAATGCCTCGAGAGCACTGGCAAGATAGCTGGCGATGGTGCACGCGAAGTCGAGTTCGTGCTGCTGCCAGACATGCAGATTGTTGACGTGCTCAAGGCACAGCGTGCCGTAGCAGCGGCCGCCGAAGCGAATGACCGCATCCAGCATCGACGTGATGCCGAGGGGGCGGAGGTAGGACTCGCGATAGCCAGCGGCGCGTGGGTCGATTTCGGTGTCGTTGATGTCGACGTAGAGCGAACGGCGCAGGGTGTCGAACTCGGTTTGGCAGTCTCTTGCTTGCAGCGACTCGCCAGAACTGTGGATCTGCGTGCTGTGCACGAACAGATCTTTGCAGGCCAGTTGTTGTTCATCTTCCGAGAACAGCCACACGGCGGCTCGATCAAGACCGAACAAATCGGTGAGCCGTTCGGTCAAGCCGCGAATGATCTGCTGCAGATTGCTGCGTGTGATCGCAGTGCGCGCTAGCCAGTCGTGCAGGTCGCGCTGCGTGTGGGCAAAGCCGTAACGAGCGATCCCGTCTGTTGCCGCGCCGTCGGGCGGCGTGATGCTCTGCGACTGTTGCGTCCACGTCGCGATGCCGAGTTGGTGTTCTCGCCCAGGTTCTAGCGGGCTGATGCGGAACGTGACGAGTTGGCCGTCGGGATTCGTCCATCGCAAAAGCACCGCATGGTGGTTGCGCATCGCCTCGGTCGCGAGCTCATACTCGTGGTGAGGCGGTCGCAGCAGTTCCATCAATCGCTGCTCGGGGCTCGCGTCTTCGGAAAATCCGAGGTCGCGTGCCGCGGCATTGGCGATGACTACAGTGGTATCTGCGGTGTGACCCGATACGACAATCGCAGGCGCGGCGAGGTGCTCTAGCGATTGTTGAAGCAGATCCGCAGCTACCGATGGCAAGAGATCGGCGCGCATACGATTCGTGGGCGAGAAGCAGGCTAGCCTAGACTTTCGTCATGCAGACCTTGCACTAGAAGTCGGCACGGAGGCGTGCCAACCTGAATCGAAAATGCCGATGGCAGGGGGCGTTCCGCGGAACGTGGCTACGCATTATCACTTAGCAGCGAGGTCTATAACCTGTTGTCCCCATGGCCGAGAGCAACGCGAATGGTCGTCTTGTGAGACGTGACGAGGCACTCGATGTGGCCCGTGGATTGGCCGTTCTCGGAATGGTTTGGGTTCATTTCGTCCCAGGGCCGAGTGACCGTGCGGAAGGATTATTGCCGCTGATCCATTGGGCGAGCGTTGCGGCGCTGGATGGTTTGCCGGCGGCGCTGTTCTTGATCTTGATGGGAGCGTCGTGGTCCGTGAGCGAAGGGCGGATATGTGCGTATGTCATTCGCCGTGCGGTAGCTCTGAGTATTCTTGGCTTGGCGTTTTGGCATTGGGTCTGGCCCAACGACATCCTTGTGCCGATCGCGGTCATGATGCCGTTGCTCGCTATCGTGCATGGCATGGGGCGGCGAGCCGTGGTGGTGGCAACGCTGCTCTTGCTCGCCTGCGTGCCGCCTGCGACTGCGTTGTGGGGTGACTACGCGTGGACGGATGTGCGCGGGGATGGCACGCACGAAGCCAATCATCACGTCGGGTGGTTCACGGTGCGATACTTCCTGATCAATGGTGCCTATCCGCTGTTGCCATGGATGGCGTTGCCACTCGTTGGGGCGCTGTTGGCACCGATGCGAACGAACGCTGCCGCGCTGACGCGCGTGATGCTGGTTGCCGTCGGGTGCGCGACGATCGCGCTCGTGGTCGATCAGTTCTGGGGTGATGCTTACGCTGGTGGCATCTACGCGCACTTCGATGTGACTTGGCAGCCAACCTCACTACCGTTCGTCGCATTGTGGGGCGGAGCTGCGACGTTCGTGATTGCCGCGCTGTGGCGGTGGTCGCTCGCGAGCGCGCTTCCTGCTGCGTTGCAGCCGATTGCGGCGGTCGGTCGCGTGTCGCTGTCGCACTACTTGTTGCACACGGTGCTTGTCTACGGCGCCATGCGAGCGTCGTGGCCCGCCGAGGATTGGCCGCTGCGTTTCGGCCTGGCGGCTGCCGTCGGCTATGCACTCTTTGCGCTGCTGGTGACGCCGAGATTGCTGGCCTCGGGTCGCCGTGGGCCGGTCGAAACGATGCTTGCGCTGTGCGCTGGTCGCCGCGTTCGCTGACTACTTGGCCGCGAGTTGGAACGTCTTCTGGATCACCGCCATCGCGGCGACCGAGTCCGGCGCGAGCTTGCCGTCGTCGGTCAGCATGTTCTGTATCGTGATCACGACCGCCTTGCCATTGAGGTCGAAGCCGATCGTTGTGACTTCGAGATCACTGTCGCCAATCGTCATCGTAGCACGCGTTCCCTGGTAGGTTTTGCTGCCGAATACGAGGTTGCGTGGCTTGGCTCGGGCATCTGTCTTAAAGCCCTCTAGCATCGAATCCAGCATGGACTTAGCTGTCGCCTTGCCGCCGACGAATCCGAAGTGATGAAGGATGAGCGTCAAGTTGTTCGTTTCGAGTGTCCAAGACTCTGTGCCGTTATCGAGTTCGTATTCAAAGTTGGCATTGCGCGGGTAGTTGAATTGCATGCCGTGAGCTTCGAAATGACGGAGCGGCGATACGGCAACCGTTAGTTGGTGCTCGGCGTCGCCGATCTTGATGCTCGTTTTCTTGCCTTCGGCGACTTGGTGCGTCGCGCCGTCGATCTGCACATCGAAGTGCAGTGGCGGCTCTTGCGTAGGGTCGGCATGTGGCAAGGCGAAGCCAGTGGCGATGCCGGCGAGGGTGACTAACAGTGTGCGCATGTCGAGAAGCATAGCGAGTGGGGGAGCGCGCTAGTTTGAGCGCGCGGAGTCCGAATCCTGTGGTATGGCGCACGACGTACCCGGCACAAGACGGGCGCCGAAGATGCCGACGAACAAGCCAATCAGCATCGCATAGGGAATGCCGGCGAAGTATTGAACCGCCCATCCGGCGGCGGTGGCGAGGATGGCGACCGCGATCCTCTTCGGTGAGTTCAGGCTTCAGAGCATGGGGGTGGTCTATTGGAACTGTTGGCTTTGATTGATCGTGCCTACCGAGCTCGGGAACGCAGGTTGCCAAGTGAAGTCCGCGTATCGATTGCCGGTGCCGGTGAGGCGCAGCGAGAAGCCGGTTGGTGTCGATGACGTTTCGCTAACTCCAATGTTGCTCGACGTCTGACCGGATGCTGCGCCGTTGTTGGCTTGGAAGGCGCCTTCGTAGCTGAGGAATTGCATGACAACTCCTTGCGACGTCACCAGAGCCAAGCCGTCATTGCTGTTTTGCAACGCGGGGAAGTTGAACGACAGAACGCCAAAGTTGTTCCGCTGGTTGGGGAACGTTCCGCGCAGGTTGACTCGGCTGTAGGCGTTGCCGCTCGTGCCGTCGTAGGCGATCAGCAGCCAACTGTTGACGTTCTCACCGGCGCGGCCTGCCAGTTCGACGAACTCGCCGACGTCGATGCCAGAGTTGTCGTAGTGCAGTTCATTGAGCCACACTTCCGGCGCGCGCCCGGTCGTCGGCGTGCCGCACTGGTTGACGTAGAGGCAGTCGGCCCAAGCCGGGTTGTCGATGAACGGATTGCGGTTGTTCTGGTAGCCAAAGATGGCGTTGTTGCGCGCCATCTCTTTGCTATCGACGGGGTCTTGCTGATGCCATTGCACCAGCACGCTGAGCTTGCCCATGTAGGCGACCGACAGGTTACTGCCGGTGGCGCTCTGCGAAATCAGCGTGGTGTTGTCGGTCAATCGAAGGTCGGGTTCGGCCGCCCCGGTGCCGCCGTGGTTGCCACCCTCGTAGCGAATGTCCATGTAGAAGATCGCGCGCGCGATGTCGCCCTTGCGATCGCTCCATACCTGCCAGCCGCCCGGCGAGTTGCTCGTCGTTTGCCAGTTGGAGTTGCCGGGGAAGCTGCCGCTGCCGCCGCCAACCCCACCGTTGCTGGCGGTCGTGTATTCGTTCCAGCTACCGCTGCCGTTATCGAAGACGCGGCGATCCCTAGCTTGATTGTAGTTGTCGTCGCACAGGAACAGGTGGTGGCAGTCGGTGAAGGCGTAGTTCGAACCGGAGTCGTTCGGGAAGCCGAAGCTGTTCGGCCAGACGTGCTCGCGGTTGTAGTTGCTGTTGCCGCCGCCAACCTTGTTGAACGACGCGTTGCGGTAGACGTCGAGGATGCGCGAGCTGTTGCTCGGATCTTCATCCGCGTCTTCAAGGATGTCCCACGTGTCGGTGCTGCCCGATGTGTAGGGGAACCGCACGTGGTCATCGATGACCGCGTGCAACGTGCTGCGCAGCGTCGCCGCCGAGGTCGCATTGACCGTGTTGTAGTAGGTCGGCGAGGCTTGCGCGGCCGTGGCGGCAGCTAGCGCAAGGATGGCGAGGGCGGAACGCATGACTACCACTCAGCATAGCTGACCTGCGCCGGTTCGTGCTACTCGCCCGGGCTCTACTTGGCGGGCGTTACGTCACCGGTGTCACGTCAGTGGTGTCACTGCGCCGATGTCACGGTCACGGTCAGCGGTGCGCTCCAGCGCTTTTGCTCCGGCGTGTAGTAGAGGTAGGTGCGCGAAGCCGGACCGGTGCTCGTGCCAGGCACGCGCGCGATCAGGTC
>JBNMNW010000299.1:0-7301 GCA_051278165.1 Planctomycetota bacterium | reverse complement strand
GCTCGCTATCGCCTCAGCGCTCACGAAGGGCGTGCCGCTGGGCTTGAAGCGCGTGAGGTAATCTTCGTAGAAGGCGAGGTAGTGTGCGGACCGGTTCGCGTGTGCCACGAAGCCGAAGCCGTCGGGACCAATGGCTCGCAGGAAGGCCGCTACAGCTTCTTTCAGCTCTGCTTCAGGGACCGCGTAGAGGGCGTGCACGGCCCACACCACATCATAGTCAGTCGCCATCTCTGGTAGCGCTTGAATCGTGCATTCGAACTCTTTGCCGGCGATGAAGGGCGGCGCCAGCGATGTTCGGGCTTCACGTATCGAGAACGCGCTCGGATCGAGAAGGTCGAGTACGAACGGACAGTTTTCGCGCGACCCGAGTCCGCCTTGCGCGCGCAACGCGGCCGGAAACTTGCCACTGCCGCAGGCCACGTCGAGAATCCGAACCGGCGACCGCAGTGCCTCGCGCTCACCAAGCAATTCGTTCCAGTCGCACGCCAGGGCGAGCTCTCGATAGTCGAGGGTCGCCACCTTATAGAAGGCGTCCATCTCCGCGCGCGCGAGCTCGCTCCAGTGGGCGAGGCTCCGGTCTTCCGTGTCGCCGGTTTCGCCGCTCACGATGCATGCTCCTGCGCGTAGACGACGGGGTTCAGTTCGCTTGCGATCGGCTCGCCTGGCTGCACGCCGGGCATGAACTTCTCGAAGTCGCCGCTGATCAGAGTCGGAGAGTCGACCATGCGAGCGCCGGTTTCGAAGTATGTGGTTGCAAGGGCCATGCGTGCTAACGAGGTGCGGTTGGGGCCGGCGTTGTGGATGCTACGGGTGTGGTGGAAGCTCACTTCTCCGAGCTCGAAGGCTCCATCTTCGACCGCGACGCCGCCGTCGCGCAGCGCCGTCGCAATCCCTCGATCATACGAGTCGTCGAACTTGCTGAACGGCAGGTCGGCGACCCGTCGCCAGTTATCCATACCCCGCGCAAACGCGAGGGGCCCCATCTCCTGCGGCGTTGGTTGCAACGGCATCCAAATCGTGACCACGTTCTCGGACGCGATCGGGTAGTGGTGGGCGTCGTAATGCCAAGGCGTCCGGCCACAGCCAGGTAGCTTCGAGAGCGCGTTGTCGTGATAGAGGCGAACCGAGTCGACGCCGAGTAACTGGGCGGCAATGCCAGCGAGTCGCCGGCTCAGTACGAAGGCGCGGGCGATCGGATCGATCCTCCACATCATCTCGAGGCTCGGAAAACGCATGGCCGGCGCGTTGCCGATCGCCCGTGCGAAGAGCCCTTCCAGGGAGCGGCGCAGCAGCAGCAGTGAGGCCGGCGAGCAGATCTGTTTCAGCTTGATGAATCCTTCGCGCCGGAAGAACTCGATCGACTCCGGCGTTAGTTGGTAGGCCACGTCGAGCTCCGCCGCGACCTCTTCCAGCGATGGCTGCGACAGTTCGGGCAAGGGCTGCACTTCGACCTCTGGCCCAAGGTCGCGCCCATCATTGGTAGCGAGCGAGAGATACCAGTCCCACCATTGCTCGTTGCTCGCTGCCCATTTTTCGTCGATGCCATCGCTGGTGGCGTTCGACTGGTCGAGGAAGGAGAGCGCGTCGGTTTGGGTGTGGTTGCCGGACATTGCAAGCGCCACTGAGGACGTGATTTTTCGATACCGATTCTTGCCGTCAGGGGCCACTTTCGGGCCTCATGCTGCTGCGAGCTGACCCGCAAGAGCGCGATGTTTGCGCGACCTCAGTGGCCTTGTAGATCGCCCCGGTCTCGGCTGAGGTTGAGCAACGTTGGCGCGTCTTTGCGGTCTCCAAGCATTCCCTGCGCTCTAAGCTTGCAGCGCTTAAGAAAGGTCGTCTGGCATGCGGTTGTGGGGTTATCAAGGACCATGTTCGCAACTCGCGGTGGCCCAGATTCACCGTTCCGATACTTTCCGAAGACTGTGTCGACCCGTTCTAGATTTTTTCCATCAACAGCTGAGTCATCTCGTGGATCGGTGGCACTGACTAGGCAGAAGCTATGACTGCTAGCCAACCAAGCCTTGAGGTTCTGCTCCGCCACCAGGAATGGGTGCGCGCGCTCGCGCGCAGCCTGGTAGCCGATCCTTCGCGCGCCGATGACGTCGCGCAGCAGACCATGCTTGAGGCGATTCAGCGTCCGCCGCGCGAACTGAGCCGACCGAAGGCTTGGCTTGCCAAGGTTGCGGGCAACATCGCGCGCGGCTTTGCTCGCCAAGAAGGCCGCAGGACGCGGCGCGAACAGGTGGTGGCGCGCGATGATGTGAGCCACGCCGACCCGGCTGATGCGGCCCAGCGGGCTGCGATGCACAAGCGGGTCGTCGACGCGTTGTTCGAATTGCCGGAGCCTTACCACACCGTGGTGCTGCTGAGATACTTCGAAGACCTCGAGGCGCGCGAAGTTGCGGCCCAGCTCGACCGTCCGCTCACGACCGTGCGCACGCAATTGCAGCGCGGCCTTGAGCGCATGCGGGCGCAGCTGGATCAGCAATTTGGCAACCGCGACGTGTGGTGCACGGCCTTGTTGCCCTTGATCGCATCGCATCGCATCGCATCGCCTGCCTTGATTGCGAACTGCGCCTGCCTGAACGCTTCCGCTAGCGGGAATCTGCTTAGTCAGACCCCTCATTGTTCACTTAGTCCGCGGAGGACTCTGTGGACGAACTACACTTTATTCAACACCCGCACGACGCGCTGTTCCGCGCCGTATTCGGTGACCCTGATAACGCCGCAGAACTGTTGCGTGGTGTGTTGCCCGCTGCGATCACAGCCGCGATCGACTGGCGCACGCTGCGTCGCGTCGACGGCAGCTTTGTGGACGAGGCCTTACGCGACAAGCACGCCGATGTGCTGTTCTGCGCCGATATTGGCGGCAAGCCAACCCTGATCTACCTGCTCAATGAGCACAAGTCAGAAGAGGACCCTTGGACCGCGTTTCAGATGCTGCGCTACGTCATCGCCATCTGGGAGCAATACCGCCGCGAACAACCCGGTGAGCGTGCGCTGCCGCCCATTCTGCCGGTCGTGCTACATCACGGCACGCGACCATGGCGCGGACCGCGCGACCTCCGTTCGCTGCTCAGTCTCGAGGACCTACCAAAGCAGGTCGTGGAGATGCAGCCAGACTTCCGGTTTCTGCTCGATGACCTGGCCGCTCTCGGCGGCGCCGCGCTGTCAGCACGGCAGATGTCCGTGCGCGCGCTGTTGCCGCTACTTCACCTGCAATGCATGCGCCAAACCCCTGACACGGCGGCGTTGCTGCTCTCGTGGCGGGCACTATATCGACGGCTGCTTGCTACACCCGGCGGGCGATCGATCGCATTTCTGTTAGTCTCATACACCGCAGCCGTCAGCAATGATGAGCCCGAGCGACTACGCCTTGCCTTCCGCCAAATCGAACCTGAGATGGAGTCTGATTACATGACCACTGCCGAACAACTGATCCAGCGCGGTCGCGAACAAGGCCTGCAAGAAGGTGCCGCGCAAGGTGTCGCGCAAGGCGTCGCGCAAGGCGTCGCGCAAGGCGCTGCCCAAGTTCTCCTGGCCCAACTCGAGCAACGCTTCGGTCCGCTGAGCGAAGCCACCGTGCAGCAGGTGCGAGGTGCGAGCGCCAAACAACTTGAGCAGATCGCGCGCGTCATCTTAACTGCGGCGACGCTCGACGAAGTACTGCCAGGCTGATCGCCGACTACCGGCGATCGAGTTGGTAGAGGTAATTCTTGCCGTCGGAGTTTGCGGTCGCGATCTCGAGCAGGCCGTCGCCGTTCCAGTCCGCAACCACGAGCCCGTAGGTTCGGCCGTTCACTGCGCCGAATGGGATGGCGTGCAGGCTGCCGTTGGAATGCTGAAGGTAGACGGCGTTCGGCCCCCGGGCGTTGGCCACGACGATGTCCAGGCGTCCATTGCCGTCGACGTCACCGATCGCGACGGCATAGCTATGTTGGGTATCGCCAAACGTGAGCGATCGCGGGAAATGGCCGGTGCCATTGCCGAAGTAGACCGCGTTCGGCTCACCGATGTTTGCGTTGATGATATCGAGTTGCCCGTCGCCATCGATGTCGGCGATGGCGATGCCGCGCGTTCGGTCGCTGCCCGTTCCGTATGGTTTCGTCTGCGCAAAGACGCCATGACCATTGTTGAAGTAGACGTGGTTCTGTTGGCGATTCCGGTTGGCGACAGCGATATCCAGGTCGCCATCACCGTCTAGATCCGCCGCTGCCACGTTGATGGTCGCATGCCCCGCTTCGCCGAACGTGGCTTGTCGGGTGAAGCCACCATGGCCGTCGTTGAAGCAGATCAGGTTGGCCTCGTTGCGGTTGGTTAGGATGATGTCGAGGCCGTGTTCGCCGTCGAGATCGGCCAGCGTCACGCTGCGAGTGTTTGAAACGTTGCCGACCGCCTGACCGCGGACGAACTGCCCATTGCCGTCGTTGCGCATCACGTGGCTTGGCTGACGGTCATTGCCGACGACGACATCAAGGTCGCCGTCGCCGTCGACGTCACCGAGTGCAGCTGTGTAGGTCGTCGATTGCTCGCTGCCGAGCTGTTGCGGTTTGGAGAACGAGCCTTTGCCGCCGTTCCTAAGGTCGTTGAGATAGACTTCGTTCTGACCAGGCCAGTGACGCCCGTTCGCGACCACAAGGTCGAGGTCGCCATCACCGTCGACGTCTCCGACCGACAAGGACGCCGTGCGTGCGGCTGCATCGCCGAGAGAACCGACGCGTCGGAAGGAGAACGGGTCGGCGGGGGCAGCCGCGTTCTTGCCGGACGACTTGCCCGAGTCGGGGGCCTCGCGCTTAGGGCTCACAGCCGAAGAGCCATCGCGTGCGAGGCAGTACAGGAACCGCCGCCCGCGTATATAGATCTTATCGTCGATGACTGCAGGCGATGCATCGACCTCATCGTTCAGGCGGTTGACGGCCAACTGTTCAAACTTCGGGCCATCGCGGATCACGATCGTGACGCCTTCGCGAGACGTAACGTAGATGCGGCCGTCGGCACCAATGGGTGACGAATAGACCTGCCGCAAACCCGGCAGTCGCCGGCCTTCGTATAGAACATCGCCCGTCTTGGCGTCGAGGCAGGAGAGCACGGCGGTGTTGCCGCGTAGAAAGTAAAGACGGCCGTTGTGAAGTGTCGCCGATGGCACATACGAAGTGCTGCGGGTGTGTTGCCACACAACGTGGTCGCTGCCCTGCAGGTCGCCGTTCGCGCCAGCAAGCCGCACTGCCTGGAGCATTTGGCCGCGATAGCCGCTCATTAGATAGGCGATGCCGTTCGCGTGGATCGGGATCGGGATGCAATTGACGGTCATGCCCGGCAAGGACCAGAGCACGTCGCCCGACTGTAGGTCGTAGCCACGCGATGCAGTGGTCGCGTTGACGATGACCTGCGCGCGACCGTCGACCTCGACTGTGACCGGGGTCGACCAGCTTGTGACTTCGTCTCGGGGCTGTCGCCAAAGCTCCTTGCCGGTGTGCTTGTCTAGCACCACGAGGAACGAATCGCCCTCGTGGTCCCAAGTAACGATCACCCGGTCACCGTAGACTGCCGGCGAACTGCCTTCGCCGTACTGCCGTCGCGTGCGCATCGCACCTAGGCTCTTTGACCAGACCAGTTCGCCTGCCATGTCGAGGCAATACAATCCGTGTGAACCGAAGTTGGCGTAGATGTGTTTTCCATCGGTGACCGGTGAACCTGAAGCGTGGCTGTTGGTCTGGTGGCCACCCTCATGTGGTACCGCATCGGCCAGTGTCTTCTGCCAGATCACGCGACCATCGCTGCGGTTGATGGCTAGCACGGCGAATTCGTAGACGACCGTCGGCTGCGGTACGGCGCGTTGATCTCGCGGCTCGAGTTCGACGTCCGGAACACCTGGGCGGTCCGTCGCGATCGCGGTGGTCAGGTAGATGCGATCCTGCCAAGCAATTGGCGACGAGATACCGAGGCCGGGGATCTCGACCTTCCACGCGATGTTGATCGCAGGCGCATCTTCGGTCTTCTCCGCCCAGTGCGTCACCGGACTGCACGCAGGGGCGCTGCCGCTGCCGAGCGGGCCGCGCCACGACGACCAGCGTGCAGGCTCTTGTGGTAGAACCGCGGCGAAGCTCGTGAGTGCCAAAGGCACAAGGCGCGATAAAAAAGGTGTCAGCATATGGTGGTAATCGGTAGCAACGAGGTGCTCGCCGAGTGTAGTCGCTCCGGTATCGATACGAACGTGGATCGATGTCTGTTGCCGCGACGAGACTGCAGAATGACGATCGTTCCGGTCGGCCCGTTGCAGATCTCTGCAGTGTCCGTCAGAGCGAGGCCTTTCAAGTTGAATAAGACGTTTGCTGCCCGGTCGGCAGGGTGAAGCACGCTTCCGCCTGCATCAATGAGCTCGTTTGAGTCGATGGCGGCAGTGGTGGAATCGTCCATGGTGAGGTTCACGGGTTCCGTCTCCGGTCGATGAAAGCGAAGTGCTTCGACCTCCGACACTCTGCACCCAGCCTTCGCAACCGATAGCTAGGAAACGCTCGTAGCTATCGTGCATTGCGTCGCGACTGCGGTGAGACTGCGGCGATGCGGACCCGGATGCGTTTGAGGCGTGCTTTGCTGCTGGCTAGTCAGATGTGCAGCTTGATGTTGTGTCTGGTGTCCTCCGCGTGCATCGGTGCGCCCCAACAGAGGCCGTTGCTGCGTGTGATGACTTGGAACATCCACCATGCTCGCGGTCTTGATGGCGAGGTCGATATCGATCGTATCGCTGCCGAGATTCGTGCTGCCGCGCCCGACCTCGTCGCGCTGCAAGAAGTCGACCGTGGCGTGCGTCGTACCGGTGGCCTCGACATTCCTGCTGCGCTTGCCGAGCGCACCGGTATGCAGGTCGCGTTTGGTAAGAACATTGATTACCAGGGCGGCGACTACGGCAACGCGGTGCTGACGCGCATGCCGATCTTGCGACAGCACAACCACCACTATCAGATGCTGCGGGTGGGCGAGCAGCGTGGGTTGCTGCAAGTGCGAGTCGTTTGGAGCGGCCGCGAGATAGAGCTCTGGAACACGCACATTGACTACCGCCCTGACGACAGCGAGCGCCGTCTCAACGCGACTGAAATCCTCGCGCGCCAGGCCGCGAGCGATGTGCCTGTGATTCTATGCGGCGACTTCAATGACCTTCCCGGTAGTGCGGTGCACTCGCAGTTGACCGCGACGTTCCGCGACTCATGCGCTGATGACGCGAGTGCCTTCACCTATCCAGCGGCGACGCCGAAGAAGCGCATCGACTGGGTGTTGTTGACGCCGTCATGGCAGGTGGTTGA
>JBNMNW010000298.1:0-7302 GCA_051278165.1 Planctomycetota bacterium | reverse complement strand
AACCAGAGCCAGAGACGACCGGCGGGACGCCGCAGTGGCCGTTCCGGGGCAAGGCATTCGCCCCGTGAAAGACCACGTAGGCGTTGCCTGTCGAAGCGGGCAAGGCATCGCGAAGCGGCTGCACGATCCACAGGCCGTCGGCGCGGATGATGACGGCACGCAGCACGCCGTTGGCGAACGAAACGGCGACGCGACTCGCCGCATCCCCTGTGATTCCACCGCGGAAGGTCGTGCACGGTCCGGGCCTCACCGGCGCCATGCCTGACGCCCGACGCTCAAGCAATTGGTAGCTGTCAGCGCGCACATCCGACGCGTGCACCACAATGAGCTGTTCAACACCAGCCAGGGTGACTCGGAATGAGAACTGGCGAAACTCTAAGCCTGTCGGCGTCGAACTTGGCCTGGCGAGCACGCTTGGCAGCGCGATGTTCTGCAGAGTGCCGGCCTTGATATCCATCGCCGCCATGACGCGCGGCGGCACGATGCGGGTGCCATAGCCAGATCCTGAGTGAGTCCCCAGGTTCGCGGCGCCCGTAGCCATTGGTGCGACTGCGTTGGCTGCGCCCGCTCGTATCGAAGCGCCCACTCCAGACGATGTCTGCTGCGCGGTCGCAACCGACCCAACGACGAGCGATGTGAGGACCGAAACGGCGGACAGAATTAGGCGAGGGATCAGCATGGAGGGCGAGGCGAGGCGTCCTGAGTAAGCATTGTAGCCTGAGACCACCGCTTGCGACTACGCACGAGACCGCTCAATTGGTCACGATTGCTGCCGCGGTATTATGGAACATCGGCCATATCGGCCGTGCCACCGCCCGCTGACGTGCTCGCTAAGTTGCTTGACGGGCGCGAGCGAGCAACTCGTCGCGCACCATGTCGCCGAGCTCGCTGCACTTGTGCTCGCCAGTTCGCAAGCTGCGAATCTTGCCGCCCTGCAGCAGGCTGGCGACCGTCGCTTCGAGCTCGATCATCGCTTCCGGCTGGCCGATGTGGTCCAGCATCAACGCGACTGCGAGGATCGTCGCCAACGGGCTGGCCGTGTCCTTGCCAGCGATGTCCGGGGCCGAACCATGAATGCCTTCAAACATCGACACCTTGCCGGGGTGGATGTTGCCGGATGCGGCCAGCCCGATGCCGCCAACTAGCTCGGCGCCGAGGTCGGTGATGATGTCGCCAAACAGGTTGGTCGTGACCGCAACGTCGAAACGCTCCGGATCCTTGACCATGAACATGCACGCTGCATCAATGTAGGCGTGGTCCGTGTCGATGTTCGGATACTCGGCCTTCACTTCATTGAAGACGCGTGTCCAAAGATCTTGCGAACGAAGCGCGTTGGCCTTGTCGACCAGCGTGACCTTCGAACGCTCCCAACCGGGCTTTGGACCGCGAAGCTTGGCGAGTTCGAACGCGTAACGAATGATGCGCTCCGTGCCCTTCCGCGTGTAGAGCATCTGCTGCACCGAGATCTCGTCCGGCGTGCCCTTCTTGGTCGTGCCATACATGCCGACGTAGGCATCTTCGGTGTTCTCGCGGCAGAACATCATGTCGATGTCGGCCGGCTTCTTGCCCTTCAACGGACACAGCGACTCGTCGTAGAGCTTGATCGGGCGCAGGTTGACGAACAGGTCCAGCTTGTGACGCAGGCCCGCGATGATCGCGAACTCAAGCTTGCCGACTTCGATGCGTGGATCGCCAACCGCACCGAACACCACCGCGTGCATGTCACGCAGTCGTTCGAAGGCGACGTCCGGCATCATCTCACCGGTCTTCAGGAAGTGCTCGGCGCCGTAGGGCAGCGGCTCGCGCAAGGTCTTGAAACCGTAGATCTGCTCGATGGCGCTAAGCACCTTCAAGGCTTCGTTGACGACTTCCGAACCAATGCCGTCGCCAGGCAGAACGCCAATGTCGTAAACCGTACTCATACTGTGGATCTAATGCTGTTGCCGATGGCCGCAACTGAGGCGGCGACGGGCCTGCGCGGCCCGTTTGAGGGCGAACAGTATGGCGATTATGGGCGACTGTGCAACGAGCAACCGGTTGCAGGCCCCGAGAGCCACGATGGAAATCGATTCGACAAATCCGACCGGCAGATCACCCGTGTGGCCCGTAATCCACTAGCCACAAACAGGAACCCCAACCCGATTGCCACTAGAGTGACAACGCTCCCATAGGCACAGGCCGAGCGAATTATTCATGATCCAACGTGTATTCCAGCTGTCACTGTTAGCCCTTGTAATGTCGACCTCGGTGGTCGCTCAAGGCGAAGAAGCCAAGTTCAACCAGCGCCAGGCGAAGTCGCTCAATGCGTTCGCCAAGACGGCGTTTAAGAAGGGTTTTCCGCGCATCGCCAAGGTTGTCTGGATGCAGACAATCAAGCTTTACGATCCGGACAACGAGGATGCATGGACGGCGACTGGCCATGTCAAGATCGGCTCTAGCTGGAACGTGGACGCCAAGAACCCCTACCCGCGCAAAGACACGGGCCAGGGTTCGGACGGCAAGCCGCTTGAGAGCAAGTATCGCTCGCTGCAAAAATCACTCGCGACGCAGCACCGCTCGCAAGCCAAGAAGTACGCGAAGGCTGGCCGCAAGGACCGCGCCCTGCATCACTGGCAGATGGTGCTTCGCTGGGTAAAGAATGACACCGAGGCCTCGACCGCTCTTGAGCACAAGGAGATCGGTGGACTCAGTGGCACCGACCTTGAAAAGACCCTGTTCGATCGCAGTAAGATGATCGAGAAGGCGATCGAGAGCGAATCGCAAAAGGACTACGAGACGGAGACCGTTAGCGACCTCAAGTGCGCGGCCTTCGACACCGCGCAGGTGCCGTATATCTCCGTCAAGTCGGAGCACTTCACGGTGCACGGCGCGACCGACCAAGAAGAGAATCTGCACAAGTCGCTGAAGTGGGCCGAGCGCACGCTTCGCGTCTGCCAAAAAGCGTTCCCGTGGTCCTATGGCGACTCGCGCTGGCCACTCGAATGGGGCTGCGCGCCGAACAAGGAAACCTTCCAGCAGGTGCTCAAAGCCAACAACGTGCCGGACCTTGAGTGGCGTCTAGAGAACACTGCGAGCGCCGTGATCTCGGGCTGCAAGGTCACGACCACCAACGGCATTCAATTGATGTACGACTCGTGCGTGCGCAACGTGGCGCAGGGCTACTCGGGCTTTGGCTCGACCGGCTACTCGGAAGGCATCGGCCACACGTTCGTCGGCATGATCTTCAACAACAACCGACTGTTCGCGGTCGATCGCAAGAAGCAGGAAGGCACGTCGGCGAGTGAAGAGGATCGTGAGTTCACGTCGCCGGACTTCGATGTCTGGAAGAACCTGAGCCTCGAGATGGCGTGGAAGAGCACTGGTGGCATTCCCGCCAATAAGATTCCGTTCTGCGACGCATCGAACTTCACCAATGAAGAACGCATCAAGGCGTGGTCATTCACCGACTACATGATGCGCCGCGATCCGGAGATGCTGCGCACGATGGACAAGATCGCGCAGGACATGAAACAGCGTCGCGCCAAGCAACCGGGCGAGTTCGAGAAGTCGTTCAACGAAGAGCACAAGGACGTCACCATCCCCCAACTCGACAAGGAGTGGGAAGACTTCTGGACGGAGGCATCGCCGGTATTGAAGGCGATCCGCAACAACACGCCACCGGTCAGCGCGATCAGCAAGGGCGTCGACAAGTGGTTGATTGCGTTCAACGAAGAGCGCAAGAAGTTCGGCCGTGCGACGGTCACCTGGTCGGCCAACTTTTCAACGCGGTGCAAGGACCACGCGGAGTATCTGAAAGCCAACAAGTCCGAACGTGGCCCCGCCGCCGAGCACACCCAAAAGGTCGATCTCGGTGGTAGTTACTCAACCAGCCTGTTCGCGCAGATGTGCGTTGTCGCCACCGGCACGAAGGTCTCCGGCGCCGACAAGCTGTTCAATTCGTGGATTAACATCCCCGGCTACCGCGACCTGTTCATCAACCACACGCTGCTGGCGATTGGCATGTATGTCGAAGGCGACATCATCGTCATCAACGCAACCAGCGGCATCGGTTCACCAAAGGACCCGAAGGCGGGCTTCGACTGCTACCCACCACGCAACGACACCAAGAAGAACTTCGATCGCGACGTGCCGGTGTCATTGCTCGGCCCGGAAGCTGTCAAGATCCTGGAGAAGAACGGGCGCGCCGGCCAGAAGACGATTGGCTTCCCGCTGACGATGCACTTCGGTAGCAGCGGCGGCGTCGGCCTGCGCGGCAGCCTCAACTGCACCGTGCAAGACAAGGACGGCAACAAGATCGAAGGTGCACTCGTCTACGACGATGGTGAAATCCGCACCACCACCGCGCCGGGCATGGTCACGTTTTGGCCGCTCGATCCACTGCCGAAGGGCCAGATCAACTTCACCTGGAGTTGGACGCGCGACGGCAACGCCAACAACATCAAGGGCGGCTTCTCCGCGAAGTAGCCGACTTGCCGCGGCTCACAAAGCCGCGGCAATTGGCCGAGCGCGAGTGGCCGAAGTGGCCACTGCCAGCAAACTGCTGCTTACCAGAACAGCCGCTTTGCGCGCACCGTCAAGACCTTGACGTCGTTGCCGCGCGCGACCCACGCCTTGTATTCCGCGGCGAACTTGTAGTGATCCTGGCCCTCGGTTTTGCCGATCAAGCGATCACTAAAGATGTCGCGCAGCTCGGCCACCGAATCGATCGGCTCGAGCATCGGTCGCCCATCGGTTGCATTGCGGAACTCGAACGCGAGCAGCAAGTCGCCAGGCATCAGATCTGGATTGCCTTGATCCTGGGCGAACACGCGATCAATCACGACGACCTGCTCCGGGATGACGCGCGGCGCACCGGTCTTGTTGCCAGTGAAGGCGCGGTGCAGCGCGACTGACGCCAGACGCACCCGTTCCGGACTCTCGACATACCGGAAGTCGCGAACCACCATGCCCGACTGCTTGATCACACCCCAGACCTCAGGCGCCATCGGCTTGACGGTCAGCGACTTCTTCTGGCCGGCGCGCTCGACTACCAACGGCAGCTCTGCACCCGCCGTTTGCTGCATCAGGGTCTTGGCGAAGCCAGGGCTCCAGGTGATCGGCACACCAGCGAACGACGTAATGCGGTCGCCAGACTTGACGCCGGCCAAGGCCGCCGGGCCACGTTCGTCGACGTCCATGACGGCAACCTTGCCGGCGTCATCGATAACGCGCAGGCCCAGATCACAACTGCGCAACTTGTAGGCTTGCATCAACAGACCCGTCAGCTGACTTCGAACGTGGTCGACGGCAATCGAGTAGCCGACGTTGTTGAAGGTGCCACCACCGGCACTGTTGATGCCGACCAGCCGCCCGTTCATGTCGAGCAAGGCACCGCCACTGTTGCCGCCATTGATCGCAGCATCGGTCTCGATCACGTGCTTGAGCTTGTTGAAGCGGCCCTTGACTCGGATGCCCTGCCCCTTCGCCGAGACCACCCCATAGGTGATCGTATTGGCGCGACCGTGCGGGTTGCCGATCGCCGCGACCGCCTCGCCAATGCCGAGGTTCTCCGAGTTGCCCAGCTCGACAGCGTGCACTTCTTCGCGTTCGTCGAGCACCAACTGCAGCAAGGACAAGTCGTCCTCGCGCGAGATGCTTAGCACCCGAACCTCGTATTCTTTACCGCCAAAGACACGCGCGGTGATGCGGTGCTGCTCGTTGCTTGAGCCGTCCGGATTGACACCCGAATCGACGACGTGCCAGTTGCTGACCGCCAGACCGGAGCGATCGATAATCACACCGGATCCCAGGCTCATCGGCATCCAGCGCGGCTCGGGCGGGAACGGATCATCTGGGTCGGCTTCGGCGATGTTGCGAGCGACATAGATGTTGAGCATCGCGCCGCTGGTGCTCTTGACCATCTCGCGCAGCGCCGCCTTGCGCAGCAGCTGCTGTGCATCCGAGGCCGCAACCGGCGTCATGATGGTCTCGGCCATCTCAGCCTCTGTATCTATCACGCCGCGAAACACGTTGCGAAGCTGGCGAATGCCGAGGAACGTCGACAGGTTGGATTCCTTCGTGCTCACTTCGCCGCGCTGGCGAAAGGCCTTTGCAATCGCATCTTCTCGTCCAGCATCGCAGATCCCGATCACGCGACCAGCGGCATCAATGACAGCACCACCACCGTTCTGGTTGCCGAGATTGGCATCCGCCTGGATGCGGCCACCCTCGCGAGAACGCATCGCTGAGATCACACCACCAGACGCGATCACCTCGGTGCCCAGCGGTCGTGCGATGGCCAGCATCGCCTCACCAAGATCAACATCGTCATCCGGCGCACACTCGGCCGGCTGCAACTTCTGGCCCTTCAAATGCACCTGCAGCAGTGCCATGTTGCTCTCGGGGTTCTCCTTGACGACCTCGGCATCAAAGACCTTGCCGCCAATCTTGACCTGAAGTTTGCCATCACCCCCACAAACGTGCGCGTTACAGGCAACGAGGCCGCTCTTGGTCAGCACAATGCCGGAGCCCACTCGATCGTGACGTTGCGTGCAGCCAGGGTCCTTGGGGCCGAGCTCTGGCCAGCCGTTCTCATCGCTGCAAACGCCAACAATCGACGGTGCGGCCTTCGCGACCGCGTTGGCGAAGCGATGTGCTACCCGCGGCGGCGCCTTGCGCAAGCTCGCGTTGCCCGCCTTCGCGAACGCTTGCATCAGTGCCGTGCGCACGCGGCCGACCGGCACGACCACCCCAAAGCTCGGCTTCTGCAAGTCTTCGAGCTTGGCGTCACGAACGTCGCGCTTGACGTGCTCGGTCGCATAGATGCCGAGCAACTTGCCATCGGCGGCAAACACGGCGCCCCCATCGCAACGCTCGTCGTTGCGCGAGTCCGTCAAGAAGACGTCACTCTTAGCGAACGGCTTGCCGGCCAAGTTGACCGCCGACAACGCATTGCTGGCAACGCCAGCGAACGCCAACATGTCTTCGCCCTCTGGTCGCGAGACGACTAACAGCGGCTCGCCAACATCTGGCCGGGCGTTGCCAAGCGTCGCCGCGTGCAAACCATCGGCCGGCGGCTTGACCTTCAACAACACCAGACCCGACGCCTCATCGTGGGCCACGATCTTGGCATCGAGTTGGGTATTGCCGGCATCGTTGAGCTGCACGAACAATCGCTTGTCCGTGGCGCCGGCCATTTCCTTGACCAGATGATGGAACGTCAAGATCAAGCCTGATTCATCCACCACAATGCCGGTGCTTGGTCGTTCGACCAGGAACTTGCCGCGGGGCCCATCGACTTCAATGGCCACGAACACGACGGAT
>JBNMNW010000297.1:0-7367 GCA_051278165.1 Planctomycetota bacterium | reverse complement strand
GGCGGCCGGCGTTGTTGATTCGCGCAGCACAGCGCATTGCTTCGCCAGAATGGCCTAGCTGCGCGCTGACTGAGGCGAGTTCGAACCAGACATCATCCGAGTCGAGTCCCTGCTCGATGGCTCGATGAAGCGTGGCATAGCGTTGTTGGGGCGATCCCCCGAATGGGGTCGCATGACTCTCTAACTGCACGGGCTACTCCTGGATACCTGTTGAAGATCAGGACACTGCGGCCTTCTGAAATCGGCGCGATTTGGCCATTGCTTGACCACTGTGTCTCTTGCCGAGACGCCGGCGCTACCGGACGAACTGAAGCCGTGGCGCGGAATGGCCGATAGCAAGGGCAGGAGAACCGCATGAATACGCAAACCCTTACGACGCTCGCTATCTCACTGTGCCTAACTGCATGCTTGGCAGCGCAGAACAACACCGTGCCGTCGAATATGGACGGCATTGAAGGTGGCGGAGGCACGGGCATCCCCTTCGGTGGCAGCCAGGCTTGCCGCTACCAGTGCGTCTATGACGGTGAAGAACTGCCATGGACGGGCGCGCGGGTGTTGAACGGTATTCGCATTCGGCCGGACTTCAACAATGGCAACGCGGTGCCGGCGAAGGGCTTTCTTAAGATCTCGGTGCTGATGTCGACGACTTCACGCACGTCGGCCACTGCGAGTTCGATCTTCGATGAGAACTACGGTTCGGATGCTCTTTGGGTGATCGAGGATCGCATCATCCAGTTGCCGGCCCAGCCACAGATGCCGTCGACGCCGGTGGTGCCGCGGGCCGCCAACATCGACCTGATGTTCGGGGACCTGATGTTCCCCGTGCCGTGGGTCTTCGGCCTGACGCCGATCATCGGTGGCTTTCCCGAACCAAAGAATCTGCTGATCGAAATTTGGATCAAATCGCAGCCTAGCGGCAGCTACCGAGTCGACAACATGAGCAGCTGTACGGCGCCTTGGGTTGAGTTCGGCAATGTTGGCCCGGCTTGCGCGGTCCCGGGTAAGAGCCCGATTGAGTTGAATAGCAGCCAGTCGATGCTGGCTGGCAGCAACTACTCGTGGGACATCGCGAACGGACCCGACACGGCGCCGTTCTTCTTGTGGCTCAGTCTCAATAATGGTGGTGACTTGGCAGGCAACGCGGCCTGGCCGCTTCCCTACCCCATGTTCGATCCGAGCAACCCGAGTGCGTCGTCCCAGCCGCTGTCGTTGTTGGGCTTTTCATATGGGGCGCCAGACTGCTGGTTCAACATCAACTCCGATTTGGTGTTGAGCGGTATGACCGACGCGTTGGGCACCGGGCAGGCAAGCTTGCAGCTTCCGGCTGGCCGCGAGTTCGTCGGCTTGACGATCCACAGTCAGGCGCTGGTGCTGGCGCCAACGGCCAACGCCCTGTTCGCGATTACGTCGAAGGGGCGAAGCTCGACCATCTGTGGCCCGCTCGGCGTGACCCGGATTTTCCAGTTCTACAATGGCTCCGGAATGCCCGAACCACCACCGCCCGCTTCCGGTTCGCGGTCATTGGGAGTGGGGTTGGTTCTCGAAGTCTTTTGAGCAGTTCTCGGCTAGGGAGTTCCGCTCCCTTGCCCTGACCCGCGCTGGGGCCGAAACTAGTCGCCCCAATGAAGGTCCTCCTTTGTCGCCCTCGTGGCTTCTGTGCTGGTGTCGAACGCGCAATCGAGACGGTCGAGCGTGCCCTCAATAAATGGGGCCGGCCGGTCTATGTCCGTCACGAGATCGTGCACAACAAGGTCGTTGTGCAGGACCTCGAGCAAAAAGGCGCGCTGTTCGTTGAGGATCTAGCGACGGTGCCGAAGGGCAGCCACGTGATTTTCAGTGCTCATGGCGTGGCGCCTGAGGTGTTTGACCAAGCGGACAAGTATCAGTTGCACGCGATTGATGCGACGTGCCCGTTGGTGACCAAGGTGCACCTCGAAGCGCGCCGCTTTGCCGCTCGCGACTTCACGATCTTATTGATTGGTCACGCCGACCACGTCGAGGTCGAGGGTGTCGTTGGCGAAGCGCCGGAGCGCACGATTGTCGTTGCGACGGCTGCCGAGGCCGAAAAAGTCGAAGTGCCGGATCCGACCAAAATTGGTGTCGTGACCCAAACGACGTTGAGCGTCGACGAAGCGATGCAGGTAATGGCGGTGCTGAAGCGTCGCTTCCCGGAACTGCGCACGCCTCGAAAGGAAGACATCTGCTACGCGACGACCAATCGTCAGATGGCCGTCAAGAGCTTGCGCGGCAAGGTGGACATCTGGCTCGTCATCGGAGATCCGATGAGCAGCAACAGCAACCGCCTGCGCGAACTCGGCGCCCAGTCAGGTGTGCCGTCGCATCTGCTACTCGGTCCCGAAGGAGTGCAGGCTGAGTGGTTCGAAGGTGTCTCGTCCATCGGCCTGACGTCGGGAGCAAGCACGCCCGAGAGCAGTGTGCGCGCCGTTGTCGATCGCTTGAAGGAACTCGGAGTCACCGACGTTGAAGAAGTCGATGGCATTCCCGAGACGATCGAGTTCACCCTGCCGCTCGAGTTGCGGACCTAGGCTCGATGCGCGTCGCGCTTTGCCAAATCGATACGACGGTTGGCGACTTCGCCGGCAATCGTGAACGCATCGTTGCGACGGCCCAGGAAGCGTTAGCGCAGGGCGCCGAGTTGGCCGTGTTCCCTGAGTTGGCAGTGTGCGGCTATCCGGCCGAAGACCTGCTGCTGCGCAAGTCGTTCTTGGCGGCGCACGATGCTTCGCTGGCCGAACTGACGAAGGCGGTGCCGCCCGGCATTGACGTTCTGGTCGGTTGCCTGGAAGCCAATCACGACGCTGCCGAGACCGGTGGTCGCGAACTGCATAACGCGGTCGCACTGCTGCGTGATGGCGTCGCGAAGATCGTTGCGCGCAAGTGCTTGTTGCCGACCTACGACGTCTTTGACGAGTCGCGCTACTTCGAGCCGTTTCAGACGCCGGAACAAAACGTGTTCGAGCTAGCGGGCACCAAAGTTGGCGTGGTCGTCTGCGAGGACAGTTGGAACGACGAACAGTTCTTTGGCCGCCGCGCCTACGCGATTGATCCGGTTGCTAGGGTCGTCGGGGCCGGCGCCCAGTTGGTCGTCAACCTGAGTGCGAGCCCATGGGCACGAGGTCGTCAGGCGTTGCGAGCGCGCATGGTTGCTGCTGCCGCCAAGCGGCATGGCGTGCCGATGATTTACGTCAACCAGGTTGGAGGCGATGTTGAGTTGCAGTTCGACGGTGGTTCAATCGCCGCGAAGGCTGATGGCATCGCAGCGCAACCGGTCGCGTTTGCTGAGGCGGTGACCGTGGTCGACACCGAACAGTCGTGGTCCGAAGAGTTGATCGAGCCAGAATGCCTCACAATGCAGCACGCCGCGTGTGTCCAGGGCATCCGCGCCTACGTGCAGAAGTTCGGTTTCCAGAAGGTCGTGATCGGTCTGTCCGGCGGGATTGACTCGGCGTTGGTTGCGACGCTCGCGGTCGATGCGTTGGGTGCGGATAACGTGACCGGCATCGGCATGCCATCGAGCTACAGCAGTGGCCATAGCGTTAGCGACGCCGAACAGCTCGCGAAGAACCTCGGTATCAAGTTTCACAATCTGTCGATTGCGCCGCTTCAGGAAGCGTTCGCGTCGGTGCTTGAGCCGGTCTTTGCTGGCACCGAAGCTGGGCTTGCCGAAGAGAACCTGCAGTCGCGTGCGCGCGGTGTGCTACTGATGGCGTTCGCCAACAAGCATGGCCACTTGCTGCTGACGACCGGTAACAAGAGCGAGTGCGCGGTCGGCTATTGCACGATCTACGGCGACACCAATGGCGCGCTCGCGCCGATTGCTGACTTGTGGAAGACCGAAGTCTGGCAGATGAGTCGCTGGCTCAACCGCGATGCAGAGCGCATTCCGGCCAACTCTATCGACAAGCCGCCGAGTGCCGAACTGCGTCCCGACCAGTTGGACTCGGACAGCTTGCCGGACTACTCGAAGCTCGACCCGGTGTTGCGTTGCCTTGTCGAAGAGGAACTGTCGGTCGAAGCCACTGCGGCGCGAACCGGCATGGCGCGCGCAGAAGTCGAGAGACTCTTCCAGCTTGTCCAGAACAGCGAGTGGAAGCGCTACCAATACCCGCCGACGCTGCGCCTGACCGATCGCTGTTGGCGCGGTCGGCGCATGCCGGTCAGTCACCGGTATCGCGAGCAGTAGCTACTTGCCGAAGAGGCCCTTCAGCCCCTTCTTGAGACCCTTGTTCAGCAGCTCCTTGCCCTGCTGTTCGATCAAGCTCGTCGCGACGTTCTGCAGATCGGGCAAGCCGAGCTTGGGGTCGTCAATCGAACCATTGAGGCTCGCCGGCGGCAGTTTGCCGTTGAGCGCTTTCAGGATCTTCTGGCCATCCTTGTGGCCATTTAGCAGCGAACTAAAGTCCATCGAGTAGTCCATCTTGCCGTCGAAGCCGACCGTGCCCGACAAGCCGATTTTCTGGCCAGCAGCGGACCATTCGCTCGAGGTGCTGGTGACGACACCCTTCGAGAATGAGAACGGCGCGCTGAAGCCTTCGATCTTGAGGCGGCCCTTGTCGCCAATGGGCACGGCGTTCTTGGTCAGTGGGCCGAGCGGCGCGAGCAAGCCTTCGAGTTGCTTGGAAGGTGCGAACGCCGTGTTGGCCAAGCCAAGCGAACCGTTGCCAGTCCACGAGTCAAGCCAGCCGAGCAGCGTGTCGTCCGGCTTCATCATCGCTGGGCCGCCGACACTCAGGTCGAGGTTGACGTCGCCAACAATGCGTGCCGCGTTGGCGTCGAGGCCAGCGAACAACGGCATCACGTAGCGCAGCGTCTGGGTGGCACCACCGGTGAGTTGGCCGCCTTGCCACTTGACCGACGCGGACAACGGCATCGTGGCGAGGTTGTTGAGGTCGACGTTGATGCCGATCAACAGGGTGCCGCCATCGAGCTTGGTGCTTTCGGTGGTCGCGATCGTCAGGGCGCCGTCCTTCATGTTGACGTTGAGGCCGATGTCGCGCAGCGCGAAGCCGCCGACGTCGAGCGCCTTGACTTGCAGGTCGGCGTTGGTGATTAGCGCCGTAACCCAGCCAGCCGCATCTTTGGGTAGATCGTTGCTCGGTAGCGAGATGACGCCGTTGAGTAGCGAGCCAGAGCCCTTGAGCATTGCGGGGATTGGACCGCCGAACTCAGCGAGCTTCGAGAGGTCTAGGTCGTAAGCCAGCGTGACTTGGCCGGGCGCTGTTGTTGGGCGCCCCATGATATGCAGCCACTCCAAATCGATAGCGAACTTGCTCGCGTCGATGTCCGAAGCGCTGGTGCCGCCGAGCCCGAGTGCCGGCGTGATCTTCCATTGCGTCGATCGCAGGTCCATGTCCTGGACGATCGGGCCAGCGATGCGAGGGTTGTCGATGATCAGCTCACCGGTCAATTCGACCTTGTCGCCGCTGCGCATCTTGGCTGCGACGTCGCCGTTGACCTTGCCCGTCAGCGCCGTCAGTTGACCGGGCATGAAGGCGTCAATCAGCGGGCGCCAGCTGTTGAGGTCGAGACCGTGCGTGACCAGCTTGGCATCGGTGGCGTCGGCCGTTGGGTCGACGAGCACGTTGACCTTCAGATCGCCAGCCAGCAGTTTGCCAGCGGCGTCGATGTTGATGTTGCTTGAGTCGGCGGTGCTAACGGCAAGGCACGAGAACTCGCTGAGCTTCTCAAGCACCTCACCTTCGCGCCGGATCGTGACCGCACAATCCTTCAGCTTGAAGTCAAAGCCGACGCCGTCCGCACCCTTGGTGCCACCGCCTTGCTCTTCTTTGCTGGGATCCGGTTCAGCCGCTACCTCGTCCGACTTCACCGCCAGTTCTTGCAGGTTGGTTGTGCCGTCGGCCTTCTGTTCGACGTTCACTTCGAGCCCGGTGATCTCGGCATTTGCGAGCACGGTGCCGAACAGCAACGAGAGGATCGAGACATCGGCGTTCATCGTCTTCATGACGACGGCGGGCCGGTCCTCAGGGAAGCCGGGCGGGTTCTCGATGCGCAGGTCTGAGATGGCCACACCAGAGAACCAGGAGAACGACGCGTCGCCGACCTCGCACTTGCCACGCAGGTTGGTGCTAACCTCCGATTGCACCTTCGAACGAAGATAGCCGAGGGACAACGCGTAAGGCGTTAAGAGCACCAATAGCAGCAGCGCGCAGAAACTGAAAACTAAGATGCGTAAGAGCCGCCTTGGTTTCTTCGGTGACAAGGGCGTTTGCGAGGACGGTGAATCAGAGTTCGAGCTGGCTTCCATACGGGAGGGTCATCATGCCGAAAAACACTGCTGAGTGACGCACCAGCAGAAGAAGCAAAACCTGTCGATGCTCGATCGAGTTGATTTGGCCTTGGCCAGTCGGCTGGTTGGCCAAGGAGTCGACCAAGATCTTATCGCCGGGGCTCAGCGGGCCTTGGACGGAATCCGTCGCCCCGCACCAACTGACGCACAGTTCCTGATATCGCTGCTGCAATTGCGCGGCTTCATCATCGATGAAGAGGACGCCAGCTACGTCTTGGCGGGCCGCGAGAGCAAGATGTCGCAGCTGACGCAGGAGTATCGCCTACTCAAGGGTCTGCAGAAATGCCTGCGCATGATCCGGCAACGGGCTTCGAACAGCATCCCGCCGGACGGTTGGTTCATGGTCGAGTTGTTCCGCACCATGGCGAAGGACTTGCCGAGGTTCCGCAACAACGATCTGCGCCGCAGCCCGCCATGGGATGCGTTGCTCTATATCAACTACCCGGCGCCGGAGCAGCTGCGCTTCCTGATCGACTCGTTCGACAGCAAGCGCTGCTACCGCGATGCGCCGATCGTGTTCAACGGCATGCACCCAGTGCGGCAGGGCTTCCGGCTGATGTGGCGCTTTGCGCGGCTGGCACCGTTCCCGGACTTCAACACGGTGATTGCCTGGTTGGGCATGAACGCGTGGTTGCAGTCGAAGGGCTATCCGTTGCTGAGCGCGGAGCAAGGGGACCAACTGTTCTTGACCAAGCTGCTGAGCGGTCCGCCGCCGACCAAGATCGTGCAATACGAAGCGCGGTTGCTGTCGGCGTTCGAGCCGGCGCCGCGCTAGCCACATAGGTCGCTTCGCGACGGTCTAGTTTCGCAGCGTCTAGTGCAGTTCTTGCGGCTGGCTGTACTTCAGCTGCAGAACGCCAAGGATGACGACGGCAAGCAGCACGGCAGCAATCGTCGTCAGCGCGCGCCACCCGCAAGAACCGGCGCTCCAGTGATATTTGGTGGTTGTTTGCATTGCGATACGGGTTGCGATGCTGCTTCCGACGAGGCGTGCGTTTACGCTATTTCCACCCGTTTCGAGCACTTCGGGTGGCGCACC
>JBNMNW010000296.1:0-7389 GCA_051278165.1 Planctomycetota bacterium | reverse complement strand
CACGCGCAAGGCGCTGCCCACGATGGCGACCACGACACGCCGGCCTGCGATTGCGGTCATGACCACTACCATGGTGATGCGCACCACGACCACGATGGCCAACCGCACGGCGGTGATAGTGGCAGTGATGGCTGCAGTGGCAATGATAGCGGCAATGACCCGCATGACTCGTGTAGCCACACGGACCTACTGGTAGAAGTCGGACCGGAGCAACAACCAGACAGCGTGCACGTGCCGCTGTGGTTGGCGTTCGAGCTTCCAAACGTCACCGCTGGTCCACGGCCGTGGCAAAGCACCGCGAAGCACTTGCTGGCACCGCCGGCAACAGGACCGCCTCGACCGCGAAGCTTCTGGTCGTTACGTAGAACGACTCTGCTGCTGATCTAAGTCGACCCGTTCGCTGGCCGCACCTCCGTGCGCAAACCCGCTCGACGCATTTACGCGTCGATGCATTCGCGAACACTTCGTCGACTGGTTCATGCATTCTCGATTGCCATTTCTGTGTCTGCTAGCAGCTTGCCTAGCAGGTTGTCACACCTACACCCCGATGCCGGTCGACCTCGACCAGCATCTACGCGACTTCCAGCTGCGCACGCCCACCATCGAAATGAGCGATGGGATTCAGCGTTCCGACGCGCGGGAACTCGCCAAGATGTTCCACCCCGACGCGCGCCTTGCACGCCGGCGTGCCGGAGTCACCGCGGTGCAACGCGATCACGCCGGTGCTTGGGCGGATCCGCAACTGCAGACGCAACTGCAACGCATCCTCGAGACCGTGCCGCATCAATGGGTCGCGCAGCTGCAGCTAGGCTTCACCATCCCGATCAACGGCCGACTGCAGAAGCAGCGCGAACTCGCGGATCGGCGCAATGACGAAGCACTGCTAACCGCGTGGGCTACCGAGCAACGAGTCGCCAACGACGTCGACGAAGCTTGGGTCGATTGGAGTGCCACTCAGCAACGGGTTGCACTGTTTGCACAAACCTGCAGCAACCTCAAGCAACTCGCAGAACTTGCCCTAGCACTCATCGAAACCGGCGGGCTCAGCCGACCGGGCGCACGGGTGTTCACGCTTGAACATCGCCAACAAGTTGCCCTACGCGCCATGGCGATCGCCAACGAACAGGCGGCGCGCCTCGAGATACTCCGACGCATCGGGCTGCATCCAGATGCAGTGATCGCAATGCAGGAAGACCTGAGCATCCTGCCATTCGTCAGCGGTTCCGAAGCCCGCCGGGCAGCCCTTCCGAAGAGCCCGCGGCTGATCGCCCAGCAACTGCAGCATCAAACTGCCGAAGCCAACCTGCACCTGCAAGTGCGCATGCAGTGGCCGGACCTGCAACTCGGCCCCATCTGGCAAGAGGAGGACGCGCAGCCGCGCCCCGGCATCGGCCTCAATTTGCCGCTACCGATATTCACCGGCAACGACCCTGCCATTGCGCAGGCAACCGAACAACGAGAACTGACCGGCGAAGCGCTGCGCTCAGCACTCGAGCAATTGCTGCAGGAACTCGCAATCGCCGAAGTGCGTCATGCGGCGTCCGCTCAGCAAGCAACGCAGTTCCGCGAGCTGATCGAGTCTGCCAACCAACAGATTGAAGACAGCCGCAACCTCGCATCGGCCGGGCAACTCGAGCCAATGCTGATGCTCGACGCTCTGCTGCGCGCCCACAACGTGCAGATGCAAGCCATCGACGCCGACGCGACCGCCGCGCGCGCCACGATCACCATCAACACCCTGCTGACTGACCCACAATCGCAAACGCCCGCGATGAGCACCGGAGACAACCGATGAACCGCCACTACCAACCGCGCTCGCTGAGCGCCCTGCTGTCCGGTGTCGTGTTGTGCTTGAGCATGACCAGCTGCGGCTCCGAGCATGTTCCAAAGAAGGAAGTCGAAGCACAGGGCGAGACGCCGAGCAACCGCATCGACGTTCCACAAGCCGTTCGGAAGAACCTCGGCATCGAGTTCACGCCGGTTGAACGACGCTATGTGACGTCGACCCTGCGGCTGCCGGCACAGGTCAAGCTGCTGCCGTCGGCAACGCAGCACTACCGCGCACCGCTGGCCGGACGCGTATCACTAAAGGTCGAGCCACTACAGCAGGTCAAGGCAGGCGACTTGCTCTACACGCTCGACTCTCACGAGTGGCGCGACCTGCAACGGGAACTCGGCAGCGTCACCAACACCCTTACGGTCACCGAGGCACAGCTCGACGCGATGAGTCCGCTGGCCGCGGCGTGCGAAGAACACGAACGTAGCTTGATCGTGGCGCACGACGTCACTACGGGCTACGTCGCAAGCTTGCAGCGCGCCGAACAACAAGTCGGCGGCCAAGGGGAAAAAATCGCCAATGCCCAAATCGACCAAGCGAAGCTCTCGGCACAGATTGCGGAAGCCTCCGAGAAGCACACCGAAACCCAGACGCGCATCAAAGAACTGACCGCCAAACTCGCGTCACAGCGCGAACAGATCGATTTGCTGCTGGCCGGCGCAGCCGCGACACTAAACATCGACAAGGTCACACTCTCGGCCACGACCTCCGGCACGGTTGGCTGGCGGGCGCTGGCCATCGTCGAAGTGCGGGCCACGCAAACTGGCGTCGTCGACCAAATCGAAGCCGCCAATGGCGACCTCATCGCCCGACACGGCGCCGTCTTGCGCACCCTCGACCCGAGCAAGGTGCGCTGCCACGCACGCGCGCTGCAAAGTGACATCGGTGATCTGCGCGACGGACTGCAAGCGACGATCGTGCCGGTTGGCAAGGTCTCGGCTACCGCGCGCGTTGCGGCGCGCATTCAGCTCGGTCCATCGGGCGACGCTCGCACGCGCACGATCGATGTGTTCGCGATGCCCACTGACAAGCAGCTGCAGTTCGTGCGCCCTGGCATGGCGGTCTTCGTCGAAGTCGTCACCGCGACCAGCAAGAGCAGTGAGCTCGCGATTCCGAAGTCGTGCGTGCTGCCTGACGGCCTCGACCGCGTGTTCTTTCGGCGTGACCCCAAAGACAAGGACAAGGTGATCCGCATCGTCGGCGACTTCGGTCGCGACAACGGCCAGTGGATCGAGGTGCTAAGTGGCATCAAGGATGGCGATGAGATCGTCGCCGCCGGCGCGTTTGAGTTGGTGCTCGCGAGTTCAAACTCGATGCCCAAGGGCGGCCACTTCCACGCCGACGGCACCTGGCACGCAGACGGTGAGGATCACGAATAGTGTTTCGCAGCCTCATCGCATTCTCGTTGCAGCGACCCTTCGTGGTCCTGGTCATGGCGTTGCTCGTCATCGGCGCTGGCGCCTACCTGACGCCGCGCATGCCGGTCGACGTGTTCCCTGAACTCAACGCCCCAACCGTCGTGCTGTTGACGGAGAGTCCCGGCCTCGCCGCGGACGAAGTCGAACAGAACGTCACGCTGCCACTGGAGACTTCCGTTCGCGGCCTACCAGCCGTACGTCGCGTGCGCAGTGCTAGCGCCATTGGCCTATCGCTGATCTGGATCGAGTTCGAGTGGGGTCAGGACATCTACCGCGCCCGAACCCTCGTCAACGAAAAGCTCAGCGCGACCCGCGATCTGCTGCCGCCCGATGTACACGCTGAGATCACGCCGATCACTTCGATCACCGGCGAGATCATGTTGCTGTCGGTATCGTCACCTGAGGGCAAGAACACGCCGATGGAACTGCGCAGCTACGCGGAGTTCGACCTGCGCAACCAACTGATGGCGGTACCGGGTGTCGCGCAAGTTGTGCCGATCGGCGGCGCCCTGGCGGAGTACCAGGTGCAGGTTCGACAAAACGACCTACAGCTCTACGACCTAACCCTGCAAGACGTCGTCGCCGCGGCGGAGAACTCGCACACCACTGCTGGGGCTGGCTACCTGACCAACGTCAACGGCCTCGAGCTGCCGATGCGCCAAACGGGCCGCGTGCGTTCGGTCGATGACATCCGAGGCACGGTGCTGAAGATGGTCGACGGCCACGCCATCACGATCGGCCACGTCGCCGATGTTGTGCTAGGCCCGACCCCACCACGCGGCACCGCAGCCGAGGGCGGCAAGAGCGCCGTCGTGTTGTCTGTGCAGAAGTCGCCGGGCACCAACACGCTCGCGCTGACCAACGCCATCGACACACAACTCGCGACGGCAATGAAGACCATGCCGGACGGGATGGAAGTCAATCCGCACGTCATGCGCCAGGCGGACTTCATCAAACTGTCGGTCAACAACCTGCTACTGGTGCTGCGAGATGCCGCGATCTTCGTCGCCATCATCCTGATTCTGTTCTTGCTCGATGTGCGCACCACGCTGATCACCCTGACGGCACTGCCGCTCAGCCTCGGCGTAGCGCTCGTAGTGCTGTGGGCAGCGGGCATGTCGATCAACGTCATGACGCTCGGCGGCCTCGCCGTCGCGATCGGCGAACTGGTCGATGATGCGATCATCGATGTCGAGAACGTGTTCCGACGTATCCGTGAAAACGCTGCGCTACCCGAAGCCGAACGCCGACCGATTATCGCGGTCACGTTCGCCGCTAGTAACGAGATCCGCAGCTCGGTTGTGTTTGCAACGGTCATTATCGTCATGGTGTTCGTGCCACTGCTCTTCCTGCAGGGACTCGAAGGCCGCTTCTTTCGACCGCTTGGCATCGCCTACATCGTCGCAACGTTGGCGTCGCTGGTAACGGCACTGACCGTGACGCCGGTGCTGTGCCGCTACCTATTGGCAAAGGTCCGCTCCAATGGCCAGCACAGCGACGGCTTCTTGGTGCGCTGGATCAAGGCGCGCTACCAACCCACTCTGAAGTGGGCCATGCGCCGCGGCCGCATGATGCTCGCGGTCTCTGCGCTGCTCACCGTCTCCGCGCTGGCGCTGGCATCGACCTTTGGCTCGAGCTTCCTACCGACGTTCAACGAAGGCACCTTCACGGTCTTCATCAATGCGCCGCCTGGCACGTCACTCGAAGAGAGCGACCGCATGGCAATCGGCATTGAAACCCAAATGACCAAGCTGCCCGGCGTGCGCGCGGTGGTGCGCCGCACCGGCCGCGCCGAACGTGACGAACACGCCGAACCGGTCAGCAATTCAGAAGTCGAGGTTTCGATCCTTCCAGGCCACAGCCGGAGCGAAGTGCGCCGGGCCATCGATGGCGTTCTGGCGAGTGTGCCTGGCATCAGCACGAGCGTTGGCCAACCGATTGAGCACCGCCTGTCGCACGTTCTATCCGGCACGCCGGCGGCCATCGCGGTTTCCGCAAAGGGCGATGACCTCGCCGTGCTGCGCGACTTGGCGAAACGTCTGGAACTCGCCATGCGCGCCGTACCCGGCACCCGCGACGTCAATGCCAACCGCGAGGTGATGATTACGTCGCTACCGATCCGCTACAACCAAGAAGCGCTCGCCGCCGCAGGTCTATCGCCAGCCGCGGCGGCCGAGCAAGTGCAAACGGCACTCGCCGGCACTCACGTCACCGACGTGCTCGATGGCCAACGACGCATTGGCTTAACGGTGCGACTGCACCCTGACGAACGCCGCAACCTTGAGAGCGTCGAACGCCTTGTGTTGCGCGGCATGGACGGCGCGATGGTTCGTTTACGAGATGTCGCTGACATCTCGCTCGAGCGTTCGTCCAACTTGATCGCCCGCGAAGACGGCCGGCGCAAAGCAGTCGTCTCATGCAACGTCGCCGATGGCTACAACCTCGGCCAAGTTGCCGAAGCAGTGCGAGCCGCCGCCAACCCGATCGTCACCGCTGCCGGTTGCGAACTGAATGTTGGCGGCCAATTTGAAGCACAGCAGTCAGCCAGCCGTACCATCATGATCATGGGCGTGTTCGTCGTGTTGATCATGTTGATGCTAGTGCACGCGGCGGTCGGTTCGCTAAAGGCCGCCATCCTGGTCATGGTCAACCTGCCGCTATCGCTGATCGGCGGCATTGGTGCGATCTATCTGACCGAAGGCCCCGGCTTCATCGCAAACACCATGGCGCTCATCGGCGTCAGTGGCGAACGCTACGAAGCCCCGGTCATCTCGATCGCCAGCATGGTCGGGTTCATCACCCTGTTCGGCATCGCTGTCCGCAACGGCATCTTGCTAGTGCGGCACTACTTCGACCTGATCGCCGAGGGCAAGAACCTCGAAGAAACCGTGCTGAAAGGCTCGCTCGACCGTCTCGTGCCGATCCTGATGACGGCACTAACAGCCGCACTTGGATTGCTGCCGATCGTGTTCGCCGCCGGACAACCCGGCAGCGAGATCCTTGCACCGCTGTCTGTCGTGGTGCTCGGCGGACTGCTGTCGTCTACATTCCTGAATCTGGTCGTTGTTCCGGCCGGCTTCTACCTACTGTTCCGCAATCGGCCATTACCGATGCCACCCGAACCCCTCGAGAACCTCTCATGATGAAGCGCCTCCTATTGTCTCTCCCCGTTCTGCTCCTGGTCGCCTGTGGCGGCGAGAAAGACCACGACAAGGGTCACGGTGACTCTGGCAACGCTGAAGCTGGTCACGAGGAAGGCGGCGACGAAAGCGGCCACGGCAAGTCGCACTCACTCGGCAAGATGAAGGCGCACGGGCGCGAGTTCTCGATCGTGCAAATGGGCGACATCCATGCCGGTGAAGAGGGCGCGATCGAGATCGAGTTTGCGTCCGGCAAGGACCGCATCGCAACGACGCGCGCATGGGTCGGCATTGAGAGCGGTGAAGGCTCTGCGAAGGCCAAGCTCGACCTCGAAGGCACGGCAACCCTGCACGGCCACATTGACGTGCCGAGCCCGATCCCCGCTGACAGCAAGCTGTGGTTCAGCTTCGACATCGACGGCAAGGTTGAGACCCGCTCGATCGCCTACAAGTAACGAACCTTGCGGGGCCGACGCGTTGCAGCACGCACACTGTACGTGCTGCCCCTGCTGCTCGCTTGCCTACCGCTTCATGGCTGCATCAGCCCACGCACAGCGGTCTGCACGACATCAACAGCGGCGCCGAGATTCCACTCGCCGCGGTCGCGATCGCCGGTCCAGTTACTGATCGCGCGCAAATGCAGCATCGGCACTTCAAGTTGCCGACATACGAACGCGACCGCAGCGCCTTCCATCGTTTCGATGTCCGCGCCGGAACGTTGCCGCATGGTTTCCGACGCAGCCTCGGTGCCACTGCAAGAACTGACCGTGACACCGCGCACTAGCGGGGCCTGCAGGCGCGCCGCCGCGTCGCGTGCCATCCTCGGGTCCGCGGCGAACGGGCCGCAGTCACCGAGTTTCATGGCGCCGAGGTCCAGAAAGCCATCCGGTGTCGCCACACCTTCGTCCCCGAGCTGGTCGTGGCTGACGATGGCTAGATCCGCAATCCCGACGGTGGCCTCGCTGTCGCAATGCCGGCTTGGAAACGCGCCGGC
>JBNMNW010000295.1:0-7416 GCA_051278165.1 Planctomycetota bacterium | reverse complement strand
GGGGGTCGTCGTGCCTCCCACCGATGCGAATGCCTTGGCAAAGGCGTTGGGCAACATGGTGGCGGCCCACCTTGATGGGCGCGTATCCACCGGCTGCCAGCGGGTGCGTATGAGTGGCTTTTCAAGGCAGTCGCTGACCGGGCGTTTGGCGGCTTTGTTCGGAGCTGCCGTATCCCGCAAACCGGGCCTGACGTTGTCAGACCTTTGGTCGGTCCCGGAAAGCCCTTGACTGCTAGCGGGCAGCCATCAATATGCGTTGGCCTGTTTGACTTATGTCCGGTGACACCGTAGTTGGTGGGCCAGTAAGTCAATCAATTTAGGCACCATAAGCGCCTTGAAATAAAAGACTTGCCAATGGCAGCCGCTAAGAAGAAGAGTTCGGCCAAGCGTACGACGAAGGCCAGTGCCGCAGGGTCCAAGGCATCAGCCTCGGACAATGTCGTCGTCAATCTGCCGAAAAAGATCGCCTTGGCGGGCGGAGGCTACTGCCTCTTTGCTCCGCAATACCCGCGACGCATTACGGAGCCTGGTTTCGCTGACGAAACCTGTATCTCAAGTGCTGTCGTGCCCAACGTCTACTTCCTATCGTTCCTAAACGGTGGGCGCAAAATGGACACGGTTTGCGCCGGGTTCGAGATGGTTGACGGTAAGGCAGTGCTGACCCATGTGGCCGGCAAGATCACCATCATCGAGACGCGTTTCATCACGCAAGACGACCGCTTAGTCTCCGAACTGGAGTTGAAGAACGCCAGCAACGAGGAACTCGAGCTGCACGTTGTGATGTGGACGACGACGGATCCGGAGGGCGAACCCGTTTCGCTCGAAGGCGACAGCTTCCGCATTCGTCGTGCGATTGGTGCCGAAGGCACCCCGCAGGTCCCGACCGACATCCACTTCTCCAACCCCGACAGTAAGGGTGCGCGCTGCTTGCAGGCGTACTTCTGTGAGGGTGGCAGTGATCTCGGCAACTTCGAAGAGACGCCGTGGTTCGACATGGGGCACCTGCAGACGCCGCGCGCTAAGCGCCCCGTCGAGAAGCCCAGTCCGATCATCGCTGGCTCGCGCGTGTATGCCGGACTGTTCCGCGCCATCACGTTGAAGGGTGGCGGCAGCGCCGAGCACCGCTTCGAAGCCAACGTCACCTTCAAGGGCAAGGGCGTCACCTATCGTGCGCGCCGCCCTGACGTAAAGGATGAGAACGGCTACAAGGCGTTCTGGTCCAGCGTCCCGGTGTTCGAGTGTGAAGACAAGGGCATGGAGCGCGTGGTCAAGCACCGCTTCGAACTGCTGTTCCTGCTGCGTCAGCAGCAAGGTGCGGGCCTGTATACGTCTGCCGCGGTTTGCGAAGGCAACGGCGCCACCCACATTCCGACCAGCTTCAGCGCGCCGGCAGTGATGCGTGAGTCGCGTTGGCTGCACGACCCGAGCTACTCGCGCGGTTGCTTGAAGATCTTCTTCGACAACCTGCTGCACAACGGCCAGGTGCCCGGCCGCGTCTACATGAGCGGCACGGACTCGAGCGACTTCTATCACGCCGACTGGGGTGGTGGTTTCGAAGCGCTCGACCAAATGCACAACGACAAGGCGACCAAGAAGACCGTCTTGATGGCGATGCAGCGCTACGTCAAGTGGCTCGGCAACAACCGCGACCCGGAAGGCAGTGGTCTGACCGACATCGTCAACCACTTCGAGTCGGGTCAAGAGTTCTCGCGTCGCTACACGGTCATCGATAGCAAGGCCGACCGCGCGGAGGAGTTCACCGAACAGTTCCGCCTGAAGGGTATCGACGCGTCGGTGTTCCGTTACCGCATGGTCAAGTGGCTCTACGCGGTCGCCGAAGAGATCCAAGAGAAGGCGATGGCCAACCGCTTCCAAGCGGAGATCGAAGTCATCCTCGAAACCGTTCGCAAGAAGATGTGGGACGAGAAAGCCGGCATCTTCATGGATCTTGATCCGGTCACCCGTCGCAAGACCAACGTTCGTGCTGCAGTGGGCTTCTACCCGCTTGCGACGGACATCCCGAACCAGAAGCAGGTCGACAGCATGTTGGAACTGTTGTCGAGCCGCGAAGAGTTCTGGGCCAGGTACCCGGTGCCGAGCATCTCGATGAGCGATTCGACGTTCGAGGGATCCGGTCGTTGGAAGGGCACTCGTAAGGGTTCGCCGTGGAATGGTCGCACCTGGCCGGTCGTCAACTCGCACATCCTCGAAGGCCTGACCTACTGGGCCGAGCGCGGCAACAAGAAGGCGGCGAAGCTCGCCGGCGACTTGCTCAAGCGCACGATCAAGATGATGAGCGGTGAGCTGGACGGCTCGTTCGAGCCGAACTGCCTCGAGCACTTCCACCCCGAGAATGGCATCGGCTCGCGTTACCGCGGTGTCGACATGAACCTCAACTCGTTCATGCTCGACAACATCTTCCGCATCGGCTGTGGTTTCGCAGTCCGCTACGGCGAGATCCAAGACGATCCGATTGGCGATCCCGTCGACTTCAGGCTGCAGGGCGTGCCACTCGGCAACAAGCTCTTCAACGTTGAGCGCAAGAGCGGCAAGCTCAAGGTCGCGGCGAAGTAAGTCATGCCGGTCGAACTGGCCGATGTTCAGGCGGCCGCGGAGCGTATCCGCGGCCACGTGCATCGCACGCCGGTTGTGACCTCGGCAACCCTAGACGCCGAACTCGGCGCGCAGGTCTTCGTCAAGTGCGAGAACCTGCAGAAGGTCGGCGCCTTCAAGGCGCGTGGCGCCTGCAACGCCGTCATGGCACTCGATGCTGCTGCGGCATCTCGCGGCGTCGTCACCCACAGCAGTGGCAACCACGCGGCGGCGCTCGCCTACGCAGCGCGCGCCCGCGGCATCCCGTGCTATGTCGTGATGCCAGAGACCGCGCCTAAGGTGAAGGTCCTCGCCGTGGCGTCCTACGGCGCTGAGGTGCGGTTCTGCAAGCAGAGCGAGCGACAGCAGGTCTGTGACGTGTGGCAGGCGGAGACCGGCGCCGTGCTCGTGCACCCGTTCGAGAATGCGTTCGTCATCGCGGGACAAGGCACAGCGGCGTTGGAGTTGCTTGAGCAGGTTCCCGATCTGGATGTCGTGATCGCGCCGGTGGGCGGCGGTGGCTTGTGTGGTGGCACCGCCGTAGTCGTGCGGGCGTTGCTGCCCGGTGCGCGCATGTTGGCGGCAGAGCCTAAGGCGGTCGACGACGCGGCACGTTCGTTGGCGAGCGGCGTGCGGCAACCGGCTGTCGTCAATCCGAAGACTTGGGGCGACGGTCTGATGACCGGCCTGGGCGAACCCAACTTCGAGCTACTGATGCGGCATCAAGTCGAAGTGATCACGTGCGAGGAAGACGAGATCGTCGCCGCGGCGCGCTTCTTCCTCGAGCGCACCAAGCTCGTCGTTGAGCCAAGCGGTGCGACGACGTTGGCGTCGATCAGGACCATCGCTGATCAAGTCCGCGGCAAGCGCGTGGCAATGATCGTGAGCGGTGGCAACACCGACTTCGCCTGGTTGGCGCGCAGCTAAATCGTGACCTAGGAGTCTGCGCCACGGGAGAGCAAACCGCCAGGCACGCACCCTTCACCCCATGTCGGCCCGCCAAATCCTCGCCGAAGCCACCGATTCGACTGCGTTTCGGCGAACCAACCCGGTGCGAACGTCACGCACCTGGTCGATTCGCCTCCCGTGACGCAGACTCCTAGCTCGCAATCGCGATCGCTACGATAGCGAATCGCTCTCGTCGCATGATGTCTTCGGCACATGAGTTGGTTGGGTTGTCGTCTGTCGCGGCGATCGCCACAGTCTTAGGCACTCGCAATGCCCGGCTTGATTCGTGGCCCTAGTGCGAATGGATTGCTTCAATCGTGTGGCCCACAATTCATGGCTCAACCCAAGGAGGCCCGAATGCCAGGCATTGTTCTCACAACAGATTTGTCCGCCGAATCGCAGCGTGCGTTTGCACCTGTGCGTGAGCTCGCCGAGCGACTGCAGTTAGATGTCACATTGCTTGCCGTGCTCGAAGACATTCCCTACGAGCCCGTCGCCGGCAACATGATGGGGGTCTACCCCGATCGACATCAGCTGCATATCGACTGGGTGAAGAAGCTGAAGGAGCTAGCCGAGCCACTGGGCGCGTTATGCAAGACGACTGTGGTCTTGGACGCGGCTGATATTCCGCATGCCATCGTCGAATACGCGAAGGAGCACAAGGCTGACTACATCGCGATGGCAACGCACGGGCGTGCTGGTTTGCGGCGGTTGTTGCTCGGATCGATCGCGGAACTCGTGGTGCGCCACGCGACGGTACCGGTCGTGCTGTATCCGCCCGGCGAGTAGTGCGATCGAGTAGCTAACGAGGTCGCTGCGACCTCGCTGCCGAACCTATTGTCGACCTAGCTAACGAGGTCGTCGTCGACCTAGCTAACGAGGTCGTCGTCGAACTCGTCGCCGAGGTCGCTATCGAACTCGCTGCCGCGCCATTCGTGAAAGCGATGCACCATGACGCAAGTCGCGAACACGGGTAGCACCATGTTGAAGATCGGGATCGGCAGCAGCACGGCCAGCACGACGCCGGTCACCAGCGATTCTGTGCCGTGCCGCTTGCGCAGTCGATCTGTGCCACGCACGCTGATGCGGCGCATCGCGACGAGTTCGAGGTATTCGCGGCCAATCAGCCAGCCGTTGACCACGAACCATGCCACGGCATAGACCGGTGGGAAGAACAGTAGAGCTAGCAGCAGCACGTTGGCTGCGATCATCAAGATCACGAAGCGCGCCGTCACCGCGAGGCTAGGCAGCAGCGGCAGTCCCTTCGCTGGTGGCAAGTGCGGGTAGTGCTGGTTCTCAACCGTCTTGGCAATGCGTTCGAGGAACAGAGAGATGAACGCGGTGGCGACGACCGGGAATAAGAAATACGCCAACACCAACGCTGCAACAAACCCTCCGCCCCCCGATGCGAGTCCTGCGAGGAAGCCATCGGAGCCTTCCAGCCAGGTCTCAATGGCCCAGTCGATGCCGAACCACAGGCCGACGAAGCATGCGATGCTGAGCATCGTGCAGGCGCCGAGCACGCCGAGGATGGGGCCGCTGAACATCTGTCCAACAGCCAATGAGAAAGCGCGCAGCATTGGCTAGCAGGCGCTGCCGATCAGTGCTTCCAAGGCAACGCGCTCCTTGGGCACTTCCTTAGACAATACGTCGGGGCCCGACTTCGCGCACAGCACGTCGTCTTCGATGCGGATGCCGCCGAAGCCTCGCTTCCCGTTCATCGTGAGGAAGCGCTCGACCTTGTCGAAGTTGACGTTGCTCTTGTGCTCTGCTCGGAACGTCGCGTCGTGAATGATCGCCGGCACGAAGTAGATGCCCGGTTCGATGGTGACGCACATGCCGGCGGCCAAGTCGATGTCGTTGCGAAGGAAGGCCGTGCCGAAGTTCTTGCTGCGCTTGCGACCCTTGGGGTAGGCGACGACTTCGCCGAAGCCTTCCATGTCGTGCACATCGATACCGATCAAGTGGCCGACACCATGCGGGAAGAACAGCGTGTGCGCGCCGCAGGCAACGAGATCCTCAGCCTTGCCGTTCATCAGTCCGAGTTGCGACATGCCGTCTGCGATGACGCGCGCCGACTCGAGGTGGATTTCGAGGTAGCGCTGGCCAGGCTTGACCATCGCGATAGCGGCCTTCTCGGCGGCGAGCACGATGTCGTAGATGTCGCGTTGCACTGGCGAGAAACGGCCGTTGACCGGCCAGGTGCGCGTCACGTCGCCGCAGTAACCACTTGGCAATTCGGCACCGGCATCGAGCAATACGAGGTCGCCGTTCTTGAGGGTGTTGCTGTGATCGTGGTTGTGCAGCACTTCGCCGCGCACGCTGAGGATCGTGCCATAGGCCTCGACACAGCCAGCCTTGGAGAACGTGCCGACGACGTGGCCAACGAGCTCTTGCTCGGTCACGCCGGCGCGCGTGTGCGCCATCGCGAGCTTGTGGGCGTCGCGGGTGATCACCGCCGCCTTGCGCATCTCGGCGAGCTCTTCCGGCTTGCGATGGTTGCGCAGTTCAGCGATCGCAAGCAGTAGGTTTGGGTCGCCAACCTTCTTGGTGTTGTAGAAGTCGACTTTGTCACCAGTGACCTTCTTGGCTTCGGCAGTCGCGCGCGGATCTGGGATCGCGAGCGTCTTGCACTTCCGACTACCGAGCTTCTTCTTGACGATGCTGTCGAGGTCGGCGCGGTTCTCAATCTTGGTGACGCCCAACTTCTTCTGCATCTCCTCGAAGCCTGGCGTCGGGCCATGCCAGAGCGCGTCGGCCGACGTGCGCTCGTCGAGGAACAGCGTCACCGAATTGTCTTTCGGGTCGAACAGCGCGGCCGCGTTGGCCTCGGGCTCTGGGAAGAAGAACAGGAACGTGCTGTCGGCACGGAACGCGCTCCAGTTCGCTGGGTAGTTGCGTGAGATCCACCCGCCGGCCATGAGTAGCACGGGCGAGTCGATGGAGGCGAGAAACTGTGTACGGCGATTCTGATGGTGCGAAGAGCTCGGCATGACGCAAGAAGTGTAGGCCACAGCGGCGCTTGGCTGAATGCTGCGGACCGGGAGTTTCGAGGATGCCGGCAGCGTCTTGGCCGGCCACACTGGTTCCTGTCGCCCATGAAGCCCCAAGCTCTCGTCGTTCTCCTGCTATTGGCTGCCCTGGCGGCAGTCAGCTATTTCCTCTTGCAAGCCGGTGAAGAAATTGCCCCGGTAAACCTCCCTGGTGCTGCAACGCACTCCTCGAAGGATGGTGTCGCCGGTCAAGCCAGCGTCGAATCGGTCGGCGGTGTCGGTCAAACGGCAATGCCGAACTCCGAAGCCAGTGTGACGCGAACGGCGGCGCGGGATGTCGCCCAGATCGAAGGCAAGGCCAAGGGCAGCATGGTGCACGGCCGCATCGTCGATGGGGCAGGCGCGCCGCGCGCTGGACTGGCGTTGTCGATCGACGTTTGGGGCACAGACGAGATCGTCGAGATCCGCGAGATGCCCGGTGGCAGGAATGAGCTGCATAAGGAAGTGACGACTGCTGCCGACGGCACGTTCCGCACGCGCATCGTGGCGAAGCGTCAGGGCACGATCTCGCTGCCGGACGATGAGTTGGTCTTCGCTGAGCAGTTGCGCTTCATGACCACGGGTGCCGAGCAAGACCTCGGCGATTTGGTCGTCGTTCGTTCGTCGCGGTTGGCGGGCATCGTGCAAGACGAAGATGGCAAGCCGGTCGCCGGAGTGATGGTGTCAGCCGAGCTCGGGGCGATGGGCTTCAATCGGCAGAGCAACGCGAAGAGCGGCGACGATGGCACGTTCTCGGTTGGCAAGTTGCGTTCGGGTAACTGGACGTTGACGACCAAGTCGAGCCAGTTCTTGCCGACGGCCAAGAAGATCGAGCTCGTCGCCG
>JBNMNW010000294.1:0-7459 GCA_051278165.1 Planctomycetota bacterium | reverse complement strand
TGATCGAATGCAGCGAGAACTGGCTGAGGCCAACGGAGATGATCAGGTCGGGTTGCCAAGCGCGCAGCCATCGCGTCCCCGAACCGGCGCAATGAAAGTCAGGCTGCATGATCATTGCGGGCACGCTCATGTGCACGAGACCGGCAAGTTCGCTGGCTATCTGATGGAAGCGATCTGGCAACGATGCGCGCAGATGTTCCACATCGTTACACTGCATCTCCGGGTCGTGTGTCACTAGCAGGCCGGTGCCAAAGCGGTGACGAATCGACGTCGGTTGCGCCATCGGGTCTCCGACTACCGAGTGCACCGGTCGATGCGTCGCATGCAGTTGCGCGGTCAAGGCATCGAGCTGTTCGTAGACCAGTCGGTCTGCCGCGACGGGATACTCGTAGTTCAGGTAGGTGGCGATGCGCCGCTGATGGCGGGGCTCTTCGAACAAGCTCACGTGTACAGATTACGCGATCGTTTGGCGATCGTCGACGTCGGACTCAGTCGCTGTCCGGCCGGGTTAGCTGCGGAACCTGCTGTTGGTCCACCTGAGTTCTAGAACTCGTGAGATGCGTCGAGCCTGCAGTTAGGCGCTTCGAGCGGGGCCAGATCGCTAGTCGGATTCCTGGTTGTCCCAACCAACTGCGACGCTCGATGCGACAGGTTGCCAACCGCCGACTAGGCTGCCGCTGCCCGACGTGCTGAAGTGGTTGCCAGTCACCTAGCTCGCATCGCGATGTCGAGCCTGATGAGTTGCCTTGGTCGAAGTTGCATTCGCGCGCCCGCAGCAAAGAACTTGCTCACCGCGTCACCATTTCGAGAACCTGGTTTGGCGCAATCGCTGCGACTTTTGGCCTGCAAGAACCTTGTGGAATCATCGTTCGAGCGTGAGTTGAGTCATTCACCAGTCGCCAAGGATGTGCCCATGGCATCGTCGATTCGTTGCGATCGTGTTCCCTGAGCCGACCGCATCGCATTACGAACAACTGCTCGGCCCGCTTCGGTATAACTCAGTGGCGATTTCATGTTCCGCACAAGCGTAAGTAGATGCAGATAAGCAATTTACCGAGTCTGTGCCCACAAACGCGTGAGATCATTTAGACTCCTAGCCAGTTCTTGCTTACTCCACGTAGGCAGTTTCACCCGCCTCTCTCCTTTCCGCAAAAGACAATTATGAAACTCCGCATCCTTTCGCTGGCCGTCCTCGCCGCGACCACCGCCTCCGCGCAAGACTCGTTCTACGAGATCCAAGCCGCCGCCACCAATGACCTCATTGGCATGCGTCTGACCGGCACCCTCGTCGGCCTAAGCTACAACATGACCCTGTCCGCCGGCACTGGCGTCACGGTTCCTGTTGGCGCAACGGAGCTCGTCGGAATCGGCGACGACGTTCAAGTCGACACCGCTACGTTTGGTGGCACACTTGGCATGTTCGTTGGCTCGAACGGTTGGCTGGCCGCCGGTGCTGGCAACAGCACCACGTGGGCGCCTACCGCCCCGTTGTTCTTGAATAACCCGAGCACAGCAGTCGTGTCATGGACCGACATGTCGCCGAACTTGATTGGCAGTGGCGGCGTCTGGTACAGCGAAGCTGGCACCGTCGCGACCGTCACCTTCGATGGCGTCTACGGCTTCGGCACGACCGATGCCAACACGTTCAACCTCGAATACGACACCGCGACGGGCAACTTCGCGATGGAGTGGGCCGCTATTGGTGCCGGTAACCCGGAAGACCTGCTGATCGGCTTCGGCCTCGGTGGTCCGACGGCTGACCCGGGTCAAACGGACATCTCCGCTGCTTCCCCGTTCTCGATCTTCATGGGCACGCCGGCAACGGCCGTTGTGAACGGTTCGGCCTGTGGCGCTGATGGTGTTGGCTCGATCTACGAAGTCATGGGCGCGGCCGCCAATGACCTCGCTGGCCAGAAGGTCAGCGGCACGTGGAACGGCTCGTCCTACGACGTCACTGTCGCTCCGGGCACCGGCTTCGCCGTGCCGCTCGGCTCGAGCGTGTTGACCCTCACGGATGACAGCCAAGCTGACACCGCCGCATATGGCGGCACGCTCGGCCTCTTCGTTGGCTCGAACGGCTGGATCGCCACCGGCAACGGCAACTCCATCTCGTGGAACTCGCAGTTGAACACCATGCTGAACAACCCGAACACCGGCGTCTACGCCTGGTCGGACTTCAACCCAGGTATCGCCGGCAGTGGTCAGGTCTACTACAGCCAGTTTGGCACCGTCGGTCGCGCGACCTACAACGGCATTTTCGCCTACGGCACGACCGATCCGACTTCGATGGATCTGAAGTACGACACGGCTGACGGCAGCTGGAGCATCGAGTTCGGAGTTGTCGGCGTTGCTGGCCCCCAGCAATGGGTCGTCGGTTCTTCGGCTGGTAGTGCATCCAGCGATCCTGGCATGTCTGACCTGTCCATCGGTGGCTACAACTACACCGGCTCAGAGACCAGCGATCTTCAGCTCGACGCTGTCGGCACGCCGATCCAAGGCGCCGCCGCCATGGCCTTCGACGTCACGACCAGCAACATCCCGGCTGGCACGATTTCGCACGCCGGCATCCTTGGTCTGGCCGCTCCGGGCCTGCCGCTCGATGCCATTGGCATGCCGGGTTGCTTCCTGAACGCTGGCCTCGATTTCCTGACGCTGGATATCGGTGCGTTCGCCAGTGGCAGCTACACCTGGACCGCCCTCGTGATCCCGGACACTTCGTTCGGCATCCTGAACGGCTTCCAGTTCAACGTGCAGTCCGCCACCTTCGGCACCACGCTCAACAACTTCTTGGGCTTGGGCGCGATCACGAGTAACGGCATCACCTGCACGATCGGCGACGCCTAGTCTCTGATTGTTTGCTCCTTGGGGAGTGATCGACACGGGCGCTGTCAGGCTTCGGCTTGACAGCGCCCGTTGTCGTTTGATGGCCGTCGTTTGATGGCCGTCGTTTGGAGGCCGTCTCGCGGGAAGTCTGCGCCACCGCAGTCGTCTCACGCAGCCATCCGGAGCATCCAATGCAAGCACTCGTAACCACTAATGCCATCGCCCTGGCTCTAGTTCTCGCAGCCCCAGCAGCTTCTCAGCAGCAGTTGCCCAGTCCCATCAAGGTTGCTCCTGTCGCGAAGAATGCGGGCGTCCAGCAGGCGCTGCCAGCCAAGAAGGCCCCGTTCGTATTCGAAGCTGGAGATGTAGACCTGCTTGAGCTGATCGAGCGCTGCGGCGCCTATCTGCAGTTCAACATCTTGGTCAATGGTTCCGAGCTGCACAGCACCGGTGGAGGTCGCAATCGCGGTCGAGCGCCGGCCACAGAGCCCCGGCTGGTCGTCAGCTTGCAGCTACCGGTTGTCACGGATGATGATGGCTGTGAAGAGCTGCTGTCGAGCATGCTGTGGTCGCACGGTCAAACTGATTTGCTGCAGGCACAAGTAGGCTAGGCCCAAGGTGCAGCCGAGATCGGGTTGTGGTTCTGGCAACTCGATGGCACGTTGCGTTGCTGAACCGCGAGCTTCGAGTTGCCGTGGATAGCTACGGACTGATCAGATGCACGCCCTGCGTTCTGCAGAACCGAGCTGCCAGGCCCATCGCAGTGGATGTCTTGCTTCGCATGCGGCCCCAACTCGTCGACCGCAGATAAATACCTGGGAAACCATGTCGTGCCTCCAGGTGCCACGACGGATGACCATTCGATCACGTTGGCGTGCTTTTGTCGCATCGCCAACCTTGCCCCTCTCCTTCCGAGGGCCATCCCGATTTGTCTCATCTTCATCCACGGTACCCCCAATGCACCTCGCCACTCGATCGCTCGCCTGCCTTGCTCTTGCACTCGCCCCCATTGCCTGTAGCAGCGGCGGCGGTGGCGGCGGCGGCACACCAGTAGCGGCGGCGTCCTTCGTCGGCAGCTGGGATGCCACTTATACTAGGCTGCCCTCCTCCTGTGATCCGAACCCGACGTTCGTCGATACCATCGAAGTCTCGATCACCGTCACGGACGGGTCGGCCACGATCAGCGCTGGTCCCTACAACATCGTCGTGCCCGTTGTCGATGGCCGGATCCAAGGCTACAGCGCCTTCAATCTCACCACCTACGACTGGGGACTGACCGGAGCTGACACGTTCTCTGGCACACAGTCCTCCGGCACGCTGGGCGCATGTGATGTGGCCTACGACGTAACGGCAACACGTGCCGTCGCACCCGCACCAACGCCGCTCGCGCAGCAGTGGGTAGGCACATGGGACATCACGGCAGCTCAGGCGAGCACCACTTGCAATCCTGACCCGCAATTCCCCATCCAGACCAGCGCCATCACCATCACCGTCAGCACTGTGGGATCCGAGTCCACAGCCACCATCAACGCCGGCGTCATCAACATCGATGTGCCGATCATCAATGGGCGGCTGCAGGGTTACAGCCCGTTCAATCTGTCGACCTACGATTGGGAATTACAGGGGAGCAACGGGTTCACGGGAACCCAGACATCCGGAATCCCCGCCATTGGCAGCAATCCAGCATGCGAAGTGGTGCTCGACGTCTCTGCAACTCGCGTCGGATCGTAGGCAACCGTCCGTCCTAGTGGTGTGATGCAGAAATTGACCGACTTCTGCGCGGCCTTCAACGCCGCTCACTGCTTTGGGTTGTCCTTGACGTATCTACGAATAGGCCTGCGGCAACCCGCCTTGTGATCGACATCGATGACTCGCGGATAAGACGGCAACGGTCTGCATCACACCACTAGTTACTAGTCCAGCAAGCACCGACCTGATCTTCTCGTGTCACGCAATCAGAACAACGATCACTACAATCGAGGTCGGCACCAGCCAGCGCTCGTCATCGGGGTCATGCTCACCATGCTGGCGTTCGCCGCGCTGCAGCTGTCGCTGCCGGCGAGCCGACCGCCGACATTGCAGGCGGTGATTGCGAACGAGTGTGCCGCTGACCAAGCAATGCTGCCGCGCGCGTTGCCGGTCATGGTTGCTAATCCGCCTCATGATCACATGGCACGTGCCGCCTTGGAGACGAGCGACACAGCACTTGCCAACACCACGCAGAAGGCCCTGCAGGTCCAGACTGAAACCGCCAACGGCGAACGTGCAGGCATAGTCATCGCTTTGACCCATACGAGCCAGAGCATGCAGACCGACCTGGTCGGCAGCTTGGCGACCGACGAACAGGGTCGCGCCCGACTCCAACGAAGCTGGTGCCAACCACGTGAGCGCGGCGCGTGCGTTTGTGTCGATGCCGGCTATCCAACGGTAGGCGCCTATGCCGTGCAGCTCGTCGCCGACAGCGAAGTGGTCGAAGTGTTCCTGCCGGCACGCGGTCGGGTGCACGTGACCGTCGTCGAACACGATGGCTCGCCGATGCGGGATGCGGCAGTCGCCGAGATCCGGGTCGTAGATGCAACACCACCTGCAGACCGGCTACATCGCTATGACGTCGTTGCTGGTCGCGCGGAGATCGAGGTAGAGTGCGCGTCGCTGCTTCTCGACGTGCGCGTTGCAACTCTCACCGGTCGAGCAGCGCAACCACAACGCATCATTGGCCCGGCAACGCCAGATGAAGTCACCGAATTGGTCGTGAAGCTGCCGCCTCGCGCCATGTTCACCGCCCGGTTGCTGGACGCTATTGGACAACCCCTCTGCACAGCCGCGGTCGAGGTGCGATTGGCTGGCACATCGCTTCAGCTTGCGGCCAGCAGCAGCGATGAACGTGGCGTCATCCAAGTTCCCGAGCCGGCGCACTACTTTGGCCGAACGGCGCGGTTGTGGTTTCGCGCCACCTCACGCGACGGCCAACAGTTGCATGGCGAGCTAGTAGCAGACCTCGCACCGACGGGGTACCAGAACCTTGGCGACGTCTGGCTCCGCGAAGCAAACTTGCTGGTCTCAGGTGTGTGCGTGGACCAGCATGGCTCACCGCTCGCCGGCGCCATGCTCACGCTGCAGTCACCGATTCCTGAAGAAGAGCAACAAGCACGGCTCCTAGGCGGAGCCTTGTTTGGTAGTCGCTGGCGTGACGTCGCTGTGGGCGTGATCAAAGCACGCGAAGACGGTTCGTTTGCAATCTACGGACCACAGCAGTCGGGGCAGCAACTGCGCCTGCAATCACGCCATCTGCCAAGCAACGTCTTGCCGTTTGTCAGCGGCGCGAGCGATGTGCGCTTTGTCAGCGCGGTGGTCACGGCCGAGCGTCGCTAGCGACTCGGCGTCGACGACTCTGTTGCGACGTTCGCGGTATTGCACGCTATCACCGGCCGATCGGAATCCGCTATCACGCGGGTTGCTCTGGAACAACGCGTCAACAGCCGGCCAGGGTTGCGCACCGGTATGGGCAAGATCGGGCAGCGGCGCCAGGCACGCTGCGGCCAACGCAAGGATCGCTAGCACGGCACTCAATCCAGCACTTCGGGAACTCGGTCGCTGCACCCTTGCGGCGCGGATCGAGCGTTACTAGGCCGGCTGTGAACATTTGCGACGGCACGGTCGCACCGTCGAGGCCACCCTCCTGCGGTGCTAAACAGCTCGGACTACTTGCAAGCGAAGTAATCGGTTCCGATCTACGGCGCAGCAGACGGAATCCGCAGCCACAACTTCTCTGACCAGACTTGGATTAAGCGCGACGCAACGGGCTGCCCGCCCGTGTCACAGCGACTCCACCGGCCATTCCGCTCGAAACCCCACTCATAGACACACCGCTCCCTAAAGCGACTCAGTTGCCGCCATCTGGTCTCCTATCGCGCCTCTTTGCGCGTGTCAAAACACGCCCCGAGCCAGCCACCCTCGACTTCCGGCGGAGCCCGCGCCACCGCCAACTACGGCGCCTGCCACGGCAACCCCATGGCCCGGGGTGGGCCGGTTTTCCTGCTGTAGCTTCGGGAAGTTGGTGGTCCTCCAGGAGCCGCGTGAGCCCCTGGTGAACCCGAGGTGATCCGAAGCAAGCAGGGGAGTAGCAGCAAGGATGCAACCAGCCGCTAGACCGCCAGTCAGGTAGGGGCCCTATGAGGGACCCTTTTCTGGGCACCTCTGGGTATCCCGAGGTTGCTGGAGGTGATGGTCTCCGCAAATCGGGTGCGTCTCTACCTCGCCCGAACCGCTGCCCGTGAGGGTCTTAGGGGGCTCTAGGGCAAGAATGGCGACTCCAGGCGAAGTCGATGTAAATGGTGCCGGAGGCGGGACTTGAACCCGGTTTGCGACCTTTGCGCGCTGTGGCTCGGTGCGGCTCGGTGCGTTCCGGTGCGCGTTACGTGTTGTTTTTCAGTGTCTTGCATAGCTAGCTCACTTGTGACGATACGCACCCGTCTGCATGGGGGCGCTCTGGTGCCGCGACTTTCCCGCGACCTTGGCAGTCGAACAGGCCAGCCACCTGCACGACTTCGAACGGGATTCGGTCCAAATACGGGCGCAACAACTCGGTGCGCTCGTGGACGTAGTGTTCCTTGGTAACGCTCTCGATCTTGTGGCG
>JBNMNW010000293.1:0-7505 GCA_051278165.1 Planctomycetota bacterium | reverse complement strand
GTAGAGGCCGCCGACCAAGACGATCGCCAAATAGGCCGGCAGCATGATGTGGTGCACCGACCAGGAGAACCACGCCATGTAGATGCAGCCATAGACGTAGCTATGGCGCAGCTTGGCCTGATCGGACTTGGCCAACAAGAACCAGACCGACAACCCCGGCAGCACCAACCACTCGGCGAACGGCACGAGCGCGGGTGGTGCACTGAAGCCGAGCAGCAAACCCCCGACACAGGCGAGCAACCACATGGCGGAACGGCTCACGGCAGTTCCGTTGGTCTCGTGCTGCCAGCCAGTTCGACCGACGTGCAGTCCTCGCGCGTAGTATCGCTGGGGATCAAGGCGTAGCACGTGCCAAGTAGCAAGCTGAACGGATCACCACTCGGCGATGGCTTGGCTAATTCCGCAACGAGGTTGCCGCTGGCATCGGGAACGAGCCGCGCCGGCACCGCCTGCACCCGCCAGTTTTTCTTCCAGGTGGTGTCGCCGAGCGGCACCTGCGCCCCCCATTCGCCAGGATCGCTACCGAGCCAACGCTTCAGCATCGGGCGCACCAGCAAGTCGAACACCGTGAAGGTCGAAGCCGGGTTGCCGGGCAGGCCGAACACATACTGGGTGGCATCGCCATCTTGCCGCAAACCAAAGTAGGTCGGCTTGCCAGGCTTCAGTTTGATGCCATGGAACTCGGTCGTAACACCAAGTTCGGCGAGCGTCGCTTGCACGAGATCGTGCGTGCCTTTGCTGATGCCGCCGATCGTCAACACGATGTCCGCATCGGCTAAAGCCTGCCGCAACATCTCGCGCAGCCCCTCAACTTCATCCGGTGCGATGCCTAGCCGCGTCGCCACGCCGCCACACTCTTGCACCTGAGCGGCCAGCGCCCACGAGTTGCTCTCGCGCACTTGATGCGGCAACGGCGTTTGGTCCACGGGCACGACTTCATCACCGGTCGCCACGATCGCCACCCGCGGCCGCCGAGACACGGACACTTGATGATGACCAAGCACGGCGAGCACGCCAATCTCGGCTGCCTGCAGGCGGCGACCCGGCGAGAGCACTTCGACCCCGGCTTCGCGCTCACTGCCGCGCGGGCGAATGTTAGCGTGCGCGGCCACGGCCTGCGTGACCGTGACAGTCTCACCTTCGTAGCCACTCGTGTTCTCTACCGGCACCACCGTCGTGGCACCTTCAGGCACGACGGCGCCGGTCATGATGCGAATCGCCTGGCCCGGCAACAACGCGTCGGCGAACGGCTTGCCAGCGAGACTCTCGCCGACTACCGGCGTGCTGGCACCAGCCGGCAACCCATCGGGTCCCGTCGCAATCGCGAAGCCGTCCATCGCGGACCGGTCGGTGACCGGCCACGGACCGTCGGTGACGATCGACTCCGCCAACGTACGACCATGCGCGTCAGCCAGCGAGACACGCTCTGACTGCAGATGAGGCTGGGTGCGGGCCAGCACGTGGGCGCGCGCATCGCGCAACTCGAGTGGGTTCGCCATAGAGGCTGAACCTTCGCGCCGAGGCGTGCTCGGCGCAACATCAAGTCTTCATCGTTCGCGCGAGAACGACGAGCAGCCGTCATCTTCAGCGCGATCGCTGGCGATCAGAGTCACCGCGCGGGCTGACCCTGCGACTAATTTACCTGATGGCTAATCCCTGATGACGCAGACCATCAGCTGACCGAGTTCGCTCGCCTGAATGGTGTAGTGGCCACTATCTGCCGTGGCGTCCAAGAAGCGGCCGATTTCTTCATCGTCCAGCTCGCGAGGCAAGCCAATCAACATGCCTTCGTCTTGGGACGCTAACTGCATGACCAGCTCGCCAGCGAAGATGTTGGCCAACTCCGCGACCGTGGCGCGACCATGATCCTCGACATCGATCTCTTCTGGCTCGCACCCCATCATGCCGGACGCAACTTCCTGGATGAGTCCGGATGTTGCGGACACCGTGACGATGTAGTTGGACTTGCCGCGAAGCTCGATCGAAGCGTGAGCGTTCGCGAGCGCCAACACCTCCCCACCAGTCAACTGCGTTGACTCGCAAATCACGAACGCCATGCGCTCGAGTGACCTAGTGACAACACTTTGAAGATTGTCGGACGAAACCGTCAACATCATAATCTCCTAGTTGCCACCAAACAGGTCTTCGACAAGGGCACGTAGCTCTTCCGGTTCGAAGGGCTTCCGCAAGTAATGCTTAACCCCCAATTCGGTCATGCGAGCGAGTCGCTTTTTGTTGCCTTCGGTCGTAACCAGCGCAACTCTGACATCCGCGAGCGAAGGGTCTTTGGCCTTCTCTTCCACAAACTGGAATCCGTCCATGACGGGCATGTTGATATCTAGCAACACGATGTCTGCGGGCGATTCACGCAACGCAGCCAAGGCCTCTTGGCCATTGGGTGCCTCGCGAATTTGACTGGGACAGGCGCCCGCCTGCAACACCGCTCGACGAGCAGTGGCTCGAAGCAGTGGCGAATCGTCCACGATCAGGATCCGGTAGTTCATATCAATTCCCCTTGGTCACCGGTGCGACCACTTGCTGCCACAGAACCTGCTTGCAGTTATGCGAACGAATGCGCACCTCGCCTGTCGTTAACTCCAGGCTCATCGTGCGCGCAACGCTGCCACCAGTGTCTTCAGCGACCAACGTCATATTCATCTTCCAAAGAACCTTCCGCATCATCGTGCGGTTGCGTTTCCCGATCGCCATGTGCGCAGCGCCTTCAAGGATCTCTGCACCACCAGCGGCGGTGAGGATCAAGCGACTCTGCACGGCACCGCGCTCCACTAGCCGGCGGAACATGCGAGGCATCCCCGTCGTGGCATACATGAACTGCTTGAGCTCCTTGGGTTCGCTCTTAGCACTCGGCTGCGGCAACATGAAGTGCAACAAACCACCGACCCGAGCAACCGGATCGTAAGCGGTCAAACCGATGCAGGAACCCAACGCATATGTGACGATCTGATCGTCTTCGACGGCCCCGATCACCATATCGGCGACGCCTACGACCAAGCCTTTGCCATTACTCGAACGCATCAGGCTGCACCCCCGGTGAGCGCCGATGGATCGATATCGCCGATGACTTTGTCGATATCCAACAGGATCAAGACTCGGTCCTTGAGCTTGGCCAAGCCGTCGATGAAGTCACCGGACGCATTGGCACAGCGCGGCGGCCCTTCGCAGTGCTCCGGGCCGATCGTCAGCACTTCGCTGACACTGTCGACGATGCAGCCGACGCGGAAGGACGATTCGGCTTCTTCACCACAATCCACGACGACAATGCAGGTCTCGTTGGTGAACTCTGCCGACTCGATGCCGAACTTCCGCCGCAGGTCAATGACCGGGATGATGCGACCACGCAGGTTGATCACACCGAGCACGAAGTCTGGCGTGCGCGGCAAGCTAGTGACATCCACCATGCCAATGATCTCGCGCACCTTCAGGATGGCGATGCCGTATTCTTCCTTACTAAGTTGGAAGGACAGGAACTTGCCGCCACTAAATGTGGACTGCACCGTCGGCGCGTTTTCGATCGTTGAATTCATCGTTCCTATTTAGCTCTCTGCTACGCGTTCCATACCGACTCGACCAGCGTGCCGACATCGATGATCAGCGCGACTCGCCCATCGGTCATGATTGCCCCGCCAGACAAGCCAACGTTGCGCTCTCTCGACATCCCTAGTGACTTGATCACGACCTGTTGCTGGCCAAGGATCTCATCTACGAACAAGCAGCTGCGGTGGCCATCTACTTCGACGACGATCAGAATGCCTTCGCCGAGATCGGCGCAGCCATCCGCTTGATCAAAGATCTCTTTGAGGCGGTAGACCGGCAACACTGCGCCGCGCACGTGAACGCATTCGCCACGGTCGACGACGTGATGAATGTCTTCGGCGTTCGGTCGAAAGCTCTGTTCGATGCTCAGCGTTGGCACAACGAAACGGCTCTGGCCAACGCGCACGATCATGCCATCGATGATGGCTAGCGTCAGCGGCAGTCGCAAGCGGAACACCGTGCCACTGCCAAGCGTGCTTTCGATCTCGATCTTGCCACGAAGTGCTTCGATGTTACGCCGCACGACGTCCATGCCGACACCACGACCACTGAGGTCCGTGACGGCCTCCGCGGTTGAGAACCCCGTTAGGAAGATCAGGTTAAAGACCTCGCCATCGGTCATCGCATGGCTAGTGGCATCGTTAGAGATCAGTCCCTTGGATACCGCCTTGGCAAACACCCTGTCGCGATCGAGGCCGCGGCCGTCGTCACGAATCTCAATGACGATCGAGCCACCTTGGTGGTAAGCGCTCAACGACAGCTGGCCTTCCTCGTCCTTGCCAACCGAGGTGCGCACAGCTGGCAGCTCAATGCCATGATCGATCGCATTCCGGATCATGTGCACGAGGGGGTCGGAGATCTGCTCAACCACGTTGCGGTCAAGTTCGGTCTCCTCACCAGCGATGCTCAAAGCCACACGCTTGCCAGACTTGCTAGCGACGTCGCGCACTAACCGCGCCATCTTCTGAAAAGTCGATTTGACAGTGACCATTCGCAACGACATCGCCGCTTCCTGCAGGTCACGCGTGATCTTGCCTACCTGGCCAATGTTGCGGGCCAGAGTCTGGCCATCGAGGCACTGGATCGCCGGGTCCTGCAAGACCATCGACTGAGCAATCACCAATTCGCCGACCATGTCGACGAGCATGTCCAGGCGGGTCGTACTGACCTTGATCGTTCGCTCGACGCGAGCTGCCGTCTTTTTTCTGAGCGACGGCGGCGGTGTCACCACGGCGGCAGCGGCGGCCGTCAGAGCACTGACAGGAACAGTAGTAGGAGCCGGTAGCGCAACCATCGCGGTTTGAGCCGCAGTAGCTGCCTCAACCGAGACCAGCGGCTCGCCGTCATCATCCAAGCAGCTGAGTGCTTGCTGGGCTATCCGCCGCAACGTGTTCAGCATCGGCTCGGGATCACCAAAGTCGGCCTTCACATCCTCAGCCAGGCTATCTACGAACTGTTTGATCAAGTCGCCAAACGCCAACATCGTGTCGACCGGGAACAGCGCACCGTTCTCCTGAATCGCATCGATCGTGGTCTCCGCCTGATGGCAAAGCGCCTGCGGCGCAAGCATGTTCAGAACGCCAAACTCAGCCTTGAGTGTATGGACCGTACGGCGAATGCCGTCGATGGTCTCATCGAGGCGCTCACCGGCGGACTCCACGGACAGCAGCTCTTCTTCCAGGTCGCTCAACGCACCAAGTGCGTTGCTGACAAACATGCCAACCGTTTCCACGTACTGCTGGTCTTGCGTCGCGCCCGCAATCAACAGCGGCTGCGGGGCGCGAACCGCGATCTGCTCGTCGCCGCGGGCGACGGCGGCGGCGGCGGCCCACTCTTCGACGTAGGCAACCACCTCCCGGAGGTGCTGTTCGATCATCTCCGCACTCTCGATTAGCTGCTCGTTGCCAACCAGTGTTTCGATGGTCGCAGCGGCCGCACAACAGAGTTGCACGAGATCCTCGCACGAACCAGCATGCGCCTCCGTCTCGACAGAACGGATCTGCCTCACCAACTCGGCGGCAACTGCGTAGCCACCAGCCGGCAATCGATCGATGATCTGGCTGAGGCTCTGGATACCCGAAACGATGGACATTGGCGTAGGTTGCCGTAGTCATCGGGTCCACCTGTTCAGCGACTTAAGCAGGGCAACGACCAGTGGTGCGGGATTTGCGCCATGAGGCCGTAGCGTCGCGATTCTGGTCACCAACAAGCTGCGTAAATAGCTACTGCCAATCAGAACGTATGGCTGCGCCACACAGCTTGTAGAGCATGCGGGCACCGACGTTCGCGTCCCATTCATCGCTACCGGGCGACACCTCCACTAGGTCAAACCCTACGATGCGACGGCCACTTGCCGCGAGCCGGGCCAACATGTGGCAGACCTCCGCGAACAGCAGTCCGCCTGGCACTGGAGTGCCGGTATTGGGACATAGGCTCGGATCGAGACCGTCAATGTCGAAGCTGACCCAAACACGCTCTGGCAAGGCCTGCAACATCTCATCAATGAGCTGGTCAAAGGTCGCGCCAGCAAATCGACGGCGATGCCACTCGGCATCAAAGTGGGTCACCACCCGCCCCTCGCTCGCGTGGATCGCGCCGAGTTCCCCTTCGCTGTAGTCACGGATCCCAACCTGCACCAGGCGCTGCACACCAGGACAGTTCGCCAGCACGTTGTGCATGATCGACGCATGGCTCCAACGGAAACCCTCGTAGGCATCGCGAAGGTCGGCGTGAGCATCAATGTGCAAGATCCCGATCGGCTCACGCTCGGCCACGGCAGCGATCGCCGCGAACGGAATCGAATGGTCACCGCCAACGACACCGACGATGCGTCCCTCGGCCAGCAAGGGACCGACGGTCGCTGCCAACGAGGCATTGACCAAATCACCAGCGGCGTTCACCTGACGGACGACAGCATCCGCCTTCACCCCAGATTGTACTGCTTGACGCGCCGGCTCGTGAGCGGCCGCGATCGCCGGATCAGCAGCCAGCATGTGGATCCCGCCCTCGTAAATGCGACCGAAGTGCCAATCGTACAGATCGACCTGATGGCTCGCTCGAATAATGGCTTCGGGCCCATTTTCGGCGCCCCCGCCATAGGAGACGGTTGCTGCGAACGGAACAGGCACCAACACCACCCGCGAATCTTCGCGAGTCGTGGCTAGGCCAAAGATTCCGCTGCCAGAGGCTGCGGCTGCGTCAGGATCAAACCCGGTCATGTTGGGTGGTTATCCCGGATCTACCGAGGAGCGGAAGACACAAGTCGCACAATCTGCGTCGATTGCATAGCCCGGCGCAAGAACTGCTGCCTGGGCCAAGGGTTTCACGGCTCCGGGGGCGGTCGCGTCTGGGGACGCGAAGGACCAGTATCTCGAAGGACCAGTATCTCGACAGTCCGTGGCTCGCGCGGGGCTACCAGCGGCCGGCGAGAAGGAAAAAAAAGGGCTCCCTGGCTGGGGGTTGTTCGGTTGATGTCTTCAGTCGGAAGGAAAGGCGCCAAGAACAGGGTAAGAATCCAGCCAGGGAGCCCCACCTCGTCTCGTTTGCGGGTCCATGCCACCCGCATCCATATCTACTCACATATCCACGCGAAGTTACACCCCCCACATGGGTCTTTTTCTAGTCGCCCCGAATCCCACGCTGGCAAGAAGCCACGAAAACGCCCTTGAGTCCGAGGCCAGATTCTGCTTTATCTCTCCGCCCGAAACGGTTTGGCAGGGTAGCTCAGTTGGTTAGAGCGAAGGCTTCATAAGCCTTAGGTCGCCGGTTCAAGTCCGGCTCCTGCTACCATCGCGTTCCTGGCCCTACGGGGCCCGTTAGGCTCACCCCGCGGCAACATGGTCGCTGGGGTCCGATCGCCAGTGGTGCACACACTAGGCGCGACCCGCACGAATGCTGGGTCCTGATCGTGGTCCTAAGTCCTAAGTCCTGGGTCCTAAGTCCTGGGTCCT
>JBNMNW010000292.1:0-7524 GCA_051278165.1 Planctomycetota bacterium | reverse complement strand
CAGGCGACTCTCCGCAATCGCCGGTCGCCCTGCATACCTAAACAAATGCTCGAGCCGCTTGCGATCACCAGCAGCTACTCGCACCGCACCGTGCAACGAGAAGCCGTCGAAGTCCGCACACAGCGGCGCGACCACAAACGGCTCGTCGCGTGTGCCGCGACCAACACGAACATCACGCTGGCCAGCGCGTTCGCCAGATAACGCCACGCCTTGCACCGCCGCCGCGTCCAGCTCGAGCAGCAACTGCTCGCCGTCACTCGGGTCACCACCGACATCCGCATCCGCAGCATCCCGATCCTCCGGCCACTTCCCCATCTGCCGCAGCTTGCGCCGCACGCGGTCGCGCACGCGACGCACCAGCAGGGCAACATCTGCGTCCGTGACCTGCGCATGCCCGCACCATTCCACCCCGCCACGGCCTGGCTCGTGTGAGTACACGCCATCCAACTGGCAAACTCGGGCTCCGGCATGGTTGGTTGCTGCCGAATCAGCTGTGATCGTCGCCTTGGCGGTCATCTTCGTCCTCGACTGGAACAGCTTGGCGGTCGAACAGGCTTAGGTATGGTTTGAACCTAAAGCGGCGGTTCCTCCGATGCCCAGTCAACTCCATGAGGATTTGCTTACTCACCAGTTGGGCAATCGTGTTGTTGGCCGTCGCGTACGAACACTCAAGTGTCGCCGCTGCTTGGTTGGCTGTGATGATAGGGCGAGAAAAGAGGGCATGAACAAGGTCACGCCCAGTCTTCGTTAGCGAGTCGTCAGATCGCAGTCGCTCCCGCAGCTCATGTATTCCTCGGGCAGTGCGCGTAGCTGCCTCGCTAACCTCGCGGACGCCGCGTAGGAAGAACTTGACCCATCCGAGCCATTCGCCGTTCAATCGGATTGCCTGTAGCCGATCGTAGTATTCCGCCCTGTGAACCTTGAAGAAGTAACTGAGGTAGAGCAGCGGGTGTTGGAGCGTCTTTTCGTGGCATAGCTGAAGGGTGATGAGAAGCCTGCCGATGCGGCCATTCCCGTCGAGGAAAGGGTGTATCGTCTCAAATTGTGCATGCACGAGTGCGCAGTGGACGAGCACGGGGATCTGATCTGGGCGGTGCAAGAACTTCTCAAGTGAGCCCAGCGCATCCGCCATCTCGACTGGCGGCGGAGGAACAAATGTCGCCGTGCCAATGTTCTCTCCTCCGATCCAGTTCTGACTATCCCGGAAACGCCCGGGCGTCTTCCACTCCCCACGAACACCCTGAAGTAGCTTCTCGTGGATCTCACGGATGAGGCGGAGACTAAGCGGAAGCTCCTTCAGCCTCTTGAGTCCGTGGTCTAGAGCTGAAACGTAGTTAAAGATCTCGTCAACATCACTCCCCTCAGGAAGCTCTTCCTCGTCCGACTCCACGGCCAAGACATCTTCCAGCGTGCTCTGAGTGCCCTCGATCTGAGAGCTCAACGTGGCTTCGTGTCGAACATACATCCAGACGAACAGCTCCGGGTGGGGCAGCGTTGTGGCTACGCCATCAAGCCGTGCGAGAGCAGTGTCGGCCGTCGACAGATCGCGCCAGATAGCCGAAATGTTGAGGGCAGGACTTGGCGGTAGTGGGCTCGGGATGAAAGCCCGGTATTCGCTGGCGGTGCCCGGCTGCTGCGTGATGAAACGGCCTGAGCCCATATCATAGTCTCCTTGAGTTTGGCGTGTCTAGCGACGCCATAGTATAGAATTCGCGCTCAAGATACAATAAGGACGGAGGTCGCAGCCCATGTTATAGAAACTGAAACTACCCTGGTTAGGCGACTTAGGGCACATTGGCACAACATGTGGTGGCCACTTGCGCAAGTATCCGCTGTGGCGGGGTTCTAGGGGCCATCGACCCAGCTAGTCAGCCCCTTTGGCAAGAAGGCGGAGGAGAGCCCCCAATGAGGCACCACCTTGCGGGAATAGCTGGGAACGCAAGGGCGCTACCAGTCACGACGCCGCGATCGTGGCACCGTCTTCGTCGTGCCGCTAGTCGCGATGCGCTCCACGGTCGACAGCTCCAATCGGTATCGCTTGGCCACGGTCGCCGGCTTGAGCTTCCGCAATCGCAGCAACCATAGCGACGTGCGGGGGTGTGGCCACGATGCGACCAACGCGTTCGCCCACCGCGGCTCGAGTGAGGCCCTTCTCGACGAGGCGCAGGATACGGTCGTCGAGCTTGCTGTTGTCGCCGCAATAGCGCGTCGGCTGCTTGCGCTTCATGCCGCGAACAGCGCGCTCGATGACGCTCATGGATCGCTCAGTGACCTCGACGATCTCGGCCATCTTCAGGCCGCCGCGATACAGCGACTGGATCAGTTCGACCTCGGCCGGTGTGACGTTCTTGATGCCAGGTGTTTGGCTCATGCGTGAAGCCTAACGGACCGCGTATGGCGCGGCTACTTCACGCGGATGATCCAGTGGACGGCGATGTTCTTGGGGCGGGTTTCTCCGCCGAATCCACTCGCATGCACCGTGCTCCGTATGATGAGGGCCTCGATACTTGCGACGGCTTTGCTACCCGCTAGTGACGTCAGCTCATCGAGATCATCGCGGTGGGTGACGCGGCGTGAGCCCGCGCGTTCTACTTCGCTGATGAGGCTGGCAGAGCAACCAGCTTCAGCTCGCTCGCATTGTCAGTGCTGCTCACCAGGCCGCTACGGCAGGAACTTATTGGTGTTCTTGAGCTTGTAGGGCAGATACTCCTCGATCACGAAGTTGAGGCCCCACTTGGCGAGTGCCTGCTGCTCAGCGCGCTTCCCCATCTTCAGCATCTTCTCGATGGCCTTCTGCCATTCCTTGTGAGCTTTGAAGAACGGGTCGTTCTTCAGGGCGTCCTTGGCGCGCTTGATGTCGACATCCTTGAGGTCGTGGGTCGCGTCGTGCAGGTCGAAGTCGTCGATGTCCTGCGGCGTGACGCCGAGGTAGCGCGCCTGCGGCACACAGAAGAACTTGTTGAGGTGTACGGCGTTGCCGGAGCCGACCTTCAGCGTGCGGTAGATGTTTGAGATCCCGTAGGGATCGCAGTCATTGAAGCAGTAGACCGGCAGCTTCTTGTCGTCGGAGAGCTTGCGAATGAAGCGGCGCGTCGATCGCGTTGGCACGCCACTCGTGCCGATGATGATGCAGTTCTCGCTCCGCCACCATTTGTGCTCGTGCAGGCGAGCAAACATGCCGCCGGTTTCGATCACGAGGATGAACTTCGCCTTGGTCTCGAACTTGAAGTGCTCGACCGAGGACGGAATCGTGTAGGAGCCGCTGCCCTGCTTGGTGCAATCGATCAGTTCTTCGTTGCCCGTCTCGCGATCGCGGTCGACGACGATCAACGCACCGGCGACATTGCCGCCGTGCTCTTCGGGTCGGAAGCGCAGCTGCTCTCGCGCCACACCTTCGAGGCTGAATAGCGCCTCGATGTCATCCATGACCGTGTCCGACTCCGGCTGCGAGCTGAACTTGGCGTCGCCCCAGTTCTTGGACACGTAGTAGGCCTCTCGCTTGGTCGCGAAGTCGTCCTTGACGACCATGTCCTTGCTCAACGACATCAGCTTGAGCGTCTGAGCGAACGTCTTGACGGTGTTGACCGTCAGGGTGCGCTCAATTCGGCCACGGCCCATCTGGAAGCCGCCCTTCTTGTCGTATTTGGCGTTCTTCAGCGAGCGCTCGGGGAACCTGAGCTCCGGCTTGTCGAGCTTCGTGATTTTGGCAAACACCTGTTCCGCGCACTTGTTGATCTCGCCGACCGTGATCTGGTCGAGCTTGGTCATCGGCTTGCGGACTTTCGGCGGTGCCGGAGTCTGGTTCTTCCTTGGGATCTTACTCTTCTTAGCGGCCATCTTCGGTCTCCTAGGGCTCGTTGCCTGCGACCGGAGTCCGATCATCTACATGGCCACGCGAATGCGCCGCCCAAGTAACCGCCGTCTCGTAATCCACAGGTGCAGGTGTCCGAACTCTGACCAGCCCGGACACCCGCGATCCTAGCCAAGTAGGTCGGTACGGTGCCAGGACAAGAAACAACAAACTAGCCGTCCGCCGGTGTCTACTTTTTGGCTTGGGCGTATAGCCGGTGGACCACCGGTCGAATGTGGCGAGTCCACACTTCATAGCCGCGCTGGTTCAGGTGCAGTCGGTCCTTGATGAACCACTGCGGATCAGGGCGACCATTCGCATCGACAAGGTCCACCGACGGGTCGACGAACGTCAGGAGAGGGTCCGCTTCGCAGTCGATGCGGATCAGGCGATTGGCCTCGTTGACAATCGGAATGTGCGACTCGCGCGCGAGCGTCGGAGTGATGGCGATGTGACAAATTGCCAGTTGTGGGTCGTGCCATCGCAGGCGGGCGACGAATTGGCGAAACAGATCACGGACCCGCTCGGCGCTCTTGGGAGATTTGCCGGCGATGTCGTTGGTACCGCTGAACACGACGACCACGCTCGGTTCGTGCTTGCTGACCAGTTCGTGCGAGTAGTGGATGGCGTCAAACAACTTGGAGCCGCCGAAGCCGCGGTGCACGACAGGCACGGGATCCATGTCTGTGGCGAGCGTGCGCCACAGCCGAATGCTCGAACTGCCCACGAATACGACGCCTTGCGGTGCGGCTGAGGCGTTGCGATCTTGGCTCAAGAACGTGTCGATGGCCGCTTGCCACTTGGTCGGGTTCTCACCCGCGGGGGTGACCAGTGCTGGCGGTTGCGGCGCCTGGCATCCGGCGAAGAGTAGGGTCGCTAGCAGGCCACTGAGGTTGAGGATGCGCATGCCGCCAGAATATCGCCGGGACAGGGCCCGTCATGGACAAAGCTCGCGCGTCCGTGGACTGGTTGTCCGAGCCATCTGGCTGTCGTTGCCATAGCATCGGTCACGCCCTTGCGCACGACCGCCATCCGCGTCGGCTCGGCGCCATGACTACCTCAGACGGCCCCAGTTGGGTCGCGCATCCATGCTCGCAACCATCACGCTTGTCACGTTTGCCTGCCTGTTGCCGCAATCGCCCGCGAACGGCGACCAAGTGGCACCCGAGCGCGCCCAGCCGCTGCGCGTCATCACCTACAACGTGCATGCGTGGGGGCCGGTTGCGACCTCCGACGCGGGCCAGCAGCGTCTGCGCAAGATCCAGTCGCGCGATCAGCTGCTGCCGCGCTTGGCGCTCGAACTGCAATTGCACCAACCCGACGTGATCGCGCTGCAAGAAGCGCACAGTGAGGCGAAGGTCAAGGAGCTCGCCGCGCTGCTGAAGATGGACTACGCATACTTCCCCGGCGGTTGGAAGGGCAAGGGTTGGCGAGAGGGCATCTCCGGCGCGATTCTTTCCAGGCCGAAGATCGTGGCGCGTGAGAACCGCCCGTCGCTAGATCCGAAGATCCCCGCAGATAAGTTGTTCTCTCGCTGCCTCGGGCGCGTCGTGATCGAGCGCCATGAGCAACAGATCGCCATCTACTGCGCCCACATGCTGCCGAGTTGGAAGCAGACGACGCACATCCGCGAGGCCGAGATTCGCGCGCTGACGGTGGCGACCAACAAGGACCTTCAAGCTGGCCGTTCGGTGATCGTCATGGGCGACATGAATCACGACAGCGCGGCGCCCGAGTATCGCTTGTGGGCCAAGGCGGGGCTCGTCGATACCGCGCGACAGATGCATCAAGAGAAGGCGCTGCTGACATGCCCGAGTGAAGATCCGAAAGAACGCATCGATTTTGTGTTCGTCGCCGGGCCACTCAAGGCGCGCTTGCATCGTGCCCGCGCGCTGCAAGAAGGTGCGTTCATGGTGCGCGCAACCCTCGGGTCGCCGTTTGCCCTCAGTGACCACATCCCTGTCTTCGCGGAGTTTCGATGAGCGACGGAATCGTTGCGCCGCCGCGGACCTTGCTCGCAGTGGTTCGACGACTTGGTCCAGGCCTCATTGTCGCTGGTTCGATCGTTGGCTCTGGTGAGCTAATCGCAACCACCAAGGTTGGCGCCGAGTCAGGCTTCGTGCTGCTGTGGCTGATCCTGGTCGGGTGCGTCATCAAAGTCTTCACCCAAGTCGAACTCGGGCGCAGTGCCGTCGTGCGTGGCGTGACGGCGTTGCAAGTGCTCGACGACTTGCCGGGGCCACGCCTGCGCGCTGGTTGGGCGGTATGGCTTTGGGTCGCGATGACGCTGCTGACGTTGGCGCAGCAAGGGGGCATCATCGGTGGTGTTGGCCAAGCGCTCGCGATGACCCAGCCATTGACCGATGCGGGCGCGCAGTTTCATGAACTCCAGGAAGAACTCGTCAGTCTGCAGGTGCAGCACGCGCTCAATCCGTTAGCCGCGCAAGTCGCCGAAACGACGGCGCGCATGCAGGTTCTACGTTCGCAGCTTGCCGTCGTCGGTCCGGTTCACGATGAAGCCATCTGGGCGACGGTTCTGGCCGTGCCGACCTCGGTGATCTTGGTGGTCGGTCGCTTTGCGATGATCCAGATGCTGGCGACCATCTTTGTCGTCGCGTTCACCTTGGTCACGATGTTGACGGTGGTGATGCTGCAGCTCGACCCTGTCTGGGCGATCCGCTCAGCGGACGTTGTGCATGGTTTAAGCTTTCAACTGCCGCCCTCGTCGGCGACATCCTCGGGCAATGGCGCCTCGTCCATCGCGACCGCGCTCGCCGCGTTTGGCATCATTGGCGTCGGCGCGGCGGAGTTGGTGATGTATCCGTATTGGTGCATCGAGAAGGGCTACGCTCGCATGACTGGGGCCGCGGATGGCAGCAGCGCGTGGCGCGAACGTGCTCGCGGTTGGATGCGCGTTCTGCAGTGTGACGCGTGGCTGTCGGCAGTCGTCTACACCTTCGCGACGGTCGCATTCTTCCTGCTGGGCGCCGCAGTTCTCGGTCGTATCGGCCTCAATCCGGAGAAGGAGAACCTCGTGCGCACGTTGGCGCAGATGTATGCGCCGGTGTTCGGCTCCTGGGCGACGCCGGTGTTTTTGGTTGGAGCGTTCGCCGTGCTCTATTCGACCTTCTTCGTCGCCAGCGCCGGCCTCGCACGGATTGCAGCGGACTGTGTCATCGTGCTCCGTCTGGCGCCGGACACCGCGGCCGCACGCCTGCGCTACACGCGCGTGTTCTGCGGCGCGCTACCGCTCGTCAGTCTGCTGGTCTTCCTTTGGGTGCGCGCGCCAGCTCAGCTCGTGTTGGCTGGCGGCATCGCGCAAGCGCTGATGTTGCCCGTGCTCGGCTTCGCCGCGCTGTGGTCGCGCTATCGCCGCACGGATGCAGGGTTGACGCCCGGCAAGCTATGGGACGCACTGCTGTGGCTGTCGTGCGTCGGCTTCTTGATCGCGGGCGTGTGGGCGGTTGTTAGTCATCTCGGCTGAGTAGGTAGCCGCGCCGCGCAGTTGCGCCTAGGTCATGCGCTTGCCGAGTTTGCTGCGCAGCTTCTCAAGGCGTTGTTCAAGTGAACTGATCCCTTGGCTGTTGGTGATCAGAATCGATGTCACCGTGGGCGATTCCGGCCCCCTATGTCTCTGCCGGGAAGTCCGGCAGGAGATCATCGATGTCGTTTCG
>JBNMNW010000291.1:0-7529 GCA_051278165.1 Planctomycetota bacterium | reverse complement strand
TTGGCGGACCAGCATTACGACCAAGGGAAGGAAGGCGAGGCGCTTGGCGTGCGCGCGGTGTTGGCATCGCGGTCGCCGAAGACCCGCTGGCAGTAGCGCGGCACAAGGCCAGCGCTACCTCAGCGCTGCGACCTAGGAGTCTGCGCCACGGGAGAGCAAACCGCCATGCACGCACCCTTCACACCATGTCGGCCCGCCAGATCCTCGCCGAAGCCACCGATTCAACTGCGTTTCGGCGAACCAACCCGGTGCGAACGTCACGCACCTGGTCGATTCGCTTCCCGTGACGCTGACTCCTAGCGTCGTCCTTGCGCCGTTCGATTGCCGCTCTTCTTGGCGGCTTTCTTGCGAGCTGCCGGTCCGTGCTTCGTGCCACCACTAGTCTTGGCACCAGTCACCTTGCCACCAGCCGCACGTGGACCCTTACCAGCGGGCGCGTGATGCTCCTTGTGGTGAGCGCCCTTCTTGCTGGGCTTCTTGACGGTGTGGCCACCTGGTCGGGCTTCGCCGCGTCGGCGTCCGCTGACTTCGTCCGCGGGTCGGCGCGGCGGGCGCAGGCGGATTTCGTCCGAGTTGGCGTACGGGCCCGGCGTATGCCGCGCATCGGGACGCAAGCGTTCGCGCGGGCGATCGCCGTTCTCTTCGCGTTCGGCTGCAACAGGCTTCTCTTCGCTCTCGTCGGCCTTGCCGTCAGCCTTGCCAAGGTCTTGCGCCCGCTTCGTCGGGATGCGTTGCTTGATCAGCTTCTGGATGTCGCGCAGGTATTCGTTCTCGCCTTCATCACAGAATGAGATGGCGATGCCAGCTCGGCCAGCGCGCGCCGTGCGGCCGATACGGTGCACGTAACTCTCTGGAATGTTGGGCAGGTCGAAGTTGATCACGTGCGTGATCTCCGGCACGTCGATGCCGCGCGCCGCGATATCAGTCGCGACCAACACCGACGCCTTGCCGCTGCGGAACTCACCGAGTGCGCGTTCGCGGGCGCCCTGCGACTTGTTGCCGTGGATCGCGTAGCTCTTGATGTCTTGCTTGACCAAGTGCTTCACGACGCGGTCGGCACCGTGCTTGGTGCGCGTGAACACCAACGTGCGAGCGAAGTCTGGGTCTTCGAGCAGCTTGACCAGCAGGTCACGCTTGCGCGCCTTCTGCACGTGGTAGATCGATTGCTCGACGCGGTCAGCGGTTGCCGCCGGCGGCGTGACTTCGACCCGAACCGGCTCGTAGAGGATCTTGTTGGCGAGCGTCGTGATGTCCTTCGGCATCGTGGCCGAGAACAGCAACGATTGCCGATCTCGCGGCAACTTCTGCATGATGCGTCGAACGTCCGGCAAGAAGCCCATGTCGAGCATGCGGTCCGCTTCGTCGAGCACCAGAATGTCGACGTCGGACAGCTTGCAGTGGCCTTGCGACATCAAGTCAAGCAGGCGTCCTGGCGTCGCAATCAGGATGTCGACGCCGGCTTTCAGCGCCTTCACCTGTGGCGTCTGGCCGACACCACCGAAGACGATCGCGACCTTCAGGCCCAGCCCCTGGCCATAATCAACGAAGGCATCCTTGATCTGGATGGCCAACTCGCGAGTCGGTGCCATGACCAAGGCGCGCGGCATGGTGGGACGCGGGCGCTCGTTCTCTTCGTGCAGAACCTGCAGGATCGGAATCGCGAACGCGGCGGTCTTGCCGGTGCCGGTCTGGGCGATGCCCAGCAAATCGGCGCCGTCGAGCAGGTGCGGGATCGAGCCGGCCTGGATGGGGGTCGGTTTATCGTAACCCTTTGCCGCCAATGCCTTAAGGATGGTTGGGTTGACGCCCAACGAAGCGAAATCTGTGCTCATGAACGGCGGCCTGCGCCAAATGCGTGGGGGACTAGCATGCGGGGGATCTTACGGGTGAATGGCCGTATACCGATCACAATTGCACCCTAGTGTTGGCCGCTCGACGGGCGTCAGGGTCGCAATGCAGCGCCCAGATAGGGGGATTGCAGGCCATTCAGCGGCATTAGGACGGCATCCGCACTGAGCAGGTTGGTCCTGGTGGTGGCGATCTAGAAGCCGTGCATCGCAAGTGGCGATGCGATGGCGCTGAGGAAGAAAGCCGGCACCAGAATCTCAGAGCCAGAAAGTCGGCGCTATCTGCAGCAGGTTTCGGTCTGTCGCCACGGCATCGGGCGACGTCGCCATCGGGCCGATCACGAACGGCAGAGCGGTCGGCAAATACAGCGACAAAAGGACTGCGGAGAACGTTTTGGGGTGTGGCGTCGCGTTATCGCGGCGCCGACGCCATCAGCTCATCGACCTGCTGTTGCATGCAATCGAGCGTGCCGCGGATGGAGACCTTCCACTGACCTTCTTCCATGCGGCACGCGATCGGCGCCTTGGTCTTGCCGCTCTGCAAGATGACCACGGCGCTTTCGTCCTCCATGAGGCTGTCGAGCGTGATCGAGTATTCGCCAATGTCATGGTAGTCGACGCTGCCGCACGAATCGCGTTCGTTGGCGACCACCGATTGGCGAGCGCTGTCCGAATCCCCGATGCGGCCGGCTTCAATGAAGCTGCGGGCCGCACGCTCGGGGGTCGTATAGTCGTGAAACTTGCTCCTGGGGCCGCAGGCCGAGAGGGCCAGGCAGCCGAGAATCATCATGGATCGGCGCATATCTTCTTCCGGCTCTGCTCTTCGGGTGCACCCGTGGTCTGCTGGAGGTGCGGCATCGGGCCGCCTCGGAGTGAGACGAAAACGCGCCGAACTTCGCTTGTCGGAACGCGCCGGTCGTCGCACGATCCCGACATGTCTGAGCTTCTGTCTGCCGTTACGATTGATCCCAAAGGGCCCGTGCGTTCCTCCGTTGTCTGGCTGCACGGCCTCGGCGCCGACGGCCACGACTTTGCATCGATCGTTCCCGAACTGTCATTGCCGGACGAACTCGGCGTTCGCTTCGTGCTGCCGCATGCCCCGTCGATTCCAGTGACTCTGAACGGCGGCATGATGATGCCGGCCTGGTACGATATTTCGGAAGTCGACCTGCAGCGCCGCCACGATGAGCCGGGGGTGCGTCGCTCGGCCGCCCAGGTTGCTGCGTTGATGCAAGCCGAACACGACAGTGGCGTGCCGTGGAACCGCATCGTGCTGGCGGGATTCTCGCAAGGCGGTGCGGTGGCGCTATTCCAAGGGCTGCGCAACGAGCAGCGCCTTGCCGGCGTGATCGCGTTGTCGACCTACATGGTCGTTGCCGAAACGCTCGATGCGGAAGCGTCTTCAGCCAACCAGGGCGTGCCTGTTTTGCAAGCGCACGGCAGCCTTGATCCAATGGTGCCCATCGAACGTGGCGAAGCGGCGCGCGATGAACTGCTGCGGCGCGGCTATCCAGTCGAGTTTCACTCGTACCCAATCCCACACAGCGTCAACATCGAAGAGATCATGACGGTGCGCGCGTTCTTGCTACGCGTGCTGGCGTAGTTCGCGCCCGCCTCACTGAGTGAGACACTGATTACAACACTGAGTGAGGTCGACCGTCACTGCGTCTTGATCTTGACGCTGAAGTGCGGCGCCAACACTTGCTGCGGCCACGTTGCGAGACGTCACGATTCGAGCGCTGCCTATCCGTTGGCAAGGCCGAATCCATCGCGCCGGCCGGCACATTCCGTATCGCGGCTGTGTGGCCAGGGGCTGCGCGGCCAGTTGATGGCCGACTTGTTTGCAAACACGGCGAAGATGCTCGGCATGACGGCGCCTTTGCCTGAAGCTGTTCCGAGTCCGTTCCGGCGCCCGAACCAAGAATTGTGGCTGATTGGCGGGTGCGAGCTTGGTGGTAAAGGCAACGCATGAAAGTTCGATTGTTGACGGTGTCGCAACGCCAGCCGAGCTGGGTTGTTGAAGGTTGTGCCGAGTATGAAAAGCGCTTGCCGCGCGCTTGGCAGTTCCAGTTGCAGGAAATCAAGCCGGAGGCGCGAACGAGCGGTCAGACGACGCCGCGCGTGCAGGCTGCTGAGGCTGGGCGTATTCGCAATGCGGTGCCAAAGGGCGCGATCGTCGTGGCGCTTGATGAACGCGGCGACTCCTGGTCGACCGAGCGCTTTGCCGAACAGATCGAGACGTGGCAGCAGGCGGGGCGTGACCTCGCGTTTGTGATCGGCGGCGCCGATGGGCTCGATCCTGAGTTTCGCCGCGAGGCTACCAACCGGTTGTCCTTGTCACGCATGGTCATGCCGCATGGCTTGGTGCGCGTAATGTTCGTAGAGCAACTCTATCGCGCCGCGACGGTCATCGACGGGCATCCGTATCACAAGTGAGCTTGCCGATGCACGAAGTAGATACCAACACCGTTCTACATGCTGCGCAGGTCGTCGAACGATGCCTGACGGAGCGGCGTGGGCCGGCCTACGTGATGGCGAGCATGTCGGCCCTGCGCTCGGAGACTGGTGACGTGCGAGCCCAGGTTGCCGGTGTCGCGGCTCGGGTCATTGCCGGTCGTCGACGCTTCCGCGCCGTGCTCGGCGACGATCGGCCGCGCCATCCACTTGAGCGCGCGCGTGCGTATGTGCTGATGAGTTTGGCAGAGGCGGGGCACCCGCTGCCGCGCGATGCCCGGGACTTGCCGACGGCCGATGTTATCCAGAGTCGCCTGCACGCGATTGCCGATGACGACGAACGGTTTGCGGTTACGCATTCTATTCCCGACTGGTTGGTTGCGCCGTTGCGCGAGGCCTTCCCCGACGACATCGACTCCGTGTTGCGCGGGCTTGACCAAGTGGCGCCGCGCACCTTGCGGGCGAATGCGTTGCGCGTTGATTCGCGAGAGCAGTTGTTGGATCGGTTGGCGGGCGAAGGCATTGACGCGGAGCCAGCACGTTTCGCCAGCACCGCGGTGCATGTTCACGGGACGAGCGATCTGTTCCAGACAGCGGCCTACCGTGACGGTTGCTTCGAGCAGCAGGACGAAGCGAGCCAGTTGGCGATCTTGGCAACGGCACCGCCAAGAGGCGGCAAAGTTCTCGACCTGTGTTGCGGCAGCGGCGGCAAGACGCTTGGCCTTGCTTCGTTGCTCGATAATCGTGGCGTCATTCTCGCCAGCGATGTGCACGAAGCGCGGGTCCGCGAACTGCGGCAGCGCTTGCCGCGCACCGGTGCCCACAATGTGCAGCCATTGCATGCCGATGGCCTTTCGCAGAGTGAAGCGTCGCTCGAGCAGTTTGCGCGCCACGCTGACCGTATCCTGATAGACGCACCATGCAGTGGCACCGGGTCTTGGCGGCGTCGGCCGGAGGCTCGCTGGAACATCGACGCAGCCGGACTCTTGGCGATGCAGCAGACCCAGCGGGAACTGCTGTTGCGTGCAGCCCAGTGGCTGCGGCCCGGCGCACGGTTGGTTTATGCGACCTGTTCTCTGTTGCCATCGGAAAACGAGCGGCAGGTCGAGTGGTTGTGTGAGCAGCGACCAGAACTCGAGCAGGTCAGGTTGGTCGAAGTCCTAGGTGGTGAGGTTGCGCGCCCAATCTGCGATGCCACGGGCACCTGGCTATCCGTTCGTCCTGATCAACAGGGCTGCGATGGCTTCTTCCTCGCCGTGCTGCGACGGCGACGTTCGTAGTCGGCTCGATCGCTGCGCTGATTGGCTCATCGGGCCGCCACGCGCATGCCGATGAGGTCAGCGAATGGAGACTCCGTCCGGCAAGTCGATCGATGGCACAGTGCACGAGCGCGCGTCGAATGCGTGCCGGCGCGGAGCCCGACTCCGAAAGGCTTTGTGGGTTGGCAGCTGCGTGACCATCGCGGCCTTGGTGGCGGTCGCGATCGGTGGCGTGTCGCCGTTGTGGGTGGTGCCGTTCGTAATCGGCACGGCAGCATTCGCGTTGGTCGCCGCCAACGAATCGTTCGACTCGGTTTACGGAGAGGTCAATGACCTTGAGGCAGCTCGTCAGAGCGCGATGGCCGAGGCGACGTCGAAGGCGCAGTTCTTGGCAAACATGAGCCATGAGATCCGCACTCCGATGAACGGCATCCTCGGCATGGCCGAGCTGTTGGTGCAGACCCAGCTCGACGCGGACCAGGACCAGATGGCCTCGACGATCCAGGCGTCGGCCGACGCCCTGCTGTCGGTGCTCAACGACATCCTCGACTTCTCGAAGATCGAAGCCGGCAAGTTGGATCTAGAAATCGCCGACTTCGATGCTTGGCAGTTGATCGACGAGTGCGCTGGCTTGATGCACCGCACGGCGGATGAGAAGGGGGTCGAGTTGATGACGTTCGTCGATCCGCGGGTGGGCAGGTGTCATCAGGGGGATTCGTCGCGCATCCGCCAGCTGTTGATGAACTTCCTCAGCAACGCGGTGAAGTTCACGCTCGAGGGTGAGGTGGTCATGGGGGTCGACCTTGTCGATGTCCCGGAAGACGAAGGCCATGAAACGATGCGCTTCTGGGTGCGCGACACCGGTGTGGGGATCAGCCAAGACGCGATCGCGCGGTTGTTCATGCCGTTTACCCAAGCTGACGCGTCGACCACACGGCGCTTTGGTGGCACGGGACTAGGCCTCGTCATCTGCCGCCGTTTGGTCGAGTTGATGAACGGCAAACTCGACGTTAAGAGTCGCACTGGCCGTGGCTCGACGTTCTCGTTCACGCTGCGCTTGCCGATGGGCCAGCCGATCGGGGAACGCCAGCGCGCCGAAGAGGTCGATCTGACCGGCCACTCGGTGTTGATTGTCGATGACAACGACACCAACCGGAAGCTGATGGTGATGCAACTGGCGCCAACGATGATCGGCATGGATGTCGCCGGTAACGCGATCAGTGGGCTTGAGATGCTGCGGCATGCCGCGCGCATCGGCAAGCCGTTCACGATGGCGATCCTCGATATGGCGATGCCGGGCATCGATGGCATGCAGTTGGCCACCGCGATTCACAGCGACCCCGACGTGCCGGACATTCCTGTTTCGCTGGCTAGCTCACTTGGCACGAGGCCAAGCTTGGTGGAACTCGCCGACGCCGGTGTCTTCCGTTGGTTGAGCAAGCCGTTGGCCTCGAGTCGTTTGCTCGACGTGGTTAAAGACATGGCGAGCCTTCGCAGTCCGAAGAAGGAGGTTCGGCCGAAGGTTGAAGAGACGGCCATTCTCAACGTGGAAGACCTCGGTCTCGACATGCCGGTGCTGGTGGCTGAAGACAACGAGATTAACCGTCGTGTGATCATCGGCATGCTGAAACGAATCGGCTGCCGGGTGACGCTTGCGGTCGATGGCCGCGAGGCGTTGCAGTTCGTCAAGCAGCATGACTACGCGCTGATCTTGATGGACTGTCAGATGCCCGAGATGGATGGCTTCGAGGCAACTCGGGCGATTCGTGCTCTCGGTGGCAACTACAGCGACTTGCCAATCTTGGCGTTGACGGCGAACGTGCTGCCGGCCGATCGCGAGGCCTGCATGGTCGCTGGCATGAACGACTTCTTGCCCAAGCCGATCAAGCTCGATCTGTTGCGCAGCGCGGTCAAGCGCTGGGGCCACAAGGCGCAAGCGGTAACCTAGGAGCCTGCGCCACGGGAGAGC
>JBNMNW010000290.1:0-7536 GCA_051278165.1 Planctomycetota bacterium | reverse complement strand
TCGGTGCACGGCATCGTCCAGTCCGCCACCAGCACGCGTTGGAACAGCAAGGATTACAAGAACCAGATCCGTGTCTTCGGCGTCCGCAACGGCGGCTTGGTGCCATACGAAGATCGCCAACGCTGGGCGCAAGCGGTCGTGCGTGACGACCAATGCGAGGCCATCGAAACGGCGCTCGCCGGCAGCGACCCGGTGATCATCGAGTTCGAATTGCGCAACCGCTTCCGCAAGGGACCGATCGTGCTCAACAACGTCGTCGCCGATCTCGTCGGCAGCGAATACCCCGACGAATACGTCATCATCTGCGCGCACCTCGACAGCTGGCACCAAGCCACTGGCGCCACCGACAACGGCACCGGCACGTGCTCGACGATCGAAGTGGCGCGCATCCTGACCTCGATTGGCTTCAAGCCGAAGCGCACGATTCGCTTCATGCTCTGGGGTGGCGAAGAGCAAGGCCTGCTCGGTTCGCGCGGCTTCGTCGTCAAGAACCGCACCGCCATGCACAAGGTCTCTGCCGTGTTCAATCACGACAGCGGCACCAACTGGGCGCACGCGCTGACCATCGCAGAGTCCCACGCAGAGGACTTCGGCTCCATCATCTCGCCGATCCTCGAACTGATGAAGCCGCCGCAGGCAGATCACGAAGGCCCGATCTTCCAGGTCAAGCCTCGCAAAGTGATGACGCCGGCCGGCGGCGGTAGCGACCACGCATCATTCGCCGCGGTTGGCGTGCCCGCGTTCAGCTGGAACCTGAAGGGTCACGTGCCCTACGGCCGCGGCTGGCACTCGCAATGGGACACCTACTCGATCGTCGAGCCGGAGTTTCAGAAGCACAACGCGACGCTTTTTGCAGTGATTGCTGCCGGCGTCGCCAACCTCGACCACAAGCTGTCGCGCAAGGGCGTCGAGCGTGCCTCTCCCGGTGGCCGCGGCCGCGTCGATGCGCAGTTGGTGTTCGAAACCTGGCTCGGCCTCGAGCTCGATAACGACGCCATCAAGAGCGTCAGCGAGGGCAGCATCGCGGCCAATGGTCGCCTCCAGGCCGGCGACAAGATCCTCTCAATCAACGGTATCAAGGTCGCCAACGTGCGCGACATGCTGGCAGCGATGCGGGACGCGGCATCTGAGAAGACCGAGGTCATGCTCATCGCCAGCCGTTCTGGCAAGATGGTGAAGATCGTGTTGCGCCCGTAAGCACGCTCGAAGCTGCAGGATCCCCGCAACGACCAGGACTTCGGGGCCCCAACGTCCGATAAGGCAGTCGTGGCCAAGCCCGCTCCCATCACCTTCCACGTGCCCGCCAGCGCGGCCAACATCGGCCCGGGCTATGGGGTCATCGGCCTCGCGCTCGACATGCCGCTCGGCATCACGGTCGAGCCGCGCACGGATGGTGAACTGCAGATCGAACGGCGTGACGACCCGTCGGCGCACCTAGAAGACCAGCGCCACGACCCGGTCCTGCGCGGCCTGCTACTCGGCGCTGAGATGTTCTCGGTGTCGCTTGCCAAGGGCCTGTCGATCACCGTCGAAGGCTCGATCCCACGCGGCACCGGCATGGGCACGATCTCCGCCGGCTACGCGGCTGGCCTCGGCATCGCCGCTCGCCTAGCCAAGAAGCGGCCCGAAACCTCCGCCGCGCTAGATGCCCTGGTGTCTCTCAACGGCGACCCGGCCCACGGCGCCGCCGCCCTGCTCGGCGGCCTGACCGTCACCAGCCAACTGTCGCTGCCGAACGAACCCGAACTGCGCCACCAGCCGCTGTCACTGACCGTTCACGAAGACTGGCACTACGTCATCGCCTTGCCCGATGTCCAGATGGGCACCGCCGAATCCAAGCGCGTCTTGCCACCAACGCTGCCGCACGCGGCCATGCGCCGCAGTCTCGGCAGGGCCTATGGCGTGCTGCGTGCCCTAGAACAAGGCGACGAAAGCCTCCTGCGCTCGTGCCTGCAGGATGAAGTGCACGTGCCCTACCGCCGCCGCCTCGTGCCTGGCCTCGACCAAGTAATGGCGGGCGCCGTGGCAGCCGGAGCGGCCGGCGCCACGCTCTGCGGCCACGGCGCCGGCATCATCGCGTTCACGACCGTTCAGGGTCGCGTTCCCGAGATTGCGCGCGCCCTGGTGCACGCGTTTGCGGAAGCGGGCCGCGAAGCCACGACGCTGACGCTGCAAACGGCCTTCTACGGCGCGTTCCCGCCATCGATCAGCTAGCTGCGTTAGGCAACCCCTGGTCTGCAAGCCTCTTGAAGTCCTACTTGCGGGCGAGGCTTCCGCTAGGTAGTCTCCCGCCGTCGAGACCTTCGGGTGTCGAGGTTGGGCCGTTAACTCAGTTGGTAGAGTGCGATGTTCACATCGTCGAAGTCACTGGTTCGAATCCAGTACGGCCCACCACTTTCATCCTCTGCCGCATGCGATGCCGGACGACGCAGCGTGACAGCGTGGCAGGGTGGCCAAGCCTGGACGCAAAGCGTGCCCGCCGGCCCGCTTGCTACTTCAGGCAGCGTGACAACCGCCCTGCCCGGCTCCGTCGACTACGCCCAGCTTACGTGGGGATCGAACGCAACAGCGACCGAGGCCTCACACGGCTTGCAGCTCAGTATCCAGCTGAACGCTGCCGACTACGCGAAGGTCGGAGTAGGCGAGGTCTTGGTCACCTTCACTGGTAGCGCACTGGCATCGATGCCATGCGTGTGCGTCCTGCCTACGGCATCCATGTTTTTCGGATCCCGACCAACTGCGGCAGTTCGGCAGAGTTCTCCGTCGACACCCTGTTCAATCCCACGTTTGCGGACCTCAGGAGTTCTAGCAGCTACGTGACCTGGCACGTGCTCGGCCTCACTCCGCAGCCTGCACTGCTGCCGGTCGCTGACGCAAACAACGGCGCCGTGCGTGCTGATTCCGTCGCCTGACGTGGTGATCCACACCGGAGCGATCTCCCTCAAGATTCCGCCGGTGATTCGCCCGACCACGCTCCACCTGCAGCTAGTCGATTGCACTCCTGCTGGCTTGCGCGTCTCTGACACGTTTCAGGTCATCGCCTTCTGAGCGAGGAACGATCGGGCTGGTCTTGCCCGGTCGCCGCGGATGTCGTCGGCAGCGACCGCATTCGCCGCATCGACATCGTTCGCGAACATGACTCGAATCGTGGCATTGCACGGCATCGATGCATGCAGCTCAGCGACCGGTGCCAGCATGCGCCGCACGACGCGGCATAGCCACGCCGGCGACGGTCGTAACAATGCCGCCGCCTCAGCCATTGAGAACAAGCTCGGCTAGAGCGCCTAGATTGGCCGAGGCCCTAGGCAACATGCCTATCTATGCATTCTGCCCGTATCAGCGCCCGGTCGAGAACCGCTAGCGAACCATCGCGGGCCCAGCCTTCAACTGCAGCGACGTCGGCCGCTGGCACATGTTTTCGTTGCAGACCTGAAAGCTCAGTTCGCAACCGACCTCGCTCAGAGTCTCCGACGTGCAGCCACTCAGCTTGCAACGAAACGAGACCTGGCCTTCGAACACGGTCACGTTCGGATCCGCTGCGTATGCCACGCCTTCGGGACGCTGCCACGCACCGACTTGCTTGACGCCGGCCGGCAAGTCGAGCGATGACTGCAACACGATGTACGGCGAGCCTTCGGTAACGGCGTCATAGGCGTGCCAACCTGTAAAGATCGACACGTCAATCACCACCACGTGGCCACCCGCGGCGAGCGCATCGATGCGCATGCTTGCGACCAGCGGGTTGGCGGCGCTTGGAGCCTTCACTGGCGCGGCCAACGCCGCCTTGCGGATTGGCCTAGCAGCCTTGCTGGCGATCGCACCGAGCAACGGGCGCTTACTCGCCGCACTAGGTGCATCAGCCAACGTATTGAGCAACCACTTGAAGCCACCCGCCTCGGTATAGAAGAGCCTGGAGCGGTTGCTCGCCAGCCAGTTCTGCCACTCGCTCACCGTCGCAAACGACTGGTCGGTGTAGCGCATCAATACGTCGCGCATGACCAATTTGTCATCACCGGCGGCCCACGTTGCGATCGCCTTGTCGAGCATGGTGATGTCGTTGTTGCCAACACCGAGTTTGACTAGGTCTTCGTCGACGACCATCTCATACCAACCATGCGGCCGCATGAACGGCAATCGTTTGAGCAACTCCTTGCGGATAGCGACCTCGTCACCGGCAACGCTCTGCCACTGTTCTGCAGTGAAGTAGCGGCGCGCGGAATCGAATCGACCCGGTGGCTTCGGCGCCGGCCGATCGAGCATTTGGCGCTCAGACTTGGAGACCTGCTCGCCAGCAGCGATGCGCACCCTAACCTTCTCGTGACGCTCTTGATCCTCTGCAACAAACTCGTTGTGACGCACAAGTCGCCGCGCGTAGCTGTTCTCGCTGAGGCTATCGATCGCGGACCTCACCGAGGCCCGCAACGACGTGCCATTGCGTTTGCGTGCAATCGGCGCTTGGTGATCGAAGCGCTGGATGTAGTGCACCGCGTTAATGAACACGAGCTTGGCTTCTTCGGTCAGATAGGTCGGCGACGCCGCGAACCCCCACAACAGGAAGTTGCCGTGGCGGCCGATCGCAACCGCGTTGGGGTTCTTGGAGTTGACCCCACTGGAAATCCACTCGGTGTCTGGCGAATCAAGGAAGCCTCGGTCACGTGAGACCAAGCCGATCAACTGCTTCGAACCATCCTTGTAGCCCTCCGTTTGCACGCGCCACATCGGCATCGTCTCGTCGGCAACGACATTCTTGTAGGCGGCCGGCGTTGGCTGCGGCGCGATCGTCAGGGTTACTTGGTTTGGAGTCTGGAAGAGATCATGTTGCATGCGCATCCCGTGCGCATGAGCATCAAGGCAGAGTCAAAGCCAATCGAGTTTGAGACCGAGCGGCTCTCCAATCCTCGGCGCGCTGGCAGAGATCATGATTGCCGGGCGATCAAACGATTCGGGCAAATACGTCGCAGCCTGATAGGTCGACTTGCCGGTGTCCGGATCCGTGCCACGCTTCACCGCGGTCAGCGCCTTCGGCGGCACATCGAAGATCGTGACGTCGACGTCATCTGACATCTCGACGCGATAGTCCTCACCGTGCACGACCGTGACGTGCTCGAAGTGGTAACGCAGCAGCGATTCCCAAGCGGCCGTGCGTTCGCGATACAGCTGCCGAGTTCGCGGCACGGCCATGCTCGAGAACATGATCTTCAGATCGGTTGCATCCTGGCCAACGAACAGCACGCGAAGGTCTTCACGGGCAGCCGATGCGGGACTGGCCGATTCGAGACTAGCCAAGGCAAGATTGGCAGGAGAAGAGGAAGATGCGGCAGGCGCCTGCGCACCAGCAAAGCTGGCGGACAAGAGCAGCGCAGATAGCACGGCAGTCAATCGAGTCATGGGCAGAGCCAAGGATCTTGGGAACATTGCCATGCTACGCTCGCGCCGCGCGATGCTGGCCCAGCGATGCTGAGACGACAAAACTGGCACAACGATGCAACGCGAATGTCATCGTCACCTGAATCCGATGGCAGCCGTGCCAGAGGTCACGTGCAGGTCTCTAGACTGCCGGACTGTGCGATCGGCCCAACCACGACCGGCTTGCCACAAGGTGTACCCAAAATGAATTCGTTCTCGCAAGCACTGCCAACTCTCGGCCTGTCTCTGGCCGCTGCGCTCCTGTTGTCGTTCGCCACGACCGCGCAACGCCCCGCGCCTCAAGAAGCGACCGGCCCCGGCGTCGTATCACGCGTCGCGTGGAGCGAAGATGGCAAGACCGTCACGTTCGAAAACGCCGACAAACGATACGAGCTCGAGCTGAGCACACTGACCCGTAAGGACATCTCCGAGGGCAAGCCGAGCAAGGCTACTGGCGGGAAGGCAACTGGCGGGAAGGATACTGGCGGGAAGACTACTGCTAGGTCAAGCCGCAGAGGTCGGGCCGGCAGCCAAGGCGAAAGCACCGGCAAGTATGTCGGCCGCCCTTCGCGTGGTCGCCAATACACACGCGTCGACTCGCCCGATGGGGAGTGGCAGGCGCACTACAAAGATTGGAACGTCGTGCTCAAGAGCGACAACGGCGCAGAGATCGCGGTCACGACCAAGGGCAACGCCGACGTGCACTACGGCACCGCGAGCTGGGTCTACGGCGAAGAGCTCAACCAGACCAAGTCGATGTGGTGGACGCCCGACAGCAAGAAGCTCATCTACTACGGCTTCGACGATCGCGGCGTGCAGCCGTTCCACCTGCTGCGCGGCTGGTCGGACATCAACACAACACAATACCCCGAGTTCTATCCAAAGGCCGGCGCCAAGAACCCAGCGGCTGAGCTGCTGATCTACGACATCGCGAGCAAGAAGACCGTACGCGTCGACGTCGGCGGCAGCTCGGAGGAATACCTCTACGGCTTGCGCGCGTCGCCGGATGGTTCCGTGATCATGGTCAACTGGACCGATCGCTTGCAGCAACACCTCAAGGTGCTGGCGATCGACGTCAACACCGGCAAGACGCGCTTGGTGGTCGAAGAGACGCAAGACACCTGGCAAAGCAACTCGCCGTCGATGCGCTTCCTCGAGGATAACAAGCGCTTCCTGTGGCCAACCGACAAGTCCGGCTTCACGCACTACGAAGTTCGTGACCTCGACGGCAAGCTGCACAACACCGTCACATCAGGTGCGTTCCAAACCGCCGGCATCCAGTTTGTCGACGAAGAGAACGGCTTGATCGGGTTCACCGCCTACAGCTCGAAGAGCAATCCCTACTTCCTGCAATACCACGTCGCGCGCCTCGACGGCAAAGGCCAACGACGCGTCACCTCCGTCGACCAGCACCACGGCAGCTTCTCCGTCTCACCCGATCGTAACTGGATCGTGGCACGGCACGAAGAGGTCAACACGCCGCCGAGCACCACGCTCTACCGCGTCTCGGATGGCAAGGCCGTCATCGTGCTCGCGCAAGGTGACAAGGAAGGAAAGGACTTGGCAGAGATGTTCAAGTTCAAGTCCAGCGATGGCCAGTTCGACATCTACGGCGTGCTCTACAAGCCGAAGGATTTCGATGCAAAGAAGAGCTACCCGATCATCAACGCGCTCTACGGCGGCCCAGGGTCGAATGAGATCTCGGCGGGCTATGTGTCGACCGTGCGCAGCGAATGCCGCAAGGGCTACTTCGTCGTCAAGATCAACAACCGCGGCACCGGCAACCGCGGCAAGAAGTTCCTCGGTTCGAATTACCTGCGCCTCGGTGACGTCGACATCCAGGACCATGCCGATGGTGTGCGCCTGGTCAGCAAGCGTCCGTATATCGATGGCAAGCGCGTCGGCATCGTCGGTCACTCCTACGGTGGCTTCATGGCGGCCATGGGCATCTTCAAGTTTCCGGATGTCTATGCGGCGGCATCGATCGGCGCTGGCGTCACCGATTGGCGTAACTACGACACGATCTACACCGAGCGCTACATGAGCACGCCCCAGCTCAACAAAAAGGGCTACACCGTCGGCAGCGTCATGCCCTACGCCAAAAATCTGAAGGGCAAGGCACTGATCCTG
>JBNMNW010000289.1:0-7573 GCA_051278165.1 Planctomycetota bacterium | reverse complement strand
CGCAAGAACCGGCGCTCCAGTGATATTTGGTGGTTGTTTGCATTGCGATACGGGTTGCGATGCTGCTTCCGACGAGGCGTGCGTTTACGCTATTTCCACCCGTTTCGAGCACTTCGGGTGGCGCACCTACTTGCTGACGATGTCGCCCAACGTGTTCGCTCTGCCGCCTGGCCCGCTGCACGAAACGATGGCTCTGTTGGTACCACTTGTCGGTACGGTGCCTGTCGGTACGGTGCCTGGACAAGAAACAACATCTTCAGCGCCGCGCGGTGGCACCATTTTTGGCGTTAGTTGGAGCGAGTTTGTTGGTAGCCCGTTGAAAAGCTCATGCGGTGGCTGGTCCTGCGCATTTAGGCGCTCGAAAGCCTCGCCGAATCAGCTGATTAGCCTCCGTAGTCGCTCCCCAACCTGCATCGGAACGCACGAGCCTGGCAGTCGGACCGTTCTTTCTACGCCCTTCTACGTCGCACGACGCAGCGAACGAACGATCGCGAGAGGCACGGCGACTCGCCCATCGAGCACCAGATTGCCGAAGTCGATTGCTGTCAGCGTGCCGACCACCGTCTCTCTCGCCTGCACCTCGACCCGTTCGCCGAGCAGGCCGAGCCGTTCGCGGAACAGGTCCTCATGGTCGCAAAGGTCGCCGCGTTCGATCGCTGCAATCATCGTGTCAACGCGCGTCGCTAACTGCAGCAGCAGCGCATGCCGGTCCTGTTGCTCGCCACTGAGCAGCGCCAGTGACGTGCCGATGTCGGCGAGCGCGCCATCAAACTTCATGCGGTTGACGTTGATGCCAACTCCGATTCGGTATGTGTCCGGCCGAGCGGTGTCGCGATCGATCAACACACCCGACAGTTTGCGATCCTGGGCGTAGACATCGTTAGGCCACTTAATGCGCAGGGGCTGCCTGGCGATTGGCTCGCAGGCTTGCAGAACGGCTACTGGAAGCGCCGCCGGCAGGGCAAGCGGGTTGTCTAGCTTGGTGGTGACTCGCAGCGTTATTGCTAAATCTAGCCCGGCCTCGTCATCCCAATTTCGCTGCTGTCGACCTCGACCTTTGGTTTGGTGATCGGCCCAAAATACGGCGTCGCCGGATGTCCCGTCGCTGATCGTAGGTTCCTGAGCGGCAAGATCTTGGGTCGAGGCGCATGACACGACGTGCGCCAGTTCCGCGAAGCGCGTTTGCCGCTTTAGCTCCGATTCGAGTTTCTTGTCTGGGGTCATGTCGGGTGGTCCTGAACAGCCCACATCATCGCGGACTGAAGTTGTCAGTCCAGTTCTGTCGATGGTGTTGTGGTGTTGGACGGTTTGTCCAACCAGGCATCGAAATGGTTCAATCTGGCAACAATCTGCCGACCGGTTTTCTCGGTCCCGTGAAGGGATGGGGGAGCCTCGTACCGGCGGCACAGAAGACGCTACAGCTCCCTCGGGACTGGCAGCAGTGGCGTGTTGGTGCAGATTGCGATTCGGCCCATGACCTGATCGAACTGACGGCGTTCACCGAGTCGATGGGGCGCGTCGAAGATGCGTTCTGTGACCTCGCACGTCAGCTTGTTGATGGCGGCACGTTTCTTTGTGACGTCGACAATCTGCAGTCTGCTCGGCAGCTGCGCTTGGTTGTCGAAGGGCGTCCGGGTTCATTTGATCCGGTCGGCAGCTCGAAGGATCCGTCGCATCCATTGCTGTTGCGCCGCGTGCTCGCGGCAACCGCAGCTGCTGGGTTGATGGTTCGCGATGTTCTTAGCGTGCCGTCTGGTGCCCAAGAGTTCGGCCCAAAGATGTCGAGTCAGTTGTTTGGCACCGGCTTGATGCCACTCGATTGGTTGCGTGGCACACCGCCATCTCGCTACTGGTTGCAGTGTGAGAAGGTGTGTTCTCTTGCTGGCTCGGTTGTGCTTGCTGGTGGCGATACCGCCGCTCGAATGCGCACCGAAAGCGCGTTGCGCGCCTTCTTGCCGGATGATTGGGAGATCGTCACGTCGGATGCGATCGGCGAGTGCGCGCAATGGAACCGTGCGGTCGCGAACTCTCGCGGCGATGTGATCTGGTTCTTGCGCAGTGGCATGACGCCAACTGCGGATGACTTTGAAGCGATGGCGCCGCGCGCCTGCATCGGTGCGGTTACTCCCGCCCTCAACGGTGGCAAGGCTGCCGGCGGCGATGTCGCTGGCATGATGATGCCGCGTTTGGATGTGCTGTTTGTCGGGCCGTTGCCCGAGCACATGGCTAACACTCGTGTCGCCCTCGAAGAGTACGCGATGCTGCTCGACAGCAAGCTTCCGGCCGCATGGGTCGTCGATGCTGACTTGTTGGTGCCGCCGCCGCCGATCGAACAACCCGAACAATTCGAGTCCGACACGAAGGGTCTGATCCAACGTTGGTCGGTTGTCGAAGACAGTGCCCACCTCCGTGGTGCCAAAGACACTCCCGCGATCGTCGCTCCAAAGGCGCCGTGGGCTGGTGGCACCCCGAAGGTAACGCTTTGCATGATTGCGCGCGATGAGGAGCAGTTCCTCGGCGATTGCTTGCAGCATGCTCACGGTGCTTTTGACGAGTTTGTGCTGGTCGACACCGGCTCGAGGGATCGCACCGTCGAGATCGCAGAGTCGTTCGGCGCGAAGGTCTTGCACCGCGCGTGGGATGACGATTTCTCGACGCCGCGCAACCTCGGCCTGCAGTCGGCAACCGGTGATTGGATCCTCGTGCTCGATGCCGATGAGATGATTCAGGAAGGTGGCTGCGAACGCATTCGCGAACTCGTGCAGAACCCGTTTGCGCTCGGCTACCACCTGCGCTTCACCAACAACTACGGCAACGGCAAGACCATTGGCGTGATGATGGTGCGCTTGTTCCGGAACCTTCCGGGCATCGCGTACGAGAACATCATCCACGAGCAAGTCACGCCGAGCCTGCAACGCATTGGTGGCGAGATGGGACTCTCGTTGTTGAGCTGCGAAATCGAGGTCGAACACCACGGCTATACCGATCAGGTGATGACCAGTCGCAGTAAGAATGAGCGCAATGAGCGCCTGTTCTTGAAGCAAGCCGAGCAGTTCCCCGACGACATCTACGGGCACTATAAGTACGGCGACTTCTTACGCCGCGTGCCAGGCCGCACCGAAGACGCCAAGCGTCTGCTGGATCGCTGCCTCGAACTCATCCTGAACAGCGAGCCGACCTTGCCGCGTTCGTTGCCCTACGCGGGCGAGGTTGCCGCGTTGTGTGCGCTCGAAGCCGAGCGTGCTGGCGACTCTCAGCGTTCCCGTCAGGTCGTCGATATCGCCTTGCGGCGCTTCGTGCCGACGCCAAACTTGCACTACCTCGCTGCCAGCTTGGCGGTTGTCGATGGCGATAGCGAAGTCGCAATTCATCACTACCGCCGTTGCATGGCCTACCGCGACCAAGTGTTGGTCGTGCCGATTCAGGAAGGCATCACCAGCTACGTGGCGCTCGCAGGCATCGCGCAGGCTTGGTTACTTCGCGGTGACCGTGAACGTGCGGCGCGCTTGCTCAGTCAAGCCATCGCGCTCGAACCCAGCTACGAAGTCGCCTACCTGGCGTTGTCGCGGTTGTGGCTCGAAGCCAACGATTCTCAGCGCGCGCTCAGCGTGTTGACCGACTTTCTGTCGGGCCACCCGGACTCTCCGGGAGCCTGCCAACAAACGATGCTCATCCTGCACCAGCTCGGCCAAAACGATGCTGCGCGTGCGATGGGCCAACACGCCGTGCGCTTGCTCGAGGCTCGTTGCCTCGACCGCGAGGCCGCGGCCGTGATGAACCTTCTGGCCAAGTTGTAAGCGGCCAAATACCCCCCCGGAAATGGAGAAGACGATGACTGCAACTACTAGCAACCCGGCGTCGGCGATCCCGTCGACGATCACCCCGAACCAAGGCTTCCAGCCTATCCCTACTCGCATCCGCGACATGCGCGACACGCAAGTGCCGGAGCTCGTCGTCGAGCCCGAGAAGGAAGCGGAGAAGGCAGCGGTTCGTGAGAGCTTGTCCGAGCTTGGCTTAAAGCTTGCCACGATCCACCGCACGGCCGCTGAGGCCTACTTGTCGCAAGGTCTCTACGAGGAGGCGCTGCCGCACCTCAATGCTGCCGCGACGTTCTCGCCGGACGATAACGAGTACCACATGCAGCTCGGTTTCGTGCAGTACGTGACTGGCGACGATGCGAGTGCAATCAAGTCGTTCAACCGCGTCATCACTGACCAAGAGGACAACGACGAAGCCTGGTTCAACCTCGGCATGGTTGTGTTCGGCCAAGAGCAGTACACCGAAGCGGAGTACTGCTTCCGTCGCGCCAGCGAACTGGAAGCCACCGACTCACAGACGTGGAACAACCGCGGCGTGTGCCTGTGGAAGCTCGAGCGCATTGACGAAGCGCGCACGTGCTTCGCGAACGCTCTCGAACTCGACCCGGCCGACGAAGACGCGCAGTACAACCTGCAAAGCATCGGCTAACAACCCGGTTAGCCGCAGCGTTACACGTTGCGATCCGGGGGGCCGGCCTTCATGGCCGGATATGCACCTGTGTACCTTGGCTAGGATGCGTCCAAGTGGCGTGTTCCGATCGGAGTCTGTGTGGCTGCATGGCATCTGCCGTGAGTCACGTCTTCCGGGGTGGAACGCCTTCGATCCGAAAGTAGCCAGGTGTGCACTCGTAAGTGCATCTGTAGTTCCAGCCGAACTGTGCCTGTTGTGGAACAGGCACCGACCAGCGGCCCATTGATCAGGCCGCGGTCTGCGTCAACGTCGGCTAGATGCCGACGGTCGCGTTGCCGACGTGCGAGATGATGAGTCCCGCAGTATTGGCCGGCAGATCGAGGCCCACGGCCTGGTGGTAGATCGAGTATCCGAGCCAAATCGGGTTGTTCGGAATCGCGAGCGACCACTGACCTTCGCCTGCTAGCGCCGGCACGATCTCGGTCGTGATGATCTGCATGTCGAGCGTGCAACCCGGCATGCCAATTCCCGTGAGATCAAAGCCTGGCAGGATCGACGTGACACCGGCAATCATCACGAAGCTTGTCATCATGGCAGGCACGCCAGTGACGTCGACCTTCGTGGTCGAGCCGATTACCGGGCGCGCACTCGGCACGCCAGCCAACGCCATTGGGCTGCCACTCGAACCGACGCAGCCGGTACCAGAGGTCGTGTGCGTGGCGATCGGGGCGGCGGTGCCGTTCCAGATTTGCTCAGCACGCGCGAACGCTTCTTCACCGATCTCTTGACCCATTTCGCGGCCGGGGATGTCGTCAGCTGGTGGGTGGATGCCGCCCCAGATGCGTGACAGCGAGCACTGATCCGACGCGTCGTAATAGGTCGCCCATTGCAGCGTGAGGTTGACGCTCGGACCTTCTTCGAAGACGAGGAAGTCGTTCTGCACACATTGGAACTCGCCGAGTCCGCCCGGGAACCACGGCGAACCAGTGAACTGATCGAGCACGACCGCGGCGGCGCGGCTGTAGGTGCTGTGGCCTGAGACGTAGCCGGCGAATGGTGGCGTCACGAACGACGGGCGTTGGTATGGCCAGAAGCGCTCGGCAAGGATCCAGCCAACTCCAGCCATATCGACGGCGGGGTCGGTGATGTAATCCGGGCCGCGCCAGGCGAGGATCGCAACTTTGCCGACGTGTGCCGACAAGTGTGCGTGACGATGGTTGGGTGCCGAACTGGCTGGTGTGATTTCTTCGATCAGCCCTGGAACCGGCGTGATCGCGTGCGGGTCGCTTGGGCTGACGGCGTAGCGATCGGCCATGTAGCGCAGCGCACTGATCGGGCGTAGGTAGTCATACCAACCCTTCACGCCCCATGCGGCAATTGCGCAATCGTGCATGGCGCCGCCGAGCACGAGGTAGGCCTTCACGTCCCATTCGAGATCCGTGACGGTTGGGCCGGTGCCGCCGATCTGCTTCACGGTCTGGCCGTGATCTGAGACGTAGTTTAGCAGCGTGAACCAGTGGCCGGGTGGCGTTTCGGAGTCAGGGCCGTCCGCCCAGAACTCGGCGAGTACGCGGCCGTAGTCGCCGCGCGGCACCACTTGCGATGGGTAGGGCTGGCCCGTGACCGGGTTGAGCGCGTGGCCCGTGCCGGAGTCGCCGCCGTTCGTGAAGTCGTAATACTGTGCGAACTGCGCGGTGCTCGGCAGCGTCGGCGAGTTGCCGATCGCGCCGGGCGAGATGTCGATCATCACGCCGTCGCTCGGGTCGAGGTGTGAAGACCATGCGGCGACCATCTCGAAGCCCCACTTGTAGTCGGCCGCGGTCGGCGTATCGAGCCTCGGCGGGTCGCCCGGATCCTTGTAGACCCAGTAGTCGAAGCCGTAGCGATTGTAGACCGTCAGATCGTTCTGCGACAACGCGAACGGCGTGACTTGTCCCCACTCTGGGCTGAGGAACTCGGGGTAGCCGAGCGGCTGGGGAATGCCGGACTGGCCAATGAACCATTGCAGAGATAGTGGCTGCCAGCGGTTCGGGTAGCCGATGTTTGGGTTGCCCGGGAAGTCGGGCAGCAACGCAAGGTTGACGGGGTAGTAGTGCTGGTTGGCGTAGTCGCCCGCTTCGTTCGCGTTGTCAGCGTTGCCGAACGCGAGCACGCTGGCAGCGATGCGATTGCCGATCGCAGCTGGCGTGTTGCCCGTCGTGTTCGTGTTTGCGGTGCTGTAGCCAAGCGTCACCATCAACGCGTCGAACTGTGGCAGTATCACCAAGGCTCCGGGCGACGCCGAGAAGCGCACCATCATGATTCGGTAGCTGGCGTAGCTGAGTGCTTCGCTACGCCAAGCGTCCCTGGCCGGGTCGGTTGTTGGGTGGCTCTCATCGAACAATACGCACTCGGCATTTTGGTCGTAGGTAGCCCACGCATCCCACATCGCAGTGGCTACGTGGTAGAGGTTGCGTGCGTGCACGGTCGGACGCGCGAAGTCGTTGCGAATGGCTTCGAGCAGGAGCTCGTTCCATTGGCGCGCTTCGGTGTGCTGGGCGCGTGCCTGGGTCGTGCTGATGGCTATAGCCAACGCAACGCAGCCAAGAGTGGCGGATCGGCGCAGATTCATGATGTGGTTCGAGTCAGGGGTTGCGAGCAGCTGCAGATTACCCGATCTCGGATCTCATCTGATAACTTGGCTTCAATCGCCTCCTACTCCTCGGCGCAAATGGCTGCGAACCTTCGGCGCGCAGTCAGGTCTTCGTCTCGGTATGCGACGGGATTAGGAACACTTCCCGCGGGTTGGGTGCAGCATCGTTGGCATTGTTAGGATGTTGCGCATGCGGCGGGCAGCAGTAGGTCTCTTTGTGGTGCTGTGGATCACAGCGATGTCGACCTATCCGGGTTGGACGCAGTTCGATGCCAACAGTGTGGGGCACGACTGGTGGCGCAACTTCCTGTGCGACTTACTGGCGGCAGAAACACCCGACGGCCGCATCAACCTGCTCGGCTCGATCGCGATGACGGTCAGCGTCGTCGTGGTGATCTTCGGTGGCGTTGGCTTGGTGCCAACGGCAATGGTGATGCTCGAAGACTGGCGGCGTGCTGACTGCACGTGGCTGCGGCGGTTCGCAATCGTGGG
>JBNMNW010000288.1:0-7574 GCA_051278165.1 Planctomycetota bacterium | reverse complement strand
CCGGCGCAGTCCGGCTACCCGGCTCCCGCCGACGGCAGTCGCAGCTTGAGCCAGTCGGTCTTCGACAGCGTCGACAACCGCGTCACCGTCGACGAAGTCGACCTGACCACCGCCGGCGCGAGCTACTACTACGCGCTGCAACTGATTCACGAAGGCGAGAGCCTTGCCAACCGTGGCGACAACCTCGCGCACCGTGGCATGACCCCGTCATTCGGCGGCAGCAACTGGTCGTTCAGCAACAACGCCGAAAACCAAGAGCACGGTTCGGTCCTGACCCGTTGGCCCGGAGCCACCGTCGAAACGGCCAGCAATGGCACCGACGACGGTCGCTTCTTTGTCGCCAGCAAGGTGACTGCGCTCGGTGGTGGTAACTACCACTACGAGTACGCCGTGCACAACGTCGACAACAGTCGCGCCGGCGGCTCGTTCAAGCTTCCGATCGATGCCAGTGCGACCGCGTCGAACTTCACCTTCGGTGACATTGACACCGATGCTGGCAACAACTGGTCGGCCGCTCGCGTTGGCAACGAAGTCGTGTTCACGGCTACCGCCAGCAACCCGATTGAGTGGAACACCATCTACAACTTCGGATTTGACTGTGACTTCGCCGCGGGCGCGTCGAGTTGCACGATTGACGAACATCGTCCGGGCGCTGGCGCCTCGTTCGTCAACGTGCAAGCCAAGGCACCGAGTGGCTCGACGTTCGCGACTGCGACTTCGGTTGGCAGCGGTTGTGGTGGCAGTGTCGCGGTCTGCACCGAGGCTGTCTACGAAGACGGTTTCGACCTTGCCAACTCGTCCTTCACGCTCGCATATAGCAGCGGCGAGTACACGTTGGTGCCTGGTGCCGGCTCATGGATTGGTTCGATCGGTTCGGCGCTCAACTTGAATGACGATGATGATTCGACCAGCGCCCTGCCGTTCACGTTGAGCTACCCCGGTGGCGCGACCAACTCGCTGACCGTTTGCTCGAATGGATTCGTGTCGCCGAATGGCGCTGGCACGGCTTACTCGCAGAACGTCAACGACTTCCTAAGCGGTGCGGCCCGTTGGGCGCCGCTGTGGCGCGATCTCAACCCAGCTTCGGCCGGCAGTGGTCAAGTGCACTTCACGGCGAACGCGAGCCGCGCAGTCGTCACGTTTGACGGAGTCCAGTTCTACGGCAGCAGCAACACGGCGACCTTCCAGTTGCAATTCGAAGCGAACGGCGACGTGCACTGCATCTACCAATCGGTGGCAGCCACTGGTGCGGTAGTTGGCTTCACGATTGGTGGCGCAACCGACCCGGGCGCTACGGATATCTCGGCAAGCTTGAACGCCGGCATCACCGTCTGTAGTTCGGCTGGCACGAGCGTCTCGGACATCGCTCTGGCTGCTTCGGCCCGTCCGGTCATCGGCTCGACGATCGACCTGGTCACGACCAACGTTCCGCTGACCTCGGTCGGTGGTCTGTCGATCCTGTCCGTGACCCCGCTGCCTGGTGGCCTTGACCTGACGTTCCTCGGAATGCCGGGTTGCTACCTCTACCAGGACCTGGCTGTCATCGATCTGTTCGCAGTTGCCGGTGGCCAAGGCCAGCGCTCGTTCACGTTCCCGAGCGACCCGGCACTGTCGGGTCAGGTTCTGCTGAACCAGTCGGCGATCATGGATTTGGGCATCAACGCCTTCAACATGGTGACGTCGAACGGCCTCTCGCTGCTGATTGGCATCAACTAGCATGCGCATGAGCGAACGGGCGGCTGGGTAACCAGTTGCTCGTCGGCAAAGAGCCTCATTCACCGTTGGGTGGGTGAGGCTCTTTGCGTTCGCGTTGTCACGTTTTCACCTTCCGAGCCCTTCCTGGACAATTGCGGGTCTCACCCAGGTGTGCAGTAGGCACTTCTTCCGTTAGGCTGCCTCGCGCCGGTTGGTATTGGTGGCCGGCATCAACCCCTCACGTTTCGCTACAAACACGTCATGAAACGACTCGCACTTCTGTCCGTTGCCCCCGCACTGCTCGCTGGCCTTGCCGCTCAGTCCAACATCGTCGCGGGTCTCGATGGCCGCCTCACGGTGATCGACAACTTGACCTACTACGGTCGTCGCGGCCCGGCCTACCCGAATGGTGAGATCGGCATGGCGATGCTGAACAGCATGTGCAACCCGGGCTCGGTCAACATTCCGTGGTTCCAAGCGATGCAGCCGAACCACCCGATGTTCGGCTTCATCATCGCTCGTGTCGCCAACGACAAGATCGAGCAGATCAACGAGTGGAGCTTCTGCAAGCATGCGTTCACGTCGATCAACGTCAACGGCGCGTGTGGATCGTGTCAGAACCCTGGCACCGGCTCGTTGATGGGCATCAACTGCTCGGACACCTACGGCGCGGGCAACAATGCTAGCCGCACGTGGCTTGGCCCGCCGGAAGAGATCGACCCTTGGCTCGGCACGTGGAACCCGGTCGGCAGCTACTTTGACATCGGCGATCCGGCGCAGTCCGGCTACCCGGCTCCTGCTGATGGCAGCCGTAGTCTTAGTCAGAGCATCTTCGACAGCGTCGACAACCGCGTCACCGTCGACGAAGTCGACCTGACCACCGCCGGCGCTAGCTACTACTACGCGCTGCAGTTGATTCACGAAGGCGAGAGCCTCGCCAACCGTGGTGATAACAATGCTCACCGTGGCATGAACCCGAACTGGGGCGGCAGCAACTGGAGCTTCCAGAACAACGCGGAAGGTCAAGAATACGGCTCGGTGCTCAGTCGCTGGCCCGGCGCTACGATCAACTCGGAAAGCAACGGCACCGACGATGGTCGCTTCTACGTTGCTAGCAAGGTGGTCAACCTCGGTGGTGGTAACTACCACTACGAGTACGCTGTCCACAACATCGACAACAGTCGCGCCGGTAGCTCGTTCCGCATCCCGATCGACGCCTCGGCGGTTGCGAGCAACTTCTCGTTTGGTGACATCGATGCCGATGGCGGCAACGATTGGAGCATGGCTCGGGTCGGCAACGAAGTCGTCTTCACGGCGACTGCCAGCAACCCGATTGAGTGGAACACGATCTACAACTTCGGCTTTGACGCGAACTTCGCGCCGGGCACGTCGACCTGTCAGATCGATGCCGCACGTCCGGGCGTCGGTGCTTCGTTCGTGCAAGTTGAGACGGAAGTTCCCGGTGGTTCGACCATCGCAACCTTCACCAAGTTTGGTGCTGGCTGCCCGGTCTCGCAGATGATCCCGATCGGCTCGTGCCAATCGCTGAACTCGCTCGGTGGCCCGCTGCTGAACACGACGTCGGCTGCCGACTACTGCTACCGCGTTTCGAACGGTGTCCCTGGCACGCTGGCCGACTTCGATATCTACACGCGCTCGACGACTGGCGCCCCGGTGACTGTTCCGGCCTACATCTATGGTCTGGCTGGCTCATACCCATCGGCCACGCCGATTGCGACTGGCTCGATCACGGTTGGTGCGGCCCCCGGTTTCTACACCGCGACGTTCCCGGCTCCGGTGGCGACTGGTTCGGTCTTCTTCATTGGTTTGGATACCACCAACCAGGATATCGTGCTCAGCGACATGTCAGCTGGCACCTATGGCCTCGGCTACACGCGTGCGAACCCGGCCACGAGCTGGTCCTATCAGCTGATGAAGCCGTCGTGGAACGTTCGCTGCACCACTCTGCCGCTGTTCCCGGTTCCGGTTCTTGATACCGACGCGCTGCCGCTGATCGGCTCGACTTACAACTTGTCCCTGACCAATGGCGTACCATCGTCGGCCGCGGTGTTGGTTTCAGGTCTGTCGAGCACGGGTCCCGTTGGCGTGCCGCTTCCGGGCGCACCTGGCTGTGATCTCTACGCCACTCCGACCGCTCTGGATCTGACGCTGATCTCGGCTGCTGGCACCGCTAGCTCGCCGATCACGATCCCGAACTCCACTGTGTTCACCGGCATCATTGCCTACCACCAGTGGGCGGTTCTCGATGTTGGCGCCAACCAGCTCGGCATCGTGATGTCCGATGCCGGGGTGGCGACTGTCGGTCAGTAAGGCTGGCAGCAGTAAGGCTGGCAGCAGTAGGACTGGCCGCAGTAAGACTGGCAGCACTCAGACAGCATCTCCTGCGATCCAGTAGGTGATGCGAACGGCGCGAGGCCGCTGCTCAGATGGGTGGCGGTCTCGTTGTCGTTTCGTCAGATCTTAACTGGTGGGACGTCCCGGCAGGCTGTGACGCCTTGAAGCCCACGCCTAGAACCAAGGTTGCTTGAAGCGCTGTGAGGCCAGCACCAGCAACCTCACGTTGCCGTGCGTCTTCGCTAGTTCGTGCCGCGCAGCAAGATCGCCGCGCCAACCAATGCCGCGGTCTCCGTGCGCAAGATGTGGGCACCAAACTTGACCGTCGAGAACTGCGCCCGCGCGGCCGCTTCACGTTCTTGCGGTGAGAACCCGCCCTCTGGTCCGATCAACAAGACCGCCGCGGCGGCACTCGCCGCTAGGTCAATCGTCTCTCCATCGGTGTCGGCGAGCAAGCGCACTCCGGCAGGCGGCTTCTCCAGCAGCTTGGTCAGCTCGATCGGTTCGTGCACTTCTGGCAGCCAGGCTCGAGCACACTGGCCAGCGGCTGCTGCGGCGACTTTGCGCCAGCGATCGGCCCGCAAGCCTTGCGGGCGACTGCGCTCCGTCCATAAAGGTTGAAAGCTTTGCACGCCGATCTCCGTTGCGTGCTCGACCAGCCAGTCGGCGCGACTCGGGCGCGGCACCGCGAACGCCAGTGTCAGGGCGGGCAGTAGTGGTGCTTCCTCGGTGATCTCGCCCAATTCGATGCCAACCAACTGCTTTTGCACCACTGTGACCGTCGCGGTCGCGGTCCTGCCGCGCCCGTCACCGACCTGCAATGTCTCGCCGACCCGAACCCGCAGCACCCGTGCCAGATGGTGGGCAACGTCGCCGGAGAGGCACGCAGGACCGGGTGGCGGCAGTTCGGGCAAATGGTAGAGGTTGGCCAAGGTCGTTCGGGATAGCAGGCTTAAAAAGGGTGGGGCGGCAGTTGTATCGCCCGCCACGCCCGACAGTACCTTGCGGTGCTGCCTGGGACGGGTAGTTTGTTGTAGTCCCACGTCAGTTCCGTTGTCCTCGGTAGCTGGAGTGAGATAGTTCGGCTTACAGCGTTCGGCCTCAGGGCTTGGCGCTTTACCGATCGGTTCCCAAACCGTTCGGACGCTGAACTGACCGGTGTGCCCCTGCCGGTCAAGATAGCGCGGCAAAACAACGCCGCAAAACAACGCTGCGTGCGTTGCCACGACCCCTCACGAGAATAAACATGGCCAACTACGTCCTCGAGATCCTCGATGGGGATCGCGCTGGCGAAGTTCTGCCCGTCGGCGAATCGATCATTCGGATCGGTCGCAAAGCGGGTAATGACATCGTCCTCACCGACGAGAAGACGTCGGGTGTGCACTGCGAGATTTTGCCGGAAGGCGATCGCTTGGTGCTCAAAGACCTCGGCTCGACTAACGGTACATTCCTCGACGGCAAGCGTCTCAATGAACTCGTGTTGACCCCTGGTGACGTCGTCACCATCGGTCGCACCAAGGTCAAGTTCCGCGACGCAGCGGAAGGCCAAGCCGGCGCAGATGCCGGTGAGTTTGCGATGCGCACGATCGACGCCGGCCGCCTACAAAAGCGCGGTGGTTCGATCGGCTTGATCGTCGTGCTACTGCTGGTCGCTGCCGGCGGCGGCGGTTGGTATTGGTGGGACGGGCAGCAGCAGTCCACCGGTAGCACTGCGGGGCCGAAGCGCGACAAGACGCCCATGGCGGTCAGTGGCAATCGTGTTCCCGATAACCTGGGTACTTGCGAGACGGGCGAAGGCTGGTCGCTGCGGGTCGCAGGCATTGGCTTCCGGCCAGACGGCCAACCCAATACCGGCTTGTCGTCGTTCACCGCCTACTTCGAAGCGGACGATGCGGCCGCCAAGACGACCAAGAGCGATGATGACTTCGCGGTCATGCAGCTGGCCGAGCCGATCGAGGTCTTTGCGGGCCGCTCGATGACGGTTGCTGGTTACTGCCGCACGATCGGTGGCGCCCAGATTGCGGTGCGCGCGCGCGTGTTCGCGAGCAACGAAGACGTGCCGTTCCGCTTCTGTCACGGCACCAAGCTGGCTCCCTATGAAGACTGGCAGCGCGTCGAAGCGACGGTGACTGTGCCGCCCGGCTGCGATCGCTTGCTGGTCGAAGTCGTTGCGTTGCTGCCCAACAAGGATGCCGAAGCGCTGATCGATGACCTCGCGGTTGTCGAAGGTGGCACGGCCAACGGCATCGAAGTGGCACTCAAGGAATCGGGTCAGACCGCGTTCGGATTTGGCAGTGCGGTTGCCGTGCGTTCCACCGACAAGACTCACCCCGGCACGGTGCTGATGATTGCGCCCGATGCGGTGCCCGCGTCGATGGCGCGCCTGCACAAGGCCGGTCAGTGCGTGTTGTCGGACCTCGGCGTGAGCATTGCTTGCTCGGCCGCCGACGGTGGCCTCGAGATCGTGGCGACCGGCACAGATAGCATGCAATTCGTCATGCCGTCGGACGCGGCGGGTGGCTTGTTGATGGCGGCGGCTGGCCCGTTTGCGTCGGCCCAAGCCGAGTCGGAGGCATTGGCTCAAAAGGTGCTGTTCGGCAGTCATGCGACCCGCGCCATGCTGCAATTCGAGGCCGAGACGGCCGTGCGTGGCGTCGTTGGCGGTGGCCTATACCGCTTGTCGGTTCAGGCCAACAAGGCGAAGCTGCTACTCGGCTTCCGCGCCGAACGTCAGCAAGCCGGCGCCCACGTGCGAACGGCTAAGTCGGTTCGCGCCGAAGGCCGTCCGGGAGCCGCGCTTGACGAACTCGCTAAGTTGTTCCAGAACGTGCCGATGGACTCGGAGGCGCTCGCCAAGGCGCAGCGCATTCGCCGCGAGATCCTCGAACAGCAATCCGCGCAGATTGCCGTGCTACAGAAGGACCTCGAAGAAGCGGAGTTCTTCACGACGCGCGGTGGCTTCGATCGTGTTGCCAGCGGCGTCGAGCAACTGATCGCTCTCTATGGCGAGCACAACGTTGAAGACCTAGCCGGAGCCCGAGCGCTTCAGGCTAAGGCTAAGCAGCGCTTGGTCGCCGTCGATCAAGCGACCTATGATGTCCAGCGCATGCGACTGACCGCGTTGGCTGAAGCGTTTGGTTCGGTGCAAGAGCCGGCCCTGCAGAAGATCGTTACCGACTACATCACGAGGCACCTCAATGGCAAGTAAAGCAACCGCAGTCGACATCGGCAGCCACAGCGCCAAGATCCTCGTGGCACAGGAAGGCAAGCATGGCATTAGCGTGCTGCGCTTCGCGGGTCTGCCGAATCCAGATGGCCGCGTAGCGCTGGCGGACTCCGGCATTCCGCTGAAGGACAGCACCTGCGGCTTGGCCGGACGCGACATGACGTTGCGCTACAGCCAGGTGCCGCCGACGCCAGATTGGCAACTGCGCAACCTGATGGATCTCGAGATCCAAGATCTGGCGCAGCAGTCCGGTGGCGACTTGTCAGCCGACTACAACCTGCTGCCGATCGATGATGAT
>JBNMNW010000287.1:0-7582 GCA_051278165.1 Planctomycetota bacterium | reverse complement strand
TGTCGTGCGCGAGATCGGGTTGTCCGGCGTGTTCGCAAGGTCGGTCGTCGCCAGTGGAAGAAGGAGTCCGGCTACCATCAGCAGGCCCGCGCCGAGAATACGTTCTTCCGCTACAAGAAGATCCTTGGCGATCGCCTGCATGCCCGTGACGGGGATGCGCAGGTCGTTGAGGCTCGACTCGCCTGCAACATCCTCAACCGCATGACCGAACTTGGAATGCCGGCGTCCTACGCAGTTGGCATATGAGTTTGGACGATTGCGGCCACAGTCTTGTCGGGTTTGGATTCACGCACCAACGCCCGTCAACGTCCGCTTCCAGAATCACAACTGGCTGGTTTTCAGGTGTTCCCGACTGGCGGGTTTTGGGTGTTCCCCGAGGCTGTGGTCCCGCAAGCTGTCTCAAGACAAGGGAGTAAGGATCCCGCGAGTGGGGTCGATGACCTCGCAGTCGCGTGTTCAACTGGTGGGAATTCCCGTCCCCTGTTGTTGACAGGCATGTGGTGCGCCGTAGAGTCGGCAGTCTCACGGAAAACTGATAGCGGGAGATTCCTCCCGCAGTCTCACGGAAACAAGGGTAAGCCATGAAAAACTCGAGAGCGCTGTGTTTCTTCCTGTTCACCATCGTGTTTGCGTCGGCAACGTCGCGTCTCGTTGCGCAGATCGACCCCTGCTATTGCATCTTGCACGCTACCTGGGACGTCATTGCCCAGCGATGGGAGGCGGATGAGTGCGCTGGCAACTGTTTGGCGCTAGAGGGTGCTTGCGTGAACGAGGATGAGATCATCGATGGCACGGAGTTCATTTGGTGTGATTGCGATAATACGACTGCTGATCCAAGGTGCTTCTGCAAGGGCAAGGTTCGGAATCCCGGTTACGCTCCAGGCCAAGCCGCTCCCTTGATCATTTGCGAGACCATCAGTCCGTGCAGCTTGGTATTCCAGACTTGTAATCCCAACCACTTGTTGACCCCACCGGGAATAGGGTGGCCGATCTGTCAGTGCCAGTAGCAACCAGTAGCAACCAGTAGCAACCAGTAGCAATGAGATTAGCTATGTCGGCACCTCGCACCCGCCTTGCCAAGTGGTTGATACTTGGTTGTCTAGCAACAGTAGGTATCTTGTTGGTGCTTCTGTTGCGTGCCGACACGGGGCTGCAGCCTGCAGAGAAGCAATCGGGCTGGCCTACGAAGGAGAGGCCTCAGCCGCTGAGCGTCGCCACTGAGAGCGTTCGATTACCCGTCAAGGTAGGGCTGGAAGCCGTTGTTGCGACTTCCGATAACCAGGGAGTTGCGCGGATTCTCGCGTTGGACGACAACCTGAGACCGGTGCCAGCAGTGGAAATTTGGCTCGCCACGCGCCCGACCCAGGGTGATGGATATGAGGCGAGTCCCCGGAAGCTACGCGGAGTCACAGGGGCTGATGGTGCGCTTGAAATCGGCGACCTACCCGAGGGCCAGTACCTGGTCCATGCTCGGCATGATATGCTGGTGCACTCCCATCGTCGTCGATCTCAGATGCGGTTGAAGCAGTCGCATGCGGCCGTGGTGATCGGGAACACACGAGCGGATCTAACTGTCTACCTCAGTATGCCTGTTGTGTGTGGTGTCGAGATCGTTGGGCGCCCCATCTTCTATGACAGCTTCTATGAGTCGGGGGCGGGCTACCACACCCCGTCGAACGGGGATGGAAAGTGGTCTTGCCAACGCATCAGGGCACGTCTGCAGGAAGCCTTCCCCGGTTCCGTGTGCAGCGTTCGCGTCAAGAACTTCCATCCGCCGGCTCGTTCCGGGCGCTTCGGAAGTTGCGTAGTCACCGCGTGGGCCGTTGGCTATGAGGCATTTCGTCAGGAACTCCTGCCGATTCGGCTGGACTTGTTCGTTGGCCCCGTTCAGATCGAGGCATGGAATCTGCAGCCCTCGGATCAGTTCGGGGCCATCAGGATTACCGTGAACGGTGCCGGGGGCATACCTGTTGAGGGCTTGCGATTCACGATCGGGACACCGATGGCCTTGTGGCGTCATGACCGGCCAGAAGTGCATTTCCTCCGGCTGGTGACCGGAAAACCGGTGGCCGTGCCCGTAGGGACATACGACCTGAGCTGCGAGGGTGACTTCCAAGCCCAGCATCCGGCGCTGAGCCGCCGCAGCCTCAAGGTCGAGCTTGGTGAAATCACGGATGTAGTCATCGATAGCGTGGTCCCCTGGTCGAGATGTCGCCTAAGCTTCCGCGGCGCTGGCGAGGGCCGTCCCCTCAGGGGTGGCATGATCGTTTTGAAGCATCTGCAGTCGAGCACTAGCGTCACCAAATTGATCAGCCACTTTGACCCCCCGATCGAACTGTGGTTGCCGGACGGTGAATACATGGTTCGGGCGGAAGCCTATTCATCGAACCGTGACATGATATGGCGCCATGAGGATGAGGCTGTTCTTGTCCGTGGCGGGAGTCGTGCCTCGCCACAGTTGGTTACGCGCGAGATGGTCTTGGTGAGAAGGTGAGGTATTGATTTCAACAGTAGGCATTTGATGTGCGCGGTCTCCATTGGGAAGTTCTGCCAGTAGGGTAGGGCGCAGTGTCCGTTAATTGGGCCGAGCTTGTCTTGCGTCGAATTGGCCAATTCCGGTTCGTCGATGACCAAGGAGCTGGTGGCGGTGTCGGCCGAGTAGACAGAGCGGTGGCTCGGTTCGAACTCGGCAACCAGCCTGTCGCGAGGAACTGGGCCGTCAGGCCGAGCGGTGGTAGCTGAGTAGCAGTCCGCCAAGTCGATCAGTCACATCACCACTGGAATGCGACGGCCAAGTTGGGCCGCTACGGTCGCTCTGTCCTGAGTGTTCGCGGTTGGTATCTGTGAAGGCCAAGGGCCGGCTACTCCGGCCTATGTCACGGTTCGTTGCGTCCATGACGCCGTGGCTGGATTCCAGGTTGCGTTGAGGGGACCTCTGATCAGCAGCGGATCGGCGAACGCGGCCACCTCGGCAATCACCACTGCAAATGACTCGGGCAGGTGTTCGTCGAGTTGGAGTCGTCGTCGCCAGGCTGCCCACTTTGGCTGTGCAGTTGTTGCGAACCCAGATAGCGCGGCGCGCAGAGGTTGCATTGTGGTCAGCCTGTGGTTGGCAACTGTGTGAATGGCCTCTTAGACGTCGGCAGCGTCGAGAGCGTGGCGTCGCGACAACTGGGCTATGTCCGCGAAGTCACGCCACCGAGTGTTTGCTAGACCTCGCTGTATTGCAGTTACGATCTTCTCGGCGAGGACCATGGCAATTGGATAGCCAATAACCTTTAGGGGCTCGCCGCCGAGTAGTCTGGGAATCGACACGGCGATCGGTGCAGGAGAGATCGGGTCGCCGACGTTTACGTCGACATGGAAGTTGAGCTTTGCGGATGCCAAGCGACAAGGAACCGTGACTCGCACCCCACTGTAGCTGTCGCCTTCCCGGATGGTGTCGGCACTCGTTGCGGAGACATCGAACTCGAAGCCATCGTCAAGCTCGATTCCGGCAATGGCTTGAACCGCTCTCTGCACGGTCTCGGTGTCGTTGGCAAGATCACTTGCCGCCAGGTCGATGTCCTTCGTCGGTCTGCGAGCATCGAATGCCGCGAGCAGGACCCCGCCTTTCAAGACCAGTTGATGGGCGTGTGGCGAGGCAGGTAATCGGGCGAGGAATCCCTCGAGGGCGTAGAGCTGTAGAAGTTCTGCAGTTGGTCGGTTGCGTGCGCGGGCGAGTCGGCGAAGTTCGAGGTAAGCGCGTCCAGCGGTCGTTGCTCTGGTCGGTCGGTTCGTCACAGGAGGACCCCCAGAGCAGTTTGGATCGACTTCTCGGCGCCAGGGAAATGGCGAGCCATGGTCAGTAGTGCGGAGGGGTGGTTGCCCCGGTGTCTCAGCCACCGCCGCAGGGCCTCGATCGCCGTGTCGTGACCTTCGATGTGCCTTAGCCGAAATGTATCGATGACGCTTCGTGTGGGGCCGTACCGTCCAAGGGTGAGTCCCTCGGTGACCTCGAACTTGTCACGGTCGATGTGAAACGTCGATTCGTCGAATCGGTGCCAGGTGACGGGCGCAGCGACGCATGGAGGGCGGCGTCGCCGTCCGACGGCGGCGTGCACGGAGTCAGGGATCTGATCGGTCAGTCCGTGTTCGGCCAGGGCGCTTGCTAGGCAGATCGTGGCGTCAGGTGCCCGGGCCGCGATTTCGATGAGGTCCGGGTCTCCGTGGGTGCCGGCCTGCATGAACAGTCCCCGCCCAAGTGGCTCGATCAGGCCCTCGTCGCGCCACGTGTACAGCCGGCGATTCGACACGCCGAGTCGACTGCTGTCCGTGCGCGTGAACACGCTCGGAAGCTGGTCAAGAGAGGGTGCTCGGGGCATGTGTCAAAGTGTAGCCAGGCATGGGTGGTCTGGCTACGGTTGTTCCCAGTTCCCTCAAGGGATGAGGACCGAACGGAACGCTCTTCGAACAGAGAACAGTGACGACCAGCGTCCCGAGTGCTCTACCACTTGTTGGTTCGCCAACATGATCAACGCCGTGCTATCCGGAAATTGGATCGCGTTACCCAGGCAGCAGTTACGCCAGGCGCTCCGGGGCCGATAACCGGCACATATGGCCGCCGACCTCCCACTGAAGCTGCTCCTCATCACGTTTGCGGGCTTCGTCAACCGTGACCAGTCTCGGCTGATCGCCTACCTGCTCGAAGAGAATCGAGTCTTCCGCGAACTCCAAGGCAAGAAGCGGCTGCGCCTGACCGACGATCAACGCCGACGCCTCGCCGCCAAGGGCAAGCCGCTCGGTCGACGCTTGCTCGACAAGGTCGCTGGCATCGTCACGCCGGACAAGATCCTGAGATGGCATCGTCAACTGATCGCCGCACACCATACCTACCCGCACAAGAAGCGCGTCGGTCGGCCTGGCCTCATGAAGTCCATCCGCGAGTTGATCGTGCGCATGGCTACCGACAACTCCGGCTGGGGCTACCTGCGCATCCGTGGCGAGCTGAAGAAGGTCGGGCATCGCGTGGCGAAGACAACCATCGCGACAACGCTGAAGAACAACGGCATTCCGCCAAGCCCCGATCGACCAACCACCTGGAAGTCATTCCTGAAGTCACATGCGGACGTCATCGCTGCTGCTGACTTCTTCACCGTAGACGTGTGGACCAAGCGCGGGCTTGTGACGCACTACGTGTTCTTCGTAATCCATCACGCCACGCGCATGGTCGAGATCGCGGGAATCACGGCAAACCCCGACGGCAACTTCATGGCGCAGGTCGCGCGCAACCTGACGGATCAAGTCGACGGCTTCCTTCGCGAGAAGAAGTTCCTGATCCTCGATAACGACGCGCTGTACTCCAAACAGTTCGTGCGCATCCTCAAGGACGCCGGCACCAAGGTTGTCCACACAGCCATCCAAGCACCTGACATGAATGCTATTGCCGAGAGATTTGTCGGCTCAGTGAAGCGCGAATGCCTGAGCAAGCTAATCCTGTTTGGTGATTGCCACCTGCAGCGCGTGCTCTCGAACTACGCCGATCATTACAACCAAGATCGCCCGCACCAATCGTTGGACAACAACCCGATCCAACCGCGACTAGGTGACCCGCCAACGGATGGCGAGATCGTCGTTGATGAGCGACTTGGCGGAACGCTTCGTAGCTACCGTCGTTCGGCCTGACGGCCTCGGTCCTCGTGGACAAGCTGGTTGCCGACGTTGAATTGCGCTACCGGTCTGTGAACTCGGCGGAAACCGACAACTCCTCTTTGGTCATCGACCACCCCGAATTGGCCAATTCGGAGCGGAACGACCTCGGCTCAATTTCCGGATACCACGGCCTCGGCACGCTGTAGCGGGAGGCACCGCTACCAGCCGAGGCTTTAGAGCAGCGGTGGGAGGCCCGGTGGTTATTCATTGTCGGCCGCAATTCTGGCCACTGCGGGCAGGATTCTTGGCGCCAACAACCAAGGGATCAGTTCTCGTGCCACTTGCCGGGGCGTCCTGACTTCAGGGCTGTAGCGATCTGGCGGCACGCAGGCCAAGGGAGTTGCCGCGCGTCGTGCGATCGAAGTGATTGCGTCGCGCTGATCGCGCCCTGTTCTCATCCGATGAGAAGCTGCCACCGCGCATGATGTTGCCATCGCGGCGGTCATCTTGCACTCCCTTGGGCCCGCGCAGACCATCCCCCGGGCGTTCGCGGCCGTAGTCGCCGTCGCGGTCGCGACACCATTCGGAGACGTTGCCGTGCATGTCGAAGAGACCGAACCCGTTGGCTGCGAACGAACCAACTGGCGAATGCGAAAGGTAACCGTCGTCCCAATCGACAAACGATTGCCAGGTCGCAATTCGCTTCGCGCTCGCGTCCGCCAAATTGCTGCGGCCCTCGAGGCTGGATGCCTCACGACCACTGCTCCATGGCGTCGTGGTTCCTGCGCGGCAACCGTACTCCCACTGCGCCTCGGTCGGCAACACGAGCCCGACCCGGGTGAGTAGCAGGTCGCAGCTGACCCAATCGACCGACTCGGTGGGGTTGGTTGATGTGAATGCCTTGCCGGCGATCCGACCACCGGCCTGATGGCTACTCGGGTTGCGAAGCAACTGGTCCCATGTCCACAGACGTTGCCACTGCGCCTGCGTCATCTCGTGCCGGGCAAGTAGGAATGGCGACAGCGTTACGTCGAACAACACCTCCTCGCTCTCGCGTTGCGGGTCGTAGTAGGGCGCATCCGGGTCGCTGTTCTGAGACCCGATTTGCACGGTCCCGCCAGGCAGCAGCACGAACACGATGCCGGTGTTGTCGGTCACCTTGATCGAACCGTCGGCAGCGTGCCGCGGAATCGGCAGCGTCGAAGGATCCACGACGCCGTCCCACGCACTGCGAAGGTGGTAGAACTCCTGGTAGCCGGTCACCGGATTGGCGCCCAGTGGCACCAGGCCATACACGTTTTCTTCGCGCAGCTCGACCGTATGTCCTGCGTACTTGTTGCTGGCTGCGATTTGTTCGCGCACGGCAGTCCACGTGATTCGTGCGTTGGGATGCGCCCGCGTCCAGTCCCCGATCTGGCGCGCCCAGCGCAGTCGCATCAAGACGCTGGCCTGTTGTTCGGACTCGAGGTGTGCGAGCTTCTCCTGAACATCGACCAGAGTGCCGTGCAGGAATCGCTCGGACTCGTACTCCGCCGGGAACGTCCACGTGTGCTGCGCGCGTACTTCGGTGTCGAGCAGCCGGTAGGAGGCTTCCGCTTCGACCAAGATCACTCCCGCTCGATCCACGGCGTCGACGAGCTTCTGTCCGTCGGATTTGAAGATCTCGCGCACACTAGCATCTGCCACCTTCACGGCCATTGCCGACTGCTCCTTGGCGGCTTCGTCTTGGCCGTTGGCTAGCAGAGCCCAGGCGAGCGAGTCGCGGTATTTGGCTTCCTGGTTGGTGCCGATCGCTTCCTGCACCGCCAACCGAGCCAAGGCGAGTGCCAGAGGTTCCTGGGCATAGAGTCTCAGCGCCTTGGGTCGTGGCGAACCCAGCATCCTGCCCAACTGGTAGTGCATGTCTGGCGCGAGTTGTTTGGTTCCGGCCGGCAACTCCAGTTCCACGAGC
>JBNMNW010000286.1:0-7689 GCA_051278165.1 Planctomycetota bacterium | reverse complement strand
TGTGCTTGCTCACGAGTCGAGGGCTTTCGGACGAGGATGGCGCGGAGTGCAGGCCTGCAGCAGACGCGGGAGGCCAAATTGCAGGCTATCGATGCTACTTGCTCGCTGCTTCTAGATCGTCGACGGACTTCAACACGAGCGCGTGGAACTTGCCCGTGAACTCTTCAACTTCGTGCTCTGGGAACACGTTGCTGACCTTCAAACGAATCGCTTCGAGGCAGCGCTCGCTGCGGAACCACGCAAACGCAGTCTCCTCAAGCGGGCGCAAGTGCTTCTTGCTGAAGGTCTCGAACTGCGTCGTCGACAGACGGTCGCGCGCCAACTTGGCGTAGCCCGCGAGCTTCTCAGGGTAGGACAGGTCCTGCGCGGCGATCTTGTAGAACGGCTCAAAGTCGACCGTTTTGCGCATCTTGCGATTGGTCGCGGCGTTGAACACCGCCCACTTCAAGTTGCTCAGCACATACCACGGCCAGTGGTAATGGATCGAGTTGACCTGGCTGTCGGGGCAAGGGTTGGCGAAGTCGATCGGGTAGTAGACGCCGTCCTTGCTCAACATCTCGCAGCTGTTGAAGTCCCAGCCGAAGAACGTGTTGATGGTCAACGTCGTATCGATGATCAGCTGCTCGTCTGCCTTCGAGATGAAGTCGCGATCGACGCGGTAGCGGCCGTGCAGCGGCTGGCTCGGATCATACTTCATGACGCGCACCTGCGGGCCAATGCCGACCGCGCGCACGAACACATCGAAGTCGTGCACAGCAGCTTGCAGGTGCATCAGGTCTTCGCCACTTTCGTCGTAGGCCTTGCCAAGCTCGGCCGTGTTATCGACCTTCGTGACGCCGCGCCAACCACCGCCATCGAATGGCTTCAAGAACGCCGGGAACGTCAGGCGATCGCCAATCGTGTCCAGGTCGAACATGCGCGCATACTTGGTGAGCGTGTAATCAAGATCGCTCGCCTCGCCATACTTCTTCTGCGGCAGCATCACGGTCTTCGGCACCGGCATGCCAAGCGCCGTCATCGCGCAGTAGCTAGTGTGCTTCTCGTAGCTCTGCACCGACCACGGGTTGTTGTAGACGTAGAGGTCGTCCATCAAGACGCCCTTCTTGATCCACTCACGCTGCAGCTTGAACCAGTGCGTCAGGCGGTCGACGACGACGTCGTATTTACAGCCCTTCTCAAGCGCGAACGGCTCGAGACCAACTCGCTCGCAGGCGAAGTCGATGACGTCCTTGCCAACCTTCAGGCTGAGCTTGCTATCCGCAAGGATTTGTTCGAAGGCGAGCGGCCAACAGATGTCGGCGCCGAGCGAGAGACCAATATGGCGAGTAACGGCTGGCATGTCGGACGATAATTGCGGCGATCCACGGAACAGGTCCGCAGAGCAAACGGGGCGAACACCCTACTCGTAGACGTGCCACAAGGGACCAGGGAACAGTGAGGAAAGGCCTTCTCGCAACCGATCTCGCCAGTTCTCCCAGTTATGACCATCGTTGGCCTCGCTAACGCGGACCTGCATGCCGGTCTCCTGCAGCAGCGGCACCAACGAACGATTGTAGTAGATCAGCGATTCGTAGACGCCACAGCTCAGGAACACTTGATCCGCCGGACGGCCCGGATTCTTGCGGAACTGGTTGACGAACTTGACGACCGGATCAAACATCGGCGGCCGGTCGTGGTCGCCAATCTCGGTGAACACAAACGAACCGGACTGCAGGAACAGCTTGCCGAAGATGCCTGGGTGGCGCCAGGCGGTCGACAACGACGCGACCGCACCAAACGACGCCCCCAGCATCGCGCGCGCCGACGGCTCGCGGATCAGCGGCAGCAGGTCTTCCATCTGCGGGAGGAGATCCTTGACGATGAAGTCGGCGTGCCGCTTGTCGGCAGCGTACTCCTTCATGCGAGCCGGCGACTGCGTCATCACTGCGATCAGCGGCGGCAGTTCGAGCCGGTGGATCAGGTTGTCGAGGATCTCCTGCAGATTGGCGAACTTCAGGTAGTCAAGACCATCGTGCACTACGAGTAGCGGATAGCGCCGGGTCTTACGAAACCGCGCCGGACGGTAGATCTGGATCGGACGCCATTCGCCGAACACCTTGCTGTCGAGGTGGCGCTCTTCAAGCGTGCCCTTGCGAGCCTCGGGATCCTCGACAGTCCACTCCGGCGGCTCATAGCCTTCGCCGTAGACGACCGAGTTGGCACCAAACGGATCGCGCGCTAGATGGCTATTTAGCGGGTCGCGCACCAGTTGGCCGCGATCTCCTCGCATCACGCCAATCTTGTATTCCATGCGCGAGCGACGCGGCAGGTCGATCTGCAGCACCCACAACGAACTACTACGCAAGCGCTGGAACTGCAGTTCGCCGGGCAAACCGTGGATCCAGTGATGCAGCGTGATTTCGTCGGCTTCGCCGTCGAACAGAAAGGTCACGTTGCGGCCTGCGACGTGTGGAAACTCCACTTCGCTAAGAATGGCCCGCACCGCCGCGGGGCCGCCAGCAAGCGCTGCCTCCAATCGATCGAGCATGCTCATCGCACCGCCTCCTCAACCAAGCCGTCTTGGCTTAGTTGGCGCGAATTGGCGTGAGCCGTCCACTCGCCGTTCATGAAGTCAAAGCGCGAGCGATAGTCGAGTAGGGCGCAGCGAGCTGGCTGGAAGCGCCTCGACAGCATACGAACGCGCACGCTGTCGCCGGTCTGCAAACGATGGTGCGCATGCGGCAAGGCGACGAAGTCTGGTAGCAGGCCAAATCCCGCCTCCATCACTTCGGCATACGAACTTCCTTGTGGTGGATCATCGTGGAACAGCACGACGCGCTCACTCAACGCCATCGCACCAGCCGACCAAGCGATCGTGGGGCGATCGCCCCACAGCGAGCACACGTCAAACAACTGCATGCGATGCAGCAGCACGCCAACGTGGCCACCGGCAACCATCAAGCACGAAACATCGGCGAGCTGCTTCTGCAGCTCCCGCCGCTCTTTCTGCACGCTCTCACGTTCGGCCGGCTTGATGCGTTCGTTGAAGCCGGCGTGGATCTGCGCAACCCGCGCCATGTGTTGCGCATCCAGGCCGCGCACCAGCTCCCACGAGTCCTGTTCGCTGGCGGCAAACAGCGAGTCGCCGTCCCCCCGCCGCAACAACTCCTTGGTGCTGCCCATCAGGCCGTCAAGCCGCAAGCGGTAGATCTCTTGCACCCGTCGCCAGAGCACATGCCGTTCGCGAACGGCCTCGCGCAGTTCCTTATCACGCTCGAAAAGACTCTCAACCCGCGCCCAGACCTTCAGGTTGATCACGGGCCGTTTGACGTGCTCGCGCAGTTCTTCGTCTTCGTCCTCGCGCTCTTCCCAGCCCGCGGTAATCACCGCAACGGGGCTGGTTTGATCCGAAACCAGATCCTCAATCGCTTCACGGACAATGGGGTCTCGGCGCTGCGGGCCGAGCACAATCGCAGAGGACAACATGACGGCTCCTGAGTTATCCGAGCCCCGCCCGAGAAGAAAGCACTGTGGCAGCAAACCGACAAGCTGTCTGGGGTGACCTTACCGCCCCCGCAAGGACACTGGTATCTGGGTTGTGTTGCAGAAGCGGAGCAAGAGCCTCCGGCTGCGCCCCATCCGCTCAACCCGCTGCCATGCAGCGGATCAAGCACTGGGCAACCTCGAGCGAGATGACATACTGTTCGCCCTCAGTGACGCCAACCAGGTTCCCGCCCAGCTGCCCCCCAGCGCGTGAAGCCATCTGCGGCAGCGAGCAGAAAAATGAATCGCCGCTGGAGCAATGGAACGCCCGCAAACGCCTGATCCGCGCGCATCGCAACGCAACGCCCCATGGCACTACGTCCCTACCAAGCGGCGGCTCTCGAAGCCGTGCGCAACACCTACAAGGAAGGCCACCGCACCGCGCTGGTCGTCATGCCAACCGGCACCGGCAAGACGGTGCTGTTTGCCGAAATTGCACGGCTCGCCAAGGGTCCGGTGCTGGTGCTCGCTCATCGCCAAGAACTCGTCGAGCAAGCGCGCGAGAAGATCTCGCTGTGGTGCAACGACGTCGTCGCGGTCGAGATGGCGCACCAGCGCGGCTTCACGCGGCCCGATGGTTCCCGGCCCAAGATCTCGGTGGCCAGCATCCAAACCTTGCGCCAACGACTCAAGGACGTGCCGCGCGATGCGTTCAAGATCGTCGTCGTCGATGAAGCGCACCACGCGACGTCGGATTCGTATCGCACTGTACTCGACCATTTCGACGCGTACCTCCTGGGCGTCACCGCGACGCCGGACCGCAGTGACCGGGTGCCGCTCGGCGAAGTGTTCTCTGCCGTCGCGTTCTCTTACGACATGCGGCAAGCGATCAAGGACAAGTGGCTGTGCCCGATCCGATCATTCTTGGTGCAGACACAAGCTGACTTCTCGGGCATTCGCAAGATTGCCGGCGAACTGGCGATTCGCGAGGTCGAAGACGTGCTGACGCAGGAGCTGCACCTCGCCGAGATCGTCACGCCAATCCTGCGAGAACGTGGCGAGCGGCCGACGATCGTCTTCGCCGCGTCGGTTGCGCACGCCCACGCACTGTGTCGCGTCATCAACGAACAAGCCGGCGACCCGAGCTACGCCGCAGCGCTCGATGGCAGCAGTTCGTATGAAGTGCGCGCGCCAGTGCTCAACCGGTTCCGGCGCGGCGACATCAAGATCCTGGTCAACTGCTCGCTGTTCACCGAAGGCTTTGACGTGCCGCAGATCGCTCTCGTGGTCATTGCCCGTCCGGTGCTGTCGCGCTCCTTCTACGCCCAGATGGTCGGCCGCGGCACGCGCATCGCGGACGGCAAGAAAGACCTGCTGGTGCTCGACTTCGTGCCGGGCAACTGCCGCCACTCGCTGGTGCAAGCCGTTGACATCTTCGCGTCGAGCAATCCTGAAGTGCAGGAACGTGCCCGCCGCATTGCGCAGGAAGTCAGTGCAGAAGGCCAAGCCATCGCCCTGGAGAAGGCGCTAGAGCTCGCGCAGCAAGAGCAAGAGGCGCAGGAGGCAACGGTCGAATACCAGCTGAAGAAGCGCGACCCGTTCCAAGCGGTCGGCATCGACCTCGACTTCTACATTCGCCGGTCGCGCGGCGGCGCGCGAGCAACCAGTTCGCAACTGCAATACTTCAAGAAGGCTGGGCTGCCGAGCGACCGTGTCGAGCAACTCTCCAGCCGACAAGCCGAAGACCTGCGCGAGTCGTTGCTCGAACGCAAGGCCGTCGGCTTGTGCACGCCCAAGCAAGCCAAGCAGCTAATGGCCATCGGCGTCGACCCTCACGACATGTTCTATGACGAGGCGAAGGAAGTGCTGCGCGAGAACAAGCTAGCCAAGCAGCCGCCCAAGAAGGCGGCCGCAGACGACGCCAACGAGTTTGGCATCTAGTTGTAGAGCGGCACCATCACGCCCTGCAGCGAGAACAACTTCATTTGCTGTTTCGGGGTCAGCTGGAACTGACGGGCGACCGCCCGCAGCATCGCGACCTGGTTGTGCAACGCAGCCTTGGTGCGACCAGAGCGTAGGAACTTTAGCTTGCTCTCGACGGCGCTCGCCGGCTTGCCCCACAAGTCGGTGTTCGCCCCGGCAACCGACTCCAACACCGCGCGCAGCCGAACGGTCTCGGCATCGTTGAACCCGAGTTCGTCGGCCATGCGGTTACCCGCCCGGCGGGCGAAGTCCGCGGCGTTGGCGGCCTTGATCGGCCGCAACAGGCCACGCGTCATCAGACCAGTGCCAAACAAGCTCAAGCCGTCAAAGTCGGTGCTGCCCTCTGGATAGATCGAGGCGAATTGCTCAGGCGTGAGCCGCTGCGACATTTCCGCGTAGAAGCGTTCCTTCGCTTCGATCTCGTGCATCATCACCTCGGAATCAAACTCGTATTGCCCGGCGGCAACGCCATCGAGTTCGGCCGTGAACGAACGCACCAAGCCGGCAAGCGCCGCACTCTGCGCTCCATCCAATGGTTGGCCAGCGGCATCCAGCGTGCTGGCCAGCGTGTTCGCCACCACCAACGGATGCGTGTAGGCACCGTTCGGCCCCGTGCCCGGCAAGCCCGCCTTCATCAGCGTTGGGATCTCACCAACGAGGTGCGTGTTGAGCACCTCGAGCTGCACGGCGATCTCGGTCGAGATCTCACCATCCTCCTCGAGAATGCGCACCAGCTCGGTGAGCAACGGCTGTATTTCGAGGGTCGCTTTGCCCATCGCCGCCCAGTTGACCTGACTGAGCACATCCGCGTACTTCGGATCCCCGAACATCATCGCCGTGGCGACTTCGGGCTCGGCGACCATTTCCGGAGGAGGCGGCTCTTCGGCTACGGTCTGCGCAGCGACACCTTTACGCAACGTCATCAAGCTAGCGTTCCGCTGCTCGAGCGATTGCACGCGGGCCAACAGCCGCGCGTTCTCGGCTGCGTAGTCCGTGGCATCGTGAGCCTCGGCGTTCAAGTGCACGACCTCACCGCTAGCACGAACCTCCGGCCCGGACAACGCGTCCCAGGTCACGATGCCAGCCACCACTCCAATCGTTAGAGATGCAGCTGCAACCACACCATTCTTCATCGAGAAACCCATCGCACGAACCTCCAACTGCGTAGCTGGCTGGACCTGAAGCGTCGGGAAGACGCCGAGTCGCAGCCGTGAATCTGTAGACACAAACATGCGTGCGCCGCGATGCGCACTGACGATGGCCGCGTTACCGGCCGCAATGACTTCGCCTGGTCGTTGCGCGTTGGCCGGCACAAACTCGACCTCGCCTGAGACCACGTGCAACGCAACGCGCTCGGCGTCGACCGCTACCTTCGGGCCGTCGTCAAACGTGTAGCTAACGACATAGGCGGTGAGCATGCCGAGGCACAAGAATGCCGCGGCCAACATCGCCGGCCCTGCGAACGTTCGCGTTCGCGGCCGCGACTGCAATACCGGCAATTGCCCTGGAGCCTCTTCGCCCAACGCAATCAGAATGCGCGCCGACAAGTCCGGCGGCTGCTGGCCACCAAGCTCCTGCAGCGCGCTATCAATGATGCGATCATCCCAATCGGTCATACTCCCCTCCGTGCCCGTTCGACGCATGTCCGCAGCAGCTCGCGCGAGCGCCGCAACAGTGATTTGACGCCTTGCTCGCCCATATCCAAACGATCACCAATCTCGCGACGCGAGCGACGATCTTCGTAGTGCAGCCGCAGCGCTTGACGCGCCCGGCCATCGAGTTTTTCCAGGCACTCGCGCAGCGCTGCGAGGGACTCGTCGCCGCTATCCTGCTGCGCGTATTCCGACCACACCGCTTCGATGTGATCGAGATCGGCGACCGCAAACGGTGGCCGCCGAAAGGACTTCACGTAGAGATTGCGCGCAACCGTGCGCAGCCAAGCCGTTCGCGCGGCCTCACCTTGGTCCTCATACGGAGCGCGCAACAGCTGCAGGAAGGTCTCCTGCACCAGGTCGTCGGCGAGTTCTGCATTCGCGCCCAAGAAGCGCACGTAACGCCACACCTCAGCCTGATGCCGATGCACCAGTTGCGAGACGTCTACGGGATCGATTGTGCGGACCTTGGTCACAGCCCCCACAATCCACGGCCGGCGCCAAAGGGTGCAAGAAGCCCGATATAAAAGTCGCGGCGCCAGCGCACCGGCCACTGCCAACGCCGAACTAGGAAGTAGCTGCTGAATCTGAT
>JBNMNW010000285.1:0-7695 GCA_051278165.1 Planctomycetota bacterium | reverse complement strand
CAGGCGCGGGCCAGATTTAGGCCGTCGAGGTGTGCCAACTTGCCGTCGGACTTGTCCGTGACGACGGCGGGTGCCAGTGCGAACTGCTGGGTGATGTCTGGTAGGAAGCCGCCAAGCCAGTCGCCATACTCGGTCTCGGTCAGCACGCGCCGCATCAAGTCTGCTTCGGCTAGGCCAGGCGATAGGAAGTCTTGGCCACTGGGTTCGAAGGCGAAGTTCCAGTTGCGATCTTCGCGGTAGAACGACAACGAGCGTGACGCGATTAGCTGCTCGAATTCTGAGTCACCGGCAGTGCGCGCCCAGTCGAGCATCAGCCCCATGGCGAAGGCAGTCTGACTGTGTTCGCCGGTGCGGATCGGATGGCTGAGCTTAGGCAACCAGGCGATTAGGCGATTGCGCACGGCCTTCGTCAACGGTGCCAGTGCCGCGGCCCAGGTGCGTGATTCTGGATCGTCCCAGGTGCGAAGCTCGGCGTCGAGCTGCAGCAACCAGGCGAGCCCGTAGGGCCGCTCCCACGATGCGCGGCCTTTGCCATTGAGATGTGCGACCTCGACATCGATGCGCTCTTTGGTCAGCGACTGCACTAATGCGTTGCGCGCCGCAGCCGCAAACTTCGCGTTCGGGAACTGCCGTGCCAGACGGGCCAGCAACCAATGGCCATGCACCGACGAGTGCCAGTCAAAGCAGCCGTAGAACGCCGGCGTCAACGAACGCGGCGGCTGCACATCACCATCCGACTGCAGCACGTGGCTGATCTTGTTTGGATACTCGCGATGCACACAGCTCAGCGCCAACTGCGCGAAGCGCTCGGCATGCTCCGCCGTGAATACTTCTGGCGGCGGCAATTGACGCACAAGGGACGGAGCCATCGGCGCACATGCCACGGCCAATATCGCAAGCAAACCGAACACAGGAGTTGTCTGGCGCATAGTGAGTATCAGCCGCGATCACGAAGCCGAAGCTGGCCGCACGCAGCTTGCGCATCAGGCCCCGACGAATCGCGGATCTTGGCGAGGATGCCGCGCGCCTTGACCGCGTTCACCATCTCGACGATGCGTTCGCGGTTGGGCGCTTCAAACGGCAACCCTTCGACCGGATTGTAGACGATGAAGTTGACGTAGCCGCGAACGCCTTCCAGCAGGTCGCACAGCTTCTCGATGTCTTCATCGCTGTCGTTGATGCCGTGCAACAAGGTCCACTCGATCTGAATGGGCGTGCCGATATCGCGACCGTAAGCATCAGCGGCGGCGATGATGTCGCACAACGGATCCTTGTGGGCGCGCGGCAACAGCTCGCCACGCTTCGCTTCATCGGCCGTGTGCAAGGACAGCGCCAAGCACGGGCGCACCTTGGCAGCTCGCATCTTCTCGAGTGGCTTGATACCCCCAACCGTCGACAGCGTCTGTCGGCGCGGCGAGATCATCAGTTCGTCCTTAATGCGGGCGACCGCCGCCAACACGTTGTCGAGGTTGTGCGACGGCTCGCCCATGCCCATGTAGACAACGCGATCGATCGGCATCTGGCGGCGCGCATGCACGACTTGCTCGACAATCTCATCGACAGTCAGGTGCCGCTCGACTCCGAACAAACCAGACGCGCAGAACTTGCAGCCAACCGCGCAACCAACCTGGCTCGACACGCAACAGGCGCCGACCGGCATCGCAACGGTTTCGACCTTCTTGCCGTCTTCGAGCTGCAGCAGCAGCTTTACCGTGCCATCAACCGAACGAGTCTCTTCGCACACGCGCGTGTGCAGTCCCCTAGCAAGCCACTGCTCGAGCAAGCCCAACTCGACGGGCGACAACGTCAGCCCCATGCGATGAAACTCGCTGGCCACCGGCTCGGGCGCGAACTCACCACAACCGATGCGCGCCTGGGCAAGCAATCGTCGCGCCAACAACGCCTTCGGCCGTGGCAACACCGAAGTGATTGCCGACAAGCCCTTGAGCTGCACCTCGGGAGACTCGTCTACCATGCCTTCTGCGCGCGCAACGTCGTGATGTGCGCCACGTGATGCGCACCGTGCCATGCATACATCGCGACGATGTCATCAAGGGATAGCTCGCCACGTTCACTGTGCTTCGCGCGCCGCTGGAACACGCGCTCCGGTTGCGAACGCAAGCTGTCAACGAGCCGCATGTGGATGCCTTGCAGGATGAGGAGCGAACCACCGATCGGTGCGTTGGCGTCGACCATGCCCGCCCACACGCTCTCGTCGTAGGCTTGCAGCGTCGGCATGTTCTCGCTGATCGTGAACTTGTGCCGGCCATACGCATTGATGTGGCTGTCGGCGAGATGGTGCACGACTTGGCGCAAGTTCCAGCCACCGTCGCGATACGGCGTATCGAGCTGGGTTTCACTGAGACCACGGACCGCGTCGTAGAGCTGATTCGGCAGCGCTGCCATCGCCGTGAACGCCCGCTGGCGCTCGGCCGAAGTCAGCTTGCCCGTTAGCTTCACTTGTCCGATCGGGTAACGAGGATCTGTCACAGCTCTATGCCTCCTTGACTTCTGTTGGAACAACGACCACCAACTCTTCGCCTTGCTCGACGGTTGCAGCGCTCTCGACCGCAACCGATTGCACCGTGCCAGCAACACCCGCTGACAACTTGTGCTCCATCTTCATGGCGGACACCACGACCAACGTCTGGTCCGCTTCGACCACGTCGCCCGGCTTGCACATGACTTCGAGAACCGTGCCGGTCATTGGCGCGCGAACCGTGCCGTCCGACTCGCCACCACCGCCGCCACTGCGACGAGACGCCGGCGCTTCGAGCGTGTGTGTTTTGCCATCGACGCGCAGCATATAGCTCTGCTGCGAACCAGCGCCGTAGGCGACCGATCCCTTGCGGCCATCGCCAAGCTGCTGGATGCGCACCCCGCCATCGGCGAGCGCACGGGCATCGTATTCGTAGCTCTTGTCACCAACACGAACGCGGAAGCGATCGCCATCGATGCTTTCAACGTGCACAGCAACGGTCTCGCCGTCGCGAACGAACTCACGGGAAAGCTTCATCGCGTCACCTCAAAGAGTCGGAAGCCATTCAGGTTATGCCACACCGAGGTCGAGCCTTGGTTCGAGCCACTGGCGGTCGCGCCGCCGCCGCCGCCGCCGCCGCCGGACTGCCGCGCCAACGCTTGGCACAGCACGGCTGCTGCGAGCACATGATCATCCGGCGCGTCGTCATCACCGGCGGCCAACTCGGGACGATGCGACAACATGTCCGTGCTGATCGCTGCCGTGCGGAACGCTTGGTCGTCGACGATCCGGCGCAGGAAGTCGACGTTGGTCGGAATGCCTAGATACGCGGTGTCGCCAAGAGCCTGGCTCAACCGCTCGCATGCCGTGGCCCGATCCGGCGCCCAGACAATCAGCTTGGCGAGCATCGAGTCGTAGAACGGCGGCACTTCCCAGCCGGTGTAAACGCCGCTATCGACGCGAATGCCGGGGCCGTGTGCTTCACGCACCAGTTCGAGCAAACCCGCCGCCGGGATGTAGCCCTGCTCGGGCGACTCGGCACAGATGCGCGCTTCGATCGAATGACCGCGCGGCGTCAGATCGTGCCCGGCCAGCAGTTCCTCGAGCTTGCCGCCAGCGGCGACCTGCAGCTGCAGGTGCACCAGGTCAACGCCTGTGATCAGTTCGGTCACGGGGTGCTCAACCTGCAGCCGCGTGTTCACTTCGAGGAAGTAGTAATCGTCGTTGGCGTCGAGCAAGAACTCGCAGGTGCCAGCGTTGTCGTAGCCAACCCGCTTCGCTAGCGCGATCGCGGCGTCGCCCATCTGCTTGCGCAACTCGTCGCTGACGACGGCCGACGGCGCTTCTTCGAGCACCTTTTGGTGGCGGCGTTGCACCGAGCACTCACGCTCGTGCAACGAGACCACGTGGCCATGCGAATCCGCGATGAACTGGATCTCGATGTGCCGAGCCGGGAACACCGCGCGCTCAACGATCATGCGGTCATCGCCGAACGAATCGCGCGCCTCGCGACGACCAGCAGCCAATGCTTCGGCCAGGTCTTCTTCGCGTTCGACGCGACGCATGCCGCGACCGCCGCCGCCAGCACTCGCCTTGAGCATCACCGGCATGCCAATCTTTTTGGCCACCTCGATCAGCTTCTCGTCGCCGTCGTCCTGCTCGGTGCCCGGAATCACGGGCACGCCAGCGGCCACCGCCTCCTCGCGCGCGGCCTTCTTGCCACCGAGGCGATCCATCGCATCCGCGTTGGGACCGATGAACACCAGGCCCGCCTTGATCACTGCGCGAACGAACGCGCTGTTCTCACTGAGGAAGCCATAGCCAGGGTGAATCGCTTGGGCCCCGGCTGACTTTGCAGCCGCCAACACCTTGTCAATATCGAGGTAGCTCTCGGCCGCCGTATTGCCGCCGAGGGCAACAACATAGTCGGCGGCGAGCACGTGGGCGCACTTGGCGTCGGCGTCGCTATGCACCGCAACGGACTCGATGCCGAGCTCGCGCAAGCCGCGCATGACACGCACCGCAATCTCGCCACGGTTGGCGACAAGCACGCGTTGGAAGGGAGGTTGTTCTGCCATCTGAGCCGGAGACGATAGCGGGCCGGGCGCTCGCTTTCCCGCTCGACGCTGGTAATCGCGCGACACGGTCGACCGCGCGCTTCCGTTCCGACGGCCGGCTACTTCACGCGCACTTCGACCACTGGCAAGAACGTGCGGTCAAACCGCTCCACGAACTCGCGCAGAAAGATCTCCGCTGACGGCGTCGCCCGCTGCCGAATCGTGCGACCGCGCCAGCGAACGACAACGGTCTGCTGCTTGCCGATCATGTCCTGGCTCAGCAGTAACCGGAATGAGGTGATATGGCGATCCTTGACCGCGAACAGGCCGGGCGCCGTCATGCTGGCCTCGATGCGGGGCAACATGTCGCGCAGGTATTGGTCTAAATACGCCAATCGACCTAGCTCATCGAGCTTGCGCCCCTTGGCCGCCGATACCTTGGGCGGAAACGGGACCCGTACGCGGCGGTCATATTCGAGCGCGTCGAGCCAGTGGTGGCGGCCGAACTCACGGCGGTGTGGCGTCCACGCCCGATCCGGGAATTTGACGAGCAGCTTGGGCACCGTTCGCTTGCTCGCGAAGAACGCGCCCCAACCGGGCAAGCTAGGATTGAGCGCGTCTAGTTGGCTGACGTGCTCCAGGTGATTCGCATTCTTAGCGCCAAACTGGCGCAGCACTTCGATGGAGCGATTGACGTTGTTGACCTGCGCGTCTTCAAGTTGACCCCAATGCATCGAACGCACCGACACGTTGGCTATCGATTCCAGGTAGGCCATGTTGCTATCGCGAAACGGCGTGCCCAATCGCGTGCTGCCGTTGGCCGGCAGGATCGCGGCGAACTGGTCCGCAAAGCGAATCCCGACATCCCACGCCATATGGCCGCCGCCGCGCAACCCGGCGAGCATGATGCGGTCCTCGTCGACGTCGTAATGGCGACGAACGAACCGCAGCGCTTCCTGCACGCGTTCGTAGCCATCGGGGTGGTACGACCAACCTTGCTTTCGGTATGGCTCGTAGGCCTCGGTCGGCGCCACCAGCAGCAAGCCGTAACGATCCGCTAACGTCGCCCACATCCGCAACGAGTCGGCACCTCGACCGCCGGCCGGGTGCCAACAGAACAACACGGGCCACCGACCTTCATGCTCGCCAGGCGGCGTTCGCACCAAGATCTCGCCCTTACTGGACGACCCCATCACCGCCAGCTCCGCGACGTAGCGAACGGTATCGTCGTCGAATCGTTCGCTCGCCGACTTCCGTAGTGGCAACGACGTTGCGGCCTCGAGCCACTGCGCCAACGGGACCGAACGCTTCGCGAGTTCGACGGCGGCGGCAGCGCGCAGTTGGTGGGTCGGTAGGTCGACCGCTGCAGCCAATGCTGCGACTGGATACTTCGGCAGCGTAACAGCGGCCTTACTCGGTTCTTGCGGCACCAGCCGGGGCGACGACGCATTCATCGGCAAGACGCAAGCGAGCATGGCCAAGGTCAACATTGCACTCGGTAGTAGCCGCTTGCGTTGACCCGGCAACCCCTCAATTCTTCAAACCGCGGCGATCAAGGCACGACCCGCACGACGACTGACCACAGGTTGTGGTCTTGAGATTCACAACGAGAATCTGCGCCGGCGCGAGCGCACGGACCTAAGGAATACACCCACAGGCGAGATGCATTGATGGTTACAAAGTCCAGCGAACCGAGGCCGTTCGCGTTACCGGCTTTTTCTAGGCAGTTAGTGGCCTACGGTGTCTGTGATGACCGACGAGCCGATGCCAACACAACCGAGAGAGCCCGAGATTGAGTTCATGGGGAAGGTCGCGCACGAAGCGCTACGACTGATACGCGGGGCGTTTTGGGTCGGTGGCGTCGCAGCGATAGTTTACGGCTACGGGCAGTTCGTGTCATCGTATGAGGCGCCACCCGCGGACCCCAGCAGCGCCGTTTATCCATCGGCACTCGGCACCATCTGGTTCACGCTCGGATTGCCGCTAATGCTGCCGACTTGTTGGCTGCTCAAGAAACGCTGGGCGGGCATCAGCATGGCCATTGTCTATCCGCTGATGTGGTTTGTGCCAATGAGCCTGCCCGACGATAGCCCCTACGGCTTCATCCTGCGGTTGTTCACCACGACCGTCGCGTTCTCGACACTTCTCGTCTGGCGCACACTGTGGCAATTGACCAATCCCAACCCGCGGCCGACGGCCTGATGCGGCACATCGCAGGTGGCGCGACGCACCGCGATACTTGAGCAACAAGAGACAGCGAATCCGCCTCGGGGTTGCCCACGGTCGCAATTGACGGGACGATGTTCCTGCCCCTCTGCGATCGCCATATATGCTGACTCCCATCCGGTCCGCCGCGACCGCCGTTCTATCTATTGCAGCAGCGTTGTCGGCGCAGGTCCCGCCCGGCGCGCCAATGCCGCGAGATGTCGCGCTCGAAACCACCCTGCCTGCGACTGGCCCAGCCCAGCAACGCATGCAGACTGGCATCGCAGCTTTGCAGAAGGGCCAGTTCGAAGAGGCTCGCAAACACTTGTTTGCGGCACTTGAGTTTCACCCGTCGTCGCCTGACTTGCTGTTGGAGTTGGTCTTCGCATCAAGCGACAACTTAGACGCCCTATCGCAATGGACCGAGCGCTACGTGCGGGCGGCGACTGACGAAAAAGGCCGCTTCAAGATGGGTGGCCCGACGCGCAAGCGCCTGCAGCCAATCAAGCCCGCGGCGCCACGCATTAAGAGCGCCCAAGCGCTGAGTGCGAAGCGAGTCGCTGCGGTCATCGAGCTATCCCGCTTCATTACCAAGCAGAAGGCGAACGGCAAGCAAACCGCGGCGCGCGCGCTGGTCGTGCGATGGGCTAGCGAGGTGCTACTCAAGGTTGCCACCGGCAGCCCGCAAGCACTCGCGAAGGTCAGCGCGGCCGTCGACAAGCACCAGGCGTCGTTCGCACCCGACTACGACATCGTCTATCGCGCGCTCGCGAAGATCATGAACCAACCGGTGCCGGTGCAAGGGGAAGGAGAAGACGCCACTGCACCGACGACTGGCACAAGCAGTGATGCGCGCGTCATCGACGACCAACGCATTCGCGCCGCACGCATTTTGGTTGGACTGGCGCGCCAGGTTGCATTCAAGGACTTGAAAGGACCGCGGCCAGAAGGCCC
>JBNMNW010000284.1:0-7711 GCA_051278165.1 Planctomycetota bacterium | reverse complement strand
GGAAGCGGCAAGCGACGAGTCGGATAGCGATGCTGACAGCAGTGACGCGGAAGCCAAGTCCGAGTGACCGGCTGCCGCTTAGCGCTGTGTTGCTGAGCTGACGCTGTGTTGCTGAGCTGACGCTGTGTTGCTGAGCTGACGCTGTGCCGCTGAGCTGACGCTGCGCTACCGAATGCGCGCCGGCTTGTGTTCGCTAAAACTTGAGCTAACTCAGGTTGGAACCCACGGGCATGAACGACCCCAGGCGAGAAAGGTCGCGCGACCAGAAAAGCAACGCCTGCGGAATGGTCCGTCCTGCCGATAAGATGGAGTAGAGCATGACTGATTCCGTGCAATGGCAACACTTCGAACCGACGACGCTAGCGCGCGCGGCCGACGAAGACCGACTGGTCCTATTGCTGATCACTGCGCCTTGGTGCCAGCACTGCCGCGATCTAATGTCGACGAGCTTCGCCGACCCCGGCGTGATCGCCACCGTCGCAGACTCGTTCATTCCGGTGCACGTCGACAGCGAACGACGCCCCGACGTCAACCAACGCTTTGGCACAGGTGCCTGGCCGACGATTGCGTGGCTGACTCCTGATGGCGAACTGATCGCGCACGACAACTTTCTCGATACGGCCGAACTGCACGTGCGGCTCGAACGCATCCGCGATGCGTGGCGCACCGACAAGCAAAACATCCAACGTCGCATTGGCGAACTGTGGGCGCAAACCGACGATCGCAGCTCGCAATCGGCCGACTCACTGCGCATCGAGATGGTCGACGACATCTCTGCTGCGATCTACAAGCAGTTCGATCACGAGCACGGTGGCTTTGGCGAAGGCATCAAGTTCCCGCACGCCGAAGCATTGGACTTCGCGCTGGTCCAAGTGCAGAAGCGCGACGACCAACGCATGCGGGACGTCGTCACGCTGACGCTCGACAAGATGATGGAGAGCCCGCTGCACGACACTGTCGACGGCGGCTTCTTCCGGTTCTCCCACACGCCCGATTGGCATTCGCCCAACTACGAGAAGCTACTCGAGCAAAACGCGCTGCTGCTGCGTTCGTATCTTGAGGCCTATCAGGTGTTCGGCAACGAGGCCTACCGGAAGACCTCCGAAGGCATCGTGCGCTGGATGCTCGACGTCATGCGCGACGAGCATTCGGGCAGCTTCGCTGGTAGCCAGGACGGCGATTCCGACTACTACGTCAGCAGCGCCGAGCAACGTCGCAACAAGGAAGCACCGGCGATTGATCGCACGGTCTACTGCGACGCCAACGCGATTGCTGCGTCGAGTTTGTTCAAGGCAGCCGCCGTGCTGCAGCGACCCGAGCTTGCCGATCACGGTTCGTCAGCACTGCGCTTCCTGCTGGACAACCTGTTCGACGGCAAGGACGTCTACCACTACTGGGATGGCATCTACCACCTCGCCGGCATGCTCGGCGACCAAGCGCACCTGATTCGCGCCTTGATCGACGCCTCGCAAAACACCGGCGACGCCGACCTGTTGGTGCCAGCGGAGAAGATCGCCGCGCGCGCCATCGACCAGAACAAGTCCAAGGCCGGCGGCTTCTACGACATCCTGCACGACCCGGACAGCCAAGGTCCGATGCGCCGTCGCAACCGTTCGATCCTCGACAACGGCGCGATGGCCGAGTCACTCATGCGCTTGTCGTATCTGTCGCGCCAACCAGAACTCTACGAAGAGGCCACGACCTCGCTGCAGGCGTTCGCCAGCGACTACCGCGAGTATGGCTACTACGTCGCCGGCTACGGCCGCGCGGTCGACCTCTGCTTCTACCCGCCGCTGTTCATCACGATCGTCGGCAACCGCAACGACGAAGACACGCGCGAACTGCGCCGCACGGCACTGTCGACCTACGTGCCTTCACGCATCGTGCAGACGCTCGACCCGAAGCTCGACCCGGTGTTGCTCGGCCGCAGTGGCTTAGGAGTGCAAGATGCACCTGCCAACCGGGGCGCCATCGCGCACCTGACCGTCGGCAAGAAGGAGCAGGGCACGGCACACACACCGGAAGAGTTGCTGCAAGCCATCGAGTCGGTCGAACGAGACCGACGACAGTCGCTGCGCGACTAGAGTTGCCAACGCGAGCATGTTGCGTGGCAGCGCTCACGATTCCGGAGCGCAGGCGGCGTCGAGCAGAAGCGACGCCTCGGTGCGGTATGCGCCAGTGGCCAGTGGTCAGTGGCCAGTAGCTAGTAGCTAGTAGCTAGTGGTCAATGATCAGCCGCGGGACTCGCCAGCGACCAATGACCAGACACGCTAGAGCTGCGGCTCGTTCTGCTCTTCGTCGGCGACCAACTCAATGAGGCCACGCCTAAGCTCTTCGCTGGCGATCTTGATGTAGTTGCGCTCGCGGGTTTCATACAGCGGACGCTGACCACGAACCAATTCGCGAACACGCTTCTGTAGAAGGGCGGTCAGGCGGAACGAACCGCCGACTTGCTTCACGAGCTCCTGTGGGAGGCTTTGTTCCATATGGATGATGCTGACTCAATCTGTCTGGCTTGCCGACCACCGGGGCACCCTCGAAAGAGAGTCCTGGGTCGGAAAGGGGACGGGAATCCTACGCCTGGCCCCCATCGGGATCAATATGCCGCGGCGGAAGGTCGCACATGAGTCTACGAAAGAGCCGAGTCTGGCCCATGCAGCTAGGCTCGGCTCGCCAGATGGCAAAGAGCCTACCAACACGCGGATTGACGACGCGGGAGCGACTTGCATGGCCGATGCGGACGAACTCACCGCCCCAATATACGCCAAGCAGAAAGTGTGGGGCAGAAGGCGCGGCTAGGTACCACCGAACACTCAGCTAGATCAAACCGTCAACCGCTCGCGAATCCGGCGAATGTCGTCTGGACGCGTCCCACAACACCCACCGATGGCGCGCGCGCCAAGGGCACACCATTCGACCGCTTGCTCAGCTAGGTCCGTATCGTTGCCGGCACCAACCCAACTCTTGCTCGAAGCGTGCCACGTTCGGCCCGCATTCGGATAGACCACGATCGGCTTGCTGGTGGCGCCCACGGCACTCTCTATCAGACCACCGATGTGGCGTGGCGCGGTGCAATTGATGCCGACGGCGGCCACGCGTGCAACCGTGTCGAGATGCGCCGCACATTCGCGCAGCGGCGTGCCGTCGCTGAGGTGCTCGTCGTCGCGACACGAGAAGCTGATCCAACCCCACAGATTGGGAGTTGCCTCGATGAGTCGCGCGAGCGCACGCGCTTCCGCGAACGATGGCACGGTCTCGCACGCGACCAAGTCCGCTCCCGAACTAGCCAGCACAGCGAAGCGCTCACGATGCCACTCGAACAGCTCCTGCTCTCCGCATCCGTAGTCTCCCGTGAACTCGGCCCCGTTGGCCAGCGCGCCGCCGTAGGGCCCGATGCTCGCGGCAACAAGCGCCGGGCGATCGCCGCGCGCAGCGAGAGCCAATGCCACCGACCGCCGCAACAGCGCTTCCCCCTCTGCTCGCTCGATGCCGGCGCGCTGGAACCCATCGAAGCTCGCTTGGTAGCTCGCCGTCACAATGCAGTCTGCGCCGGCATCCAAGTAATCCGCGTGCACTGCCGAGATCGCTTCCGGAACGTCGCGCAGCAAGCGCGCCGACCAAAGCGCATCGCCAAGATTGTGGCCGCGGGACTCGAGCTCCGTGGCCAAACCACCATCAAGGATCGCGACACCACGCCGCTTGATCGGTTCGAGCAGAGGGTTCTCGGCCATATCAAAAGCGTAGCGGAACGGCTGACTGCCACGCCGCGCGATTGCCGGCGGACGGCAGCCTAGCCGCGGCGCGCAGCTTAGCCACGCAGCCGAGCTAAACGGTAGCTGCACGCCTTGCGCAGTTTGTGGATGCGCCGCTCGTCGAACGGCAGCGCATCAAGGTCGCCTAGCCAAACTGGCGCAGCAGCGATCAGCTCATCAAGGACTCGTGCGACCGCCTTCTCAGGCACGCCGCAACCATTCCCGAGGGCGACGAACTCGGCGCGACCAATGTCCTCACGCTGCTTACCGCCAATAGCCAACGCCATGGTGTCATCGCGATACGGCTGGGTACTCGGCAGGTCGTACGCCGGCGCCACTTGCCACTCGGTGCCATTGTGCAAGACGGAAAAGTTCTTGCCGTGCGCATCGCCGTTGCAAGTCAGATAGGCGAACGCGAACTGCTGCAACAAGCTGCGCGCGGCAACGACTGGTGCGCCGGTTCGCGCGGCCAAACCTGCGATCACCTCTTCTGTAGTCATGCGGTATTTATCCGCCGGATAGCGCCCCAAGACTTGGCACGCATCTTCCTGCGCCAACCGCCGCAACTCGCCCGCAACCGCGAACCGATCGAAGCGGCGAACCAATAGCCCGGCGTGCCCCTCTTTGTCGCGCACAATGCTCGCGTCGGCGGTGCGCAGACCACTGCGACGCGCCGCCGCTAGGAAGAACGCTTCATTGGCGACCAAGCCTGGATACTCCGGCGGATCTAGCTTCAGGATCCATGCCGCGTCGTCATACGCAACCGGTAGCGCGATCATGCGGCCGGAGACCTTGTCCTGCACACCGGCGAGACCTGCTCGATCGGCGATGCTTGGCCCAACGGCACGCTCGAATAGTTCTCGAAACACAATGTCGTCCAGTGAGCCCGCGACTTCGGTTGCGGGGAACGGCGAGGAATCACCGTCCGGCAGAACGCTCACATCGCCCACCAAATCACCACCAACGACTAGCAGTAGGGACAGTTCGTCGTCGGCCGAAGTCTTGACCGCCTGACGAATCGCAGTCAGACGACGACCTTCAGGCAACAGCCCTGCGAAGAACGGGGGCAGTGCGCCACCCGCATGGCGCACTGGCGCCCCACCGACCGGCAACGTTGTTGCGACCGCCGGTCCGTCGTAGTTGGGTTCATACGCAAAGACTACGCCGGTCGGCTCACGCATCAGATGCGCGACGCGGCGGCCGGCCTTGAGCACGGCAGCAACTTCAACGAACTTGTAGGCCTCATCGCTCACGACTCACCTCGCCGAGCCTGCGCCGCTGCCGCATCAGGGTCTGGCGGTTCGCCGCCACTGGGCTCCAAGCGCAGCCGCAGACCTAGCACCCGCAGCAACGCGAGCACCTTGTCGAGCCGAACGGTCGCCTTGCCAGCCTCGGCAGTGTGCACAAACCTCGTCGAGCAGCCCGCCAGCTCGGCTAGCTCAACCTGCTTGAGGCCAAGAGCAATGCGACGGTGGCGAAGATCATGGCCAAGCTGATCCAGGAATGCGCGATCGTGCATGCAGAGGCATCATCGACAGCTCAGCGCCCTGGGTCAACCCATGGATGCACGATCGATCACATATCTTGTCAAACCGAAAGTTCAAGCCAACCAATCATCATAACATGCACGATCCTGCATATTCAGACCGATGCGCATCAAGGACACCTAGCCATGGCCATGCCCAGCAGAAAGCGCTTTGAGCGGGCCATCTGCGTTCGGCAACCAAGCCAACCCCGCTTAGCCCCGAGCTACAGATCGCGCGCGTCGACCGAGACCTGCATGTCGCACCAAGCGAATCGGCCCGATCTCTGGGTGCTCGAGTTGACCAGGTGAATGAGCACTTGGCGCGCCGCGCTCGGCCCCACTACCTGGATCTCAAAGCCGTGCGGGAACCCTTCACCGGCGTTGGTCATGATCCCGTAGCGGCCAACCCCAAAGCTGCCCTGCGAGTAGTTGCTGGCGACCGAGTGGTGACGGTAGCTGAGCAAACCATTGACCGTTTGGTCCGAGCGGGCAACCACGAACGGATCGGCGCGCGGATAGATCGCGGTAGAGTTCAGCGAACCGTCATTCGAGTCAATCTGACGGAACGTGCCGGCGACTGCTGGCATGCCGCCGCGCACCCACAGCATCTCGGCCGGATCGTGGCTCACGCCATTCGCATCGGCGGTGGCATTGACCAAGTGCAAGGCCACCTCAGCCTGATCAATCGGATCGGTGATGCGATCGACCGAAGCCGCATCGATGAGCGGCTCACTGACGACGCGCACGATGTTGAGGCCGATCGGGTGACTCGGATCCGGGCCGCCATCCTCGGGCGTCATGTAGTAGTACACCCAGCGATAGACATCGACGAGGTATTCGTTCGTGCTCGTGCAAACGTAGCGATCACTCCACGCCAGCTTGGCGAAGAACATCGAGTTGCCAGTGATCTCCGCGCCAACCGTGTCGGTGTTAACCGTATCGTTGGCTGAAACCGTTGGCAGCAATATGCCGGCCAGCGGTATCGGAGCACCGGCAAGGTCGAGAGCCGCCAGGTTCGCGGTGCCTTCGGCGTCATTGCCGAAGATGCGCGCCGACGAGACCAGCTCAAGGCGCATATCATCGATCAATTGCTGGGTGATCTCGGTGACACGATTCAGCCGCCGCGAATACTCCTGGGCCTGCCCACCACTCAACGTCAACGTCGTCACGACGTAGATCATTCCCGCCAGCAAGACTGACGAAATGACCAGCTCGATCATGCTGTAACCGGCTTCGCCGGACGGCTTCTTAGATTGGCTGTTCATGACTGCACTCATCGCTGGATGAAGATCTTGTTTTGGTGCCAGGCGTAGTGAGTCTGCGCGCCATCTCGGTAGCACTCGATTCGTAGCAGGTAGCTGCCTTCGGGGAAGTCCGCGGAGGGCGTATCCCACGTGTAGGTTTCGTCGCCGATCGCCATGTCACTGACCAAATACATGCTGGCGGAGGGCAGTTCGCTGATCTTTGTGATCGAGTCGTCCTGCACGAAACGCCACGTCGTGCCGTTGTCGTTGGAGTAGGTGATCGAGTATTCGAGCAGCGACTCATCCTCGGCAAACGTGCCGGTTTCCGTGTAGGGCAGGCCGTCCCAACGCGTCCATGTCGTGCCGAACAAGACGGCGATCTCGCTCGGATCGTTGAGTTCGGTGATGTCCGTCGGCGACGCAATCTCGACGCGCGCCAGCTGCGGAATACGCAGCGTGTTGCTGGTATCGCCGGCTTCGAAGAATGAGTGAGCGAGCGACAACACGGCCCATTTCGCGATGAACGTCGTGCCAGACTCGATAGCCGCATCGATGCCGTTGACGACAATGTAGCCGGCGCTCGTATTGCTGGGATTGGTCAACTTGACCAGGCCCGAGCCAACCCCGGAACCGTGCGTGTAGTAGGTCTCGTAGAGAGAGCCGGTGTAGCGCGTCGAGTACGGTGGGTAGTTCCAGTGATCGCCGCCGTTGCCGCTGTAGTTGAGCTGGAACGGTCGACTGACCGGCGCCGTCAACGGCATGGTCATGCTGTAGTTGTCGGCGACTTCCTGACCAACTGACGTCAGCGTTGCGTTGCCGCTGGAAAACACGTGACAGAAACGGCTCGCCGACGTGCCGATATTGAAGAACGCCGAGCAACCGTTCGAAGACGTTCGCTGGTGGTTGTCGTAGAGCGCGGTTCCGTAGGCCAATCGACCCGACACGGCGTATGCGACGTTCGTGCGGAATTGGAACGCTTGATCGCCGCCGGTGCCCGCTTGCAGGTTACCGCGAGCCGTGCCGCCAACCGAGGTATCGAAGAACGACGACGCCAGGGAGTCTGGGTAGAGCTCACCGAGCCACGGGAAACCAGTCCAGTAGTCCCAAGCGAAGGCACTGTTCGGCACCAAGATGCACTTGCGCTGTCCGGTGATGGTCTGGATGTAGCCGCTGCCCGAGCCGCCATGCGG
>JBNMNW010000283.1:0-7767 GCA_051278165.1 Planctomycetota bacterium | reverse complement strand
TCGGCAGCCTGCTCGGCACTGCTGCCATCGTGACTTTCTTCGTCGGTGGCGGCGCAGCAGCGACCCACCTCATCACCCTCTGCCTGATCCTCGCAATGCTCACCATGACCTGGCACATCGGCCAAAGCGCTCGCTCGGGAGTTTCTAGCTCGGTTCACACTGGTCGCGTGGTCATCATGCTGCTGCTCGCCGCCGTGTTTGGCTGCTGGGCATGGCTCGGCAGCATGATCGTCTTCGACGGCGACTCAGCCTTCGGTCATTACGGAGTGGGCTGGGTGCTGTGCCTGGGCACGGCTGCCGCTGGCCTGCTGATCGTGGTGCAATCGCGGCATCTCGACGCCGGCCTTGGCATGATCCTGTTCTTGGTTCTGCCACTGCTCGGCGCCACCGCGCTCAAACTGCCGAGTGATACCGAAGCCCGCGTGCGCAGCCATCTCGCCAACCTCTCGCTCGACCCCGAGACCACGAGCAACTGGTCACAAGCCGTTGATCTGGCGCAAGCGTTGGCCGCAACCGGCGCCGCGCCGTTACCGCTGCCGTTGGTGCGCGCACGTCTCGCCAAGGCAATTATCGAAGCCAAGGAGTTTCCGCCGCAGCCGTGGAGCCCCGAACTAGCAGAACAGGTTCAGATCGACGCGGACAACGTGCACACCCAGGTCTGGTCAACAGCTGTTCGCCTCAACTTGCTCGATCGCGAGCAACTGCAACAACTGGCCAGGAAGAGTACGACCCCCACCAAACTAGCCAATCTGCTGGCCGATTCTGGCCCGCTGCGCCTACCGAACCGCGACGACTTCTTGTTGGACTGCCTGCTCGCCAGCCGCGAGCTCAATGGCCAAGAACGTGAACACCTGGTGCAACGCATCGACCGGTCGTGGCCCGACCTCAACGAGAACACCAACGCTCTGCAGCAAGCGCGCGGCTGCGTGCGATGGCTAGAACGGCTCGGCAGACGCGACATCGTATGGTTGCGTCGCGACGTGTTGCACAAGCTGCTGATGCGGCACTGGGTCAGCCAATCACGAGCCGCGTCGTTTTCGCGACCGGGCGGTTTCTGCACCTACGCCAACTCCAATTCCGTCAACTCCATTGCCGCCGACATCTCGGCAACGGCTGATGCGGTGGCGATCATCGAGTCCATCGGTGCGCCGGAGCAACTGTCGCTGCACCACGTGCGGGCGTTCCTCCGGCATCAAGTCCCGGCCAGCTTGCTACACCGCGTTATCATGGGCCACTCGGTGCTCATAAAGCAGGCGGAAGCGAGTCTGCTGCTACTCGAAGACGGCATCGGCCTGCCCAAGCGCGGCTGGCTGACGATCCTGATCGGCGAACGCATGACGCTTGCCGCCCTGATGCTCGTGCTGCTGGCCTTGCGGGCGATTCGCTTGTCGTATACCCGCGAACGCGCACTGGTCGGCGCGATGCCGTAGGACCTAGGAGTCTGCGTCACGGGAGGCGAATCGACCAGGTGCGTGACGTTCGCACCGGGTTGGTTCGCCGAAACGCAGTCGAATCGGTGGCTTCGGCGAGGATTTGGCGGGCCGACATGGTGTCAAGGGTGCGTGCATGGCAGTTTGCTCTCCCGTGGCGCAGACTCTTAGCATCAACGCTCTGCCGGCCGATCGTCGGCGGGCACTTACAGGAACCGCGCGACGCTACGTTCGCTGCAGGAAGATGACCGCGACGCCGCCCACCGCGAGCACCGTGCCCAAGATGCCAAGCAGGCCGACCCGCGCTTTGTAGAACAACATTGCGACCGGCAGCATGAGGATCGGTGTCGTGCCCATCAGCGCCGCCGCCACGCCGCTGTCTTGCGATCGCGCGGCGCCAACCATCGACATCCAGACACCGAGCACCGGCCCGCAGGCCACGCCGATCCATGCGGCAATCAGCGCCTTCTTGTTGCGCAGGATCTTGACCATCGCGAACGGTCGTCGCTGCACGCACACGATGATCTGCATGCCAATCGTTGCCGCACACATGCGCACGATCGTCGCCAACAACGGGTCCATGCCGGACGGCATGTCGGGCCCTTCGGTCATCGCAATCTCCGCCATCACAAAGCCACTGGCTTGGCCAAGTGCTCCGACCAAGGCACCGACACACCCCCATAGCCATTGACGCGCCGTCAGGTCCGAACGCCATGCCCCTTCTCGTTTGCCGAGCAGCACCATCGCTACCCCGGCCACCGTTAGGCCAATGCCGAGCAGCTGGCCAGTCGTCAGCGACTCGCCGCGCAGCAGGTTGATGCCAACCGTGCACGCTGGCCACAGCGCCATGATCACCGACGCCAAGCGCGGCCCGATCGTCGCTAGCGCGTGGAACAACCCGTAGTCGCCGATCACCAGCCCCAACAGCCCGGACAGACCGATCAGCGAAATGCGTTCGAACGACGCGTTGGTCGGCCAACCTTGGCCCACCAACAGGAACCCGAGCACGACCAGAAAGGGTAACGCCGCATACAATCGGAACTGGTTGAGCGGCTGGGCACCGACTTCTCGCCCCGCCACTGCGAACGCGAGGCTGCTGCCCAGCCAACACAGGGCGGTCAGAAGCGACGCGATCTCACCGAGGTAGAGCATGCAAAGGGCGGCGGAGTGTGCCAGTCTGTTGGCGGCGACTCAACGTGGAACTGCTCGACATGTACATGGTGTGGCTGCGCAATGAGCGGCAGAAGAGCCCGGCAACGCTGCGGGCTTACAGTGCCGACCTGCGTTCGTTTGCCGCATGGTTGGGAGAATCGGGCCGCACCATCGACGAAGTGTCACGTTTGCAGCTGCGCCGCTACCTCGTTGAACTCGAAGAGCAAGGCCTCAAGGCGACCAGCGTGTCACGCAAGCTCGCCAGCATCCGCGGCTTGTTTGGCTGGCTGCAGCGAGAGGGCCACATCGACAAGGACCCGGCCAAATTGATCAAAGGCCCCAAGGCGGAGAAGCGCGTGCCGCGGTTCTTGACGTCGCCGGAAGTCGACCAGCTGCTAAGCCAAACCTTCGACGTTTCGCCCCAAGGTCGTCGCGACCAAGCGATCCTCGAAACGCTCTACTCTACTGGCTGCCGGGTCAGCGAGTGCGCGACCATGCACATGCAGGCGCTCGACCTCGACGAAGGCATCGTGCGCGTCGTTGGTAAAGGTCAAAAGGAACGCATCGCCATGCTTGGCCGGCAGGCCCTCGATGCCATCCACGCCTGGCTGCCCGCCCGCAAAGAACTACTGCGTGCTGCCAAACGCTGCGACGACGGTTCGCTCTGGCTCAACCGCAGCGGCAAGCGCCTCAGCGCCCGCTGGATCTTCAACACCGTCGTCGAGCGAGCCAAAAAAGCCGACCTGCAATCCCGCCTGACGCCCCACGGCCTCCGCCACTCCTTCGCCACCCACCTACTCGACCGCGGCGCCGACCTCCGCACCGTGCAAGAGCTGCTCGGCCACGCCCGCCTAGTAACCACCGAGATCTACACCCACGTCTCCATCGGCCGCCTCCGCGACGTCTACGACCAAGCCCACCCCCACGGCCGCACCCAAAGTTAGTACGGTGCCTGGACAACAAACAACAACTTCACGCCGTCACGGTGTCACGATTCGGGTCACGTTCTTTGCCCTGCTAGGGGTCGCGGTGCTGGCCGTGCTTTGGTGGCAATCGCAGACGTCAGACACGCCACCTGCCCGGAGCGGTGATCGTTCGCATCAAACCGTAGCCGCACCAGGCCAGTCGACCGGCTCGCAGGTTGGCGCCAACAATGATGCGTCCGAGGCCGAGCGGCAACAACTGCCCGCGAACGAGACGACGGCGAACCCTGCCAACGAATGGACCGTGCAGCTCATCGGTATCAAACCCGCCGTTCCATGGACAGCACCTCTGCGCATCACCTTTGAAGATCGGCTCGATGTTCACGGCACAGTAGACGGCGAAGGCGTTTGCCGATTCCTGCCGCCGCCGGGTGCGCGCAACCCGGGCTTGCAACACATGCGACTAACGGCGCGCGATGACAACTACCGCATTGTAGATCAACATCATCGCTCGGCGACCCTGCAACGCACCGGCCACATGACTGTCTTGGTAGATGCCATGGCCAACTTGCGCGGCCGGGTCCTCGCTCCTGATGGCGCTGGCACGGTCGCGCGAATCCGCGCGTTCACGTTCGATGCCAATGGACCTCGCGAGCCGCTGCTGGCGAGAACAGAATCAGGACCCGATGGCCATTACAAACTTCAGGTGCGGCCAGGTATTCCCTTGTTGATCGTTGCAGATGCAACCGCTGCGGGACTCAAGTCATTTAGCGAAGCCAAGCAGTCCACATTCGTACTGGCTGATCTGCCTCTCTGGTCGCTAGAGAACCTCAATATGCTCGATGGGCGACGGCCACGGGCGGACTGGCTGCCGGCATCGCTAACGACGGAAGCAGTGTTCCGCTCGCCGCGCGACCTGCCCGAACTGCAACTCGGCACAGGCAGTCTCGTCACCGGTCGCGTCACCTTCGCCAACGGCCAACCACTCGCGAATGTGATCGTCGCGGCGCGACTATCCGAGGCGACCAAGCCGGCTTGGCACAACCAGCTTCACTGGTCACAGCACCAGCAAGTCGTGCCCGGAGCCTTCACTCACACAGACGCTGATGGCACGTTTTCGCTGCACCTCACGCCGGGCGAGCAATTCATGGTGCAAGTGACTTCAGACAAGCCGCTGATGCTCGCTGGCGAACCAACGGCAGTTACGACGGCACCGGGACGGGTTGCGCTGATCGTTCCAGGACAACTGCTCACGATACACGTCGTCCACAACGGGGAACCAGTGGCCGGCGCATCCATCGACATCGAGACCTTCACATGGAAGTCAGATCACGAAGGCGCGCTGCAAGTGACACTCAAGCCAGAAGCCACGCGTATCCGTGCTCGCCACAACGCTTCTATCTCCGGTTGGACCGCCCTACCAACCATTGGTCGCCCCACCTCGGTGCAGCTGCAACTTGAGGCACGTGATCTCAGCAAGGTGCGCATCGACTTACGGAGCAAACCGACACTTCAAAACGCCACCTTCGTCTGGCAACCACTACCCGAGGGCGCCCCGATCACGCTCTCGGGACAGCGCCAACATGGCAACGAACCATTCGAGTTGCTTGTCCCGGCAGGAAACTATGAGTTGTCAATACGCGACAGCAAGAGCGGCAATGACGGTAGGTATTCACTGCCAAACAAACACACTGTCGAAGTCCCCGCCGCGGGCTTGGTGACGAGCTACGACATCACGTTCGGCGGCACGATCGATGTAGATGTGCTCACCCAAAACCGCACACGCGTCGGCGGCACATTCTCATTGATGGCGAGCAACGGACAGGATGTCACGCCGCAAACGATCGCAAGGGATACGACGGGCACCATGCGCGTTTCGATGCCCGGCACGTTACAGTCGATCAGCACCAACCGCCTAGCAACGATACTTCCGGCAGGCATCTACACGCTCACTGTCACTACCCAAGCACACGGTACCGTCACCCGTTCGGTCACCGTCACCGCAAGATCCAGCACCCACGTGCCGATCACACTGCGCTAGCAGCCATCAGTAATTGCTGCGATACGCCGCCCACAACAACGGGTGCCAATTCACCCAAGACAGGTGCCAGCCTTCTTCGTGAACGACTTGGCCATAGCGATCGACGTAGTCAAAGAACGGGTCGTGGTTCCAAGCACCGCGCAAACCCATCATGCGCGCCGTCAACGCCTGCCCCATCCACGCATTGCCCGTGCAGCAACGCCGGTAGGGGTTGGCATCCCAGCGTGAATCGTCACGTTCCGGATTATCGCTGTGACTGAACCCCCACTCCGGCAAGCCATCGTGCTCCGCCGTGTAGTTGCCGTGGCCCCAATTCCAGACGCCGGGCGACGTCTCGGTTACATAGAACGTCTGGCCGTCTTCCGCGAACCACGCGCCCTTGCCACCTTGCTTGACCGTCTTCGATTCAAACTCTTGACCGATGTTCAACATGCGCTCGTCATTGAGCACGCGACCAGCGATCAGGATCGGCAATTTGCGGCCGTGGCCATGGCCACCGATGCCCTGCCAACGACAGCCACCGCGTAACGCGGCATGGTTGTCGATGCCAACCTGCACCAGCGAGATGAGCAGTCGCCGCTTGCGCAATTCCGGATAGTCGAGGTTGAGCATCAGCCCAGCGCTGCCGACCAACGACGCGATATCGCGACCGTAGTCTGGCATGTTGTCCGCCGGATGCATGTAGCGCGAAATCCATTCAGGCACATGGTCCAGCCACAGCCTGTCGAAGCGCTCGGCAATGGCTTCGATCAATGGCAGATCGCCAATCGGTGACAACGTCTGCAGAGTCGTGAAGTCGAGATCGGCGGCGCGGTATGGCATCGCCTTGTCACCCTTCACGTACGGTGGGCGGAACGAATCCGGTGCCGGCAAGGTCGAAACGCACGTCAACACGGCCGCCTTCTGCAGGGTCGGTGCCGTGGCGCTACTAGCCCGGCTCTCGACCGAAACCAGACTCTGCTGCGGCGCCAACTTGCATGGCTTCACACTGCTGACGCCGAGCGCTACATTCAGATCAGGGTCGTATCGCTTCAGCGTGTCCGGCCCATACAATTCGCTGTCGTAGCCTTGCACAGGCAAGCTCGGGTCCGGATTGATCATCGAACCATGGCGCGTTCGACCAGCAGTCGCCGCCGTCACCGGCTCAATGCGGATGACTTCGACCGGGCCGAGAACCCAAGGGTCGCCGTTCGCATACCTGCCGACCACATGTTCGTCGGCAAAGGTCCACGTGATGCCGTGCCGCTCGATTTGGCTGGCCGTTGCCGGCAATCCCTCGGGATCGCCCATGGGAATGCGCATCTGCTGCGCCACCAGCGACGCAAGGCACAGTAAAGCCGACACAATCGATCGTGCCGTCACCGAAACCAAACTCCGCAAGTCGTGCACCTTCGTAACGTATCCGTCGCGCGTGATCGGTGCGCGCTCTATGCTCCGATCCGGGCAGCACTCCTGCCCAATGCTCTCCCAACCAACCACGAACCACGACGGATCATGCCCACTCGGACCATGTCCTCTCCCCGCGCCGCCGTTCTCGATCGCTTCGCTGAGCACCGTTGCTCGGCGATCCTGCGCACGGACGACAAGACCGCTGTCAGGCCGGCGCTCGATGCCGCCATCCGCGGCGGTTTCCGCATCGTCGAAGTGACGATGACCACGCCCAATTGCCTGGAACACATTGCGGACCTGTGCGCGCAATCCAAGCATGACGGCACCGACTTGACGATCGGCGTCGGCACGGTGTTGACGGTCGAGGACGCCAAGCAAGCGCGAGCCGCCGGCGCGCAGTTCTTGGTGTCGCCCGTCACCGACCCGCAAATCATCACGTTCTGTCGTCAGCACGACTTGGTATCGGTTCCTGGCACGTTCACACCGACAGAAATGATGAACGCGCACAAGGCTGGTGCCGATCTCGTCAAACTGTTCCCTGGTCCAGCCAACGGCCCTGCCTTCCTACGGGCATTGCGCGGCCCGTTACCATTCCTGCGAGTATTCCCAACCAGCGGTGTCACCGAAGAGAACTGCGAAGAGTGGCTGGCGGCCGGCGCGTTTGGGCTTGGCTTCGTTGCGTCTCTGTTTGAGCCAATGGATATGGCTAAGCATCGCTTCGATGCGATCGAAGCGCGCGCCAAACGCTTGACTGACAAGGTGCGTGAGTATGGCACCGAACGAAAGCTAACCAGCCAAGTCACGACCGCGTAGGTTTCGCGAGCGCGACGTC
>JBNMNW010000282.1:0-7802 GCA_051278165.1 Planctomycetota bacterium | reverse complement strand
CGAGGCGTTGCTAGCCAACGGCAACGAACTGCGTGTGCCCCCAGTTGTATTCGGCATGCGGATCGGCGACCGCGACCTCGATCGTGCCAAGACGTTGCTCGCCAATCTCACGCCGTATGCGCAGATGCTTCCCGGAGTCATCGAAGCAACGGCGGCGCCGGCCGGGTTCCGCGCCTGGACCGTCAAGGACGCCGCAGGCTCCGCGCAAAACCTTCGCCCGATGCTCGAGCAAGCCGGCGTCACCAAGGACAACGCTGACGCGTTTATCGAGTGGGTTGCCGGCCAACAGATCACGATCGCGCTCGGCATGCGAGACGGCTACTTGCTGTTGTCCGTCAGCGACACGCTCGAACATTTGGGCAACCTAGGCCAAGCACCTGCTCTAGCTAGCCTGCCGGTGTTCCGCCGCATTCGCGAGCGCAGCGACACACCGCTGTTGACGACCTATATCTCCGCCGGACTGCAGCAGCAAACGAGCTACGAAGCCGATGCCGTGGCCGAGCGAGTGCGCGCCATCCTGCCGGACACGCAAGGCAACCAACAGTTCGCGCAAGACATCGGCACGATGGTGTTTGAACTCACCGGACCAACTGCAGAGTCGGCGCCACTGCTCAAGGCGACCTATCGCAACCAGGGTCTTGAGTCGCTGACCATCGATGCCCGACAGAACCAGGCCAGCAGCAAGAAGCCGCTGACCTTGCTCGCGCAGGCCGGTGCATCGCCAACCGTTGCGTATGCCTCACGCGCCGAACCGACTATTGAGTGGTACAAGCGCTGGTCACACTGGTCCGGGGTGATGATGGAGCACTTCGAGAAGACCATCGCGCCGCAAATGTCGCGCGCCAACTTCACCGAGTTCGAGCAGGCGCGCACGCTGTTCGCGCCACACCTGACCGATCTCGACACCATCATGCAGACCGTGTTGCTACCGGCAATCGAGCAGCACGAGTCGCTGCTGTTGCTCGACGACACGTTCAAGATGGAACTCGCTCCCCACCTTGACCCAGCACACGGCATCACCGTGCCACGCCTGGCACTCATGTGGCGCGTGCAAGACACCGACCAAGTGCTCACCGCCTTCGGTCGCATGCGCACCGTAGTCGAACGCATGCTGCAGAGTGCCGCCGAACAGAATGGCCGGAGCGTCGGCAGCCTGCCGCCACCGACCAGCACGAAGACGGCCAACGGCATTCTCTATCGCTACGAACTGCCAACGCCTGACTGGCTACAGCCATGTTTTCTGATCAACGGCGATCGCATCCTGTTCGCGTTGACTCCCGAGCACGCGCAGCAGCTGATGCAACCATCACCGCAAGCCGAAGCGGCCGTCATCGATTTCAAGCAGGGCGCGAGCAGTGCGACGTCGATCAACATCGCTTCGCTCAGCAAGCTGCTGCGCACGGATGCGATGCACGTGCTGCGCTGGGCCTCGCAGTCGAAACGAATCACCACCGCGCAGGCGACCCTGATCTGGACGAACCTCGAACCGGCCCTGAAGGCGTTGGCGGCGCTACCTAGCTACCAGAGCCGCACGTGGCACGAAGGCTCGGAGACCATCAAGCGCTCATGGTTGATGGTCCGCGAGCAACGCTGATCACGCCAAACCTGATACCTTGTTCACTATCTAATGTTTGATCTCGTGATACAGCTAGGCGTCGTGCTGCTGACCGTTCTGCTGATCGCCGCGGGAACGACTGTCGGTCGACACTTCGGTGGCCGACGACTTGGGCGGTGGCTGCTAATGTATGCCGCCGCCGGCACCGCCGCGTGGGCCACCGCACGCGCCGCACTGGACGCTAATTGGTATTGGCCGCTTGGGCTGCTAACACCATTCATCGCGAGCACCATCGCGGCCACACTCGCCTTGCTGCTTGTCCACAAGCTGTTCGCCGCCAAGCTGTTCGCCGCCAAGCCACCATCGACACCACTGGGAACCGTGAACCGTGCCTTCGGCGGGCTGCTCGGCACCATCATCGGCGGTTCCCTGGCAATTGCCGCCTGGCTGCTGTTGCCGCTATGCGTCGCAACCCCGATGCAAGCAGGCAAGAGCACTGCGGGCGACGTGCAAGCAGCGATCGCCGACCTCTGCTCAATCGCCCATCGCGGCTTCTTCCGGCACGTCCCGGTCGTCGGCAACGCGAGCAACGAAGTCCAGGCCCTGCTCGAAATATTGCAAGCCGACACAGCCGATCACCACTGCATCGCGCACGCATTCGATTTGGAAGGCATCCGCGACCTGCCGGAGATACAGGCAGCGATCAACGACCCAAACGTTCGTCGCGAGCTCAGTAGGCTTCGCGGCGGTAGCTTGCTGGCGCTATTCCAACTGCAACGCCACCCACTGATCCTCGCGGTTGCCGAGTGTGACGCTGTTAGGGAACGCTTTGGCGAGATGATGCCAACCCGCATCGTCGCCGCACTGCACGCAGGCAAATAGCGGCGACGACAGCCAGCTGGACACGGTCGGCGATCAGCGGCTCGAGTCCGAACCTGAGCCGAGTTGCTGCTGGCTCAGGCTGTCGTGGGAGTTGCTCTTTGTTAAGAAATGGCGCCCGAGAATGCATGGCTTCTTCACGGCATACTCGCAATCGCGCTTACCATTGCGTGCATGGAAGAAGGCTACTGGCTGCGACACAAGTCCCTGACGGGTCACCAAGGCCCGTTTAAGAAGAAGGACCTGCGTCCGGCAATCGACTCTTCAGCATTCCCGCGCGACAGCGAAGTGCTGCGCGACACGGGAGGCAGCGAAGTGCAACGCGAAGGCTCTAATGACTGGATGCCCGCAACAGAGCTATTCGAGCTTGCACCAGTGGCAGGTCAGGCAAGTCAGGCGCGGGCGCAGCCGGCCGACAACGGGTCGCAGTCTGGCGCGCATGCAACGCCGGAAGCGAAGATCGACATCGATCGCCTGAACTCGCTTCGTCGCGGCTCGGTCTACCCGAATACACGCATGCTGATCCAAACCGGCATCGTGATCCTGGTGCTTGCAGAACTCATTCTGATGGGTCTGCAAATGGACGCTATGAGCGGCACGACGTTGGCGGCGACCCCTTTGGGTTCGACCCCTGTGTTCGGCGCCCTGATCGCAATCATCGGCACGATCGCCATTGGCAACGTGCTGCTGGCCGTGCTCGACATGGCAGACGTTGCCGTGCGCAAGAACACGCCCGCAAACGGCGAGTAGCGTCGCCGCAGATCTTGTTCAACGTGGGCGCAACTGGCTGTGGGCGCAACTGGCTGTGGGCGCAATTGGCCGTGGGCGCAATTGGCAAAGCCTGCCAGCGGCAGCCAGCTAGCGAGGCGTGCAGACGTAGACAGCAGCGGTTTTGGTCGCAAACGAGGTCACGCCATCGGCCAGTTCACTGATTACGACTTCGCCATCACACGTGACGGCGAAGGCACCGACAACGCGGCACGGCTGGCCACTTCGCGATCGCAACGTCGCCTGCCTCAGCGTGCCCTGCTGCCAAGCAAGGTCGACCACGAAGCCACCGCGGGCGCACAAGCCACGCACCGAACCATCCTGCCATTCAGGCGGCAGCGCCGGCAGCAACTCGATCGCGCCGGCATGGCTCTGCACCAGACACTCCGCGATGCCCGCCGTGCCGCCAAAGTTGCCATCGATTTGGAACGGCGGGTGGTTGTCGAACAGGTTCGTCAGCGTCGACTTCTGCAACAGCAACTGCAGGTTCTTCTGCACCGCTTCGCCATCGCCTAGACGCGCATAGAAGTTGATGATCCATGCGCGGCTCCAACCGGTGTGACCACCGCCCTTGGCCAATCGGGCAGTGAGCGTCTTTCGGCACGCTTCGGCGAGCGCCGGCGTCTCCGCCTTGTTGATCTGCGAGCCGGGATGCAGCGCGTAGAGATGAGACATATGGCGGTGGCCGGGCTCGGGTTCTTCGAACTCTTCGTGCCACTCGAGCAAGCGACCATCGCTGCCGATCTGCGGACCTTGCAAGCGCGACAATGAGTCAGCTACCTGCTTCGTGAATGCATCGTCGATCGACAGTTCTCGCGCCGCTTCCAGCACGTTGGTGAACAGTTCGAAGATAATTTGCTGATCCATCGCCGGCCCCATCGTCACGTGCGCCTTGACCCCTGCTTTGGTTTGGAACGAGTTCTCCGGCGACATCGAGGGACCCGACACGAGCTTCTTGGTGCGCGGGTGCTCGACCAGGTAGTCGAGGAAGAACAGCGCCGATTCCTTGAGCAGCGGCCAGGCGCGCGATTCCAAGAACGTGACGTCGCGGCCGAAGCGCCAATGCTCCATCGCATGCGCTGTGCACCATGCGCCGCCCATCGGCCACATGCCCCAATGCGTGCTACCAATCGGCGACGTGAACGCCCATGCATCGGTCGTGTGGTGCGCGACGAAGCCGCGGCAGTCGTAGAGTTCCTTCGCCGTCTTGCGACCGGCCGGCACCAACGACTCGGTGAACTTGATTAGCGGGTCATGCAACTCGGACAAGTTGCAGGTCTCGGCCGGCCAGTAGTTCATCTGCAGGTTGATGTTGATGTGGTAGTCGGCGTTCCACGGCGCATCGATGTGCTGGTTCCAGATGCCTTGCAGGTTGGCCGGCAAGGTGCCGGGACGACTGCTGCCGATCAGCAGGTAGCGACCGAACTGGAAGTAGGTCGCCAGCAAGTCCGGATCAGAACCGCCCTGCTTGACGAGCGCGAGTCGCTCGTCGGTTGGCAAGACGCGCTGGTCATGGCCACCAAGATCGAGCGCCACGCGGTCGAACCAGCCCTGGTGCTCGCTGACGTGACGACGGCGCAGATGGTCTACGCCAATGGCTTCGGCGAGCGTGATGTCCATCAGCGCCTCGAGCTTGGGACTCAGACTGCTGGCCTTGCCCGCCCGCAGCGCCTCGAAGTCGGTAGCAGCCGCCAACAAGAACGTCACCTCATTGGCCTTCTGGACGAGCAGCGCGGGCCCATCCACGGTCGCCGCCGCCAGATCTCCGCCGTCATGCATCACCCACAGAACGGATCCGAACGATGTGCCCTCGTGCTGCTTGCCTTGGTTCGCGCGGCCGGTCATGGCCAGCATGTGGCCGTCGGCCGCCACCTCGACCGGTCCCTTGCGCCCCATCGTCGCCTGCACGCTCACCGCCCCCGGCTTGTCCGCCGTCAAATGCACGACAATCACGTCGTTCTGAGCTTGCGCGAACACCTCCCTGGTGAACGTCGTTTCCCCCACCTGGTAGGTCACCTTGACGATGCCATCCCGCAGGTTGAGCTCCCGCCGGTAGTTCGTCGGCTGTTCATGCCCAGCAAACGTCAATTCGATATCACCGAGCGTTTGGTGGCTGCGCACCCACCGTTCGGACATGAACTGCTTCTGGACCAGGTCGCCAGCCTCGCGGTATTTGCCGGCAAAGAGCAATTCACGGGCCTTGTCCAGGTGCGCCTTCGCCCCCAACCGGTCCCGCTCCACCGGGGAGCCCGCCCACAGCGAATCGACGTTGCACTGGATGCGTTCGGTGACCGTGCCGCCGAACACCATGGCCCCTAGACGGCCGTTCCCGACCGGTAGCGCCTGATTCCAGTTCTTGGCAGGTTGGCCATACCACATCGCCGGAGAGGGGTCTTGGGCGCCGGTCACGCCAGAAAGCACCAAGAACAACAGAGCCTGAAGAACGCGCATTTGCCCATCATGACGGGACGGCTGGAGTTTCCTTCCTCCCATACAACGGGAGCTACCGGGCACCGCCTGGGGTAGTAAGCGCGGTGGGCCGAACGACTACGGCCGGACCGTAATCGCGTCAGGACATCACCTTCCCGCTTGTGCAGAAGCCGTGGAGTGCCATCATCGGTAACCCACTCCCGGTCCGACAGCGCCTTCCCAGGCCTTCAGCACGGGCAACCCCCACCCGACTCTCCCAACCAACCTCGAATCTCCATGAGCACTGAAGAACAACCCGAGAAGAAGAAGCGCAAGCCGAACCCGGCCCTGATGAAGCCCGTCCAGCCGGACGAGTTGCTTGCAGTGATCGTGGGCTCGGAGCCGATTCCGCGCAGCGAAATCACCAAGAAGCTCTGGGACTACATCAAGGGCAAGGATCTGCAGGATCCAAACAAGCGCACCAACATCCTCGCCGACGACGCCCTCAAGGCCGTCTTTGGTGGCAAGGAGTGCGTCACGATGTTCGAGATGACGAAGCTCGTCAGCCAGCACATCCTGCCCGCCAAGTAGGTCGCTGTTAGCATGACCTGCTAACTGCGACTATTGAGTAGGACACCCTCCGGCAGTCGCAACCTAGTGCGCACCGTGTAGAACGAAAAACACCTGCCACGCCTCGGGCGTGAGCAGGTGTTTTTTTATGCCAACAGCGAACAGGCCCGCAGGCGTGCGTTCGTAAGTAGGCGCGACCGTCTCGTTAGCTCGGCTACTTAGCAGCGGGCACCGGGGCCGAGAGCACGGCCTCGAGCTGCGTCAGTGCCCAGTCGAGGTCCTCCCTGCTAATCATCAGAGGCGGCGCGAAGCGGATCACGTAGTCGTGGGTCTCCTTGCAGAGCATGCCCATGTCACGCAGCGCCTCGCAGAACGGGCGCGCCCCGCCGGTCTCGGCGTGGAGTTCGATGCCGATCCACAAACCAAGGCCGCGCACGTCCTTGATGTGCGGGGAGCTGAGCTTGCGCAGGCGCTCGAGTGCATAGGCACCGAGGTCGCGCGAGTTCTCGACCATGCCTTCGTCAACGAGCACCGACAATGCCGTGCGGGCGACGGCCGCGCCGAGCGGGTTGCCGCCGTAGGTCGAGCCGTGGCTGCCTGGTTCGAACACCGAGAGCACCTTGTCGTCGCCAACGACGGCGGAGACCGGATAGACGCCGCCGGACAACGCCTTGCCGAGGATCACGAGGTCGGGACGAACGTTCTCGTGCTGGCAGCAAAGCAACTTGCCGGTGCGGCCGAGGCCCGACTGGATCTCATCGCAGATCAGCAGGCAGTTGTGCTTGTCCGCGAGGTCTCGCAGCGCCTGCAAATAACCCGCGGGCGGACTGATGATGCCGGCTTCACCTTGGATCGGCTCGATCAGCATCGCGCAGACGTTGCCGTTCATCGCAGCCTCGACGGCGGCGAGGTCGCCGTATGGCACAATCTTGAAGCCCGGCGTGAACGGACCAAAGTCTGCCTTGTAGGCCTCGTCACTCGAGAACCCGACCACCGTCGTCGTACGGCCGTGGAAGTTGCCATCGAACACCAGGATCTCGGCCTGGCCAGCAGCGATGCCCTTCTTGCGGTATCCCCAACGCCGCGCCGCCTTGATCGCGGTCTCGACGGCTTCGGCGCCGGTGTTCATCGGCAGCACCTTCTCATAACCAAGCAGCTCACTGAGCTGTTGATAGAACGGGCCGAGCTGGTCGTTGTAGAACGCGCGTGACGTCAGCGTGCACTTCTCGGCTTGCTGCTTCAGAGTGTCGATAATCTTCGGATGGCAATGGCCCTGGTTGACGGCCGAATACGCCGCCAGGCAGTCCATGTATTTCTTGCCCTCGATGTCCCAGACCCAAACGCCACGAGCCCGTTCGATGACAACTTCGAGCGGGTGATAGTTGTGCGCCCCGAAGGCGCCTTCTTGGCAAATAAAGTCCTGACTGCTCATCACCCCAGGATGGCACCACCCGCACCAGCAAGCCACCACCCAACTGTCGGTACGGTGCCTGGACAAGAAACAACAACTTCGGCCGCCGCCGGTGACAGCATTCCTAGCGAGAAATGGTCCTCACGCACCACAGCCAAAGATGCCGCAGCGGATTCCTGTCACCGCTGGCGAGCGAAGTTGTTGTTTCTT
>JBNMNW010000281.1:0-7831 GCA_051278165.1 Planctomycetota bacterium | reverse complement strand
CGAGCAAGTTATCGGGCGCAAAGGCCCGTCACCGTCTAATCGTCATCGGGCGAGCGAACGCCGAATCTTTCGGCACCATCAGACTACGCCTAGCAGCTTGCCGCCGGGGCCGGGGAGGCGATACGAACGCCGGCACTTCAGCCGTATCGCGTCTGGCGACACCATCATGATGACGATCGGGTGTCTAGTTCATCTTGTTCTGGTTCGCTGTTGAGCTTGGCATGTGCCCCGATGTATTCAGCTGGCACAGTATTCGGATGGCATAGTATTCGGCTGGCATAAGGGCGCATCGATGTCGGCTGTGCGTACGCATCGGTAACGAACCAGTACTTCCCGCGTTCGGCACGCGTTACTGCCGTCAAGGTTGTTGGCAGTGCTGCGCTTGTCGCACAAACTGCTCGCATGGATACGCGTCGTACCGTGCTGTTCTTCACGCTGTTGGCATGCTTGCCGGCTCAGCGCCTATTTGCTCAAGACCCGATTGCCCAAGACCGGTCGGTCGCTACGGACCCTCCCGGTCCGGTGCCGACGGTGTTGTTCGACTCGCTCGACTGGCGCTTGGTTGGGCCGTTTCGCGGTGGCCGTTGCGCCGCTGTGTGTGGCGTGATCGGCGACGATGACACCTACTACATGGGTTCGGCTGGCGGTGGCGTCTTCAAGACCACGGATGCCGGCAAGAACTGGAAGAACATCACCGACGGTTCGTTTGGTGGTTCGATTGGTGCCGTCGCCGTCGCCCCGAGCGACAGCAAGATCATCTACGTCGGTGGTGGTGAGAAGACGTGGCGCGGCAATGTGTCGAGCGGCAGCGGCATGTGGAAGTCGACCGACGCGGGCAAGACGTGGACGTTCTCCGGCCTGGCGGATTCGCGTCACATCAGTCGCATTCGTATCGACCCAAAGAATCCAGACATTGCGTTCGCCGCAGTGATGGGGCACCTGTCGGGTCCGAATGAAGAGCGCGGCGTCTACCGCACCAAGGATGGCGGCAAGACCTGGGAGCGCGTGCTGTTCGTCAACGCGCATGCTGGCGCGGTTGACCTATGCCTGTCGCCGGATGACGCCGATACGATCTACGCCACGACCTGGCGCGCCATCCGCACGCCGTGGTCGCTCGAGTCTGGCGGTCCTGGTTCGGGCGTTTGGAAGTCTAGCGACGGTGGCGAGACGTGGGACTCGCTGCATGACAAGGAAGGCATGCCCGAGGGGCCGTTGGGGATTGCGGGCATTGTTGCATCGCCGGCCGATCCCAAGCGTCTCTACGCGCAGATCGAAGCGAAGGAAGGCGGCTTGTTCCGTAGCGATGACGCCGGTGCGACGTGGGAGCGCATCAATGACGAGCGCAAATTGCGGCAGCGTGCGTGGTATTACACGCGAGTCTTCGCTGACCCGAAGGCGAAGGACACGGTCTACGTGTTGAACGTCGGAGCGCACCGGTCGACCGATGGCGGCAAGACGTTCTCATCGATTCGCACGCCGCACGGCGACAACCACGACCTGTGGATCGATCCGAAGAATCCGCAGCGCATGATTGAGAGCAACGACGGCGGCGCCAACATCTCTAACGATGGCGGCAAGACGTGGTCGACGCAGGCAAACCAGCCGACGGCGCAGTTCTATCGCATCACCGTGGACGACGCGCGGCCGTATCGCATCTACGGAGCCCAGCAGGACAACAGCACGGTGCGCATTCGTAGTCGCGCCGGTGGTGGCATTGGTGAGGATGATTGGGAATCGACCGCAGGCGGCGAAAGCGGCTGGATCGCACCAAAACCGGGTGATTCAGAGATCGTGTTTGGCGGTAGCTACGGCGGTCACCTGACGCGTCGCGATCACCGTCGAGGCATCTCGCGCACGGTCAACGTCTGGCCGGATAACCCAATGGGTGCCGGTGTCGAAGCGATGCGCTACCGCTTCCAGTGGAACTTCCCGATCCTGTGGTCCAAGCACTTCGAAGGCGTGCTCTACACTGGTGCGCAAGTTCTGTTCAAGAGCGAAGACGAAGGCACGAGTTGGCAGCCGATCAGTCCGGACCTGACGCGCAACGATCCGAGCAAGATGAAGTCGAGTGGTGGTCCGATTACTCAAGACAACACCGGCGTCGAGTACTACTGCACGATCTTCACCGTCGACGAAGGCATCAAGCCGGGCACGATCTGGAGTGGTAGCGACGATGGTTTGGTGCATGTCACGCGCGACTCTGGCAAGACGTGGGCGAACGTGACGCCACCCGCCATGCCGGAGTGGATGCAGATCAACTGCATTGCCGCCGACCCGCATTCCGAAGGCGGCGCCTACCTTGCCGGTACGCGCTACAAGCTCGACGACTTCCGTCCGTATCTCTACCGCACGGTCGACTACGGCAAGACCTGGACGCAGATCACTGGTGGCTTGGACCCGGCTTGGTTCACGCGTTGCATTCGGCCTGATCCGAAGGTGGCTGGGCTGCTCTATTGCGGCACCGAGCGAACGGTTTGGTTTAGCTACAACCACGGCCGGCGCTGGCAGCGTTTAGCCAACGAGTTGCCGTTGGTGCCGATCACCGACCTAGTGGTCGCCGGCAACGAATTGGTCGCCGCGACCCAGGGACGCGCATTCTGGTCATTCGATGGCTTGCCGCATGTGCGCCAACTGCATGCGGGATTGGCGCAAAAGGACCTGCACGTATTCACGCCGGTGCCAGTCGACCAGTTCTCCGGCCGCGGTCGTGGTGGCAAGAATGAAGGCGTCAATCCGGCGACCAACATGCACGTTCGCTTCTATGTTGCTGGTGACGAAGAGACCAAGCTCGAAGAGCTCGTGACCGTCGAGGTCAAGGATGTCGACGGCAAGGTCGTTTACTCGCGCAGCAGCGCACCGGTGGTCGCGAAGCCGACCTCGAAGGCTGACAAAAAGAAGCGCGCTGAGAGTAAGGATGCGGACGGCAAGGACGAGGACGGCGAGGCCGACGACAAGGCGGACGACAAGGCGGACGAGAAGCCCCTGAAGGTTGCTCGCGGCATGAACAACATCGAGATCACCTGGAAGGAAGAGGGCGCCAAGATCCTCGAAGGCATGATCCTGTGGAGCGGCCGCGGTGGTGCGGCTCGTCCGGCGCCGGGTGATTACACCGTCACCGTCACCGTTGGCGAGCACTCGCAAACCGTCGTTGGCCGCATCAACCCGGATTCGCGTACGGACGCGACGATTGCTCAACTGCAAGAGCGCTACCGATTGGTGCGCGACGGCAATGCGCTCGTCACCGAAGCGCATGAAACGATCGAGACCATTCGTTCGCTGCGCGCGCAAATGGCGACGACCGTGGCGCGCATGGACGAAGGTCAGAATCTCGATAAACTCAAGGCCGTCGAGACGGCGGCAAACGATGAGTTCACGTCAATCGAAGAGACTCTCTACCAAACCAAGTCGAAGAGCCGTCAGGATCCACTCAACTACCCGATCAAGTTGACCGACAAGTTGCTTGGCGTGTTGTCGGCAACGAACCGCGCGGAGTTTGGTCCGACTAATGGTCAGCGTGATGTGGCGGCGCAGTTGTCGGCGGCAATCAAGGTTGAGATTGAACGGTTCGAGACGGCTCGGACTCAGTATGTCGCTGAGTTCAATAAGCTCGCCCGCAAGCTGGCTGCGCCGCACATCAAGTAGCGCTGCGCGTTGTCCCGTAAGGTGTGGCCCTGCGGTGTTTCCCTGGCGTAGTTTGACCCGTCAGGGCCACGCACTATTGCGGTGTTGTCGTTGTGCTGTCGCCGTCGATGCTCACTTACCGGAATGGTCCGGCAATGCAAAGTGGAGGCAGGTAATGGTAAAGACAACGGCGCTCTATGACACGATTGGCGGCAAGGCGGCACTGCTAGTCGTAGTTGACGAGTTCTACCAACGCGTGTTGGCGGACCCGTTGTTGTCGCCAATGTTCGTGCACACGGACATGGCTAAGCAGCGGGCGCACCAAGTCGCGTTTCTATCGGTAGCTCTTGGTGGTCCCAACGTATACCAGGGCCGCGACATGCAGCAGGCCCATGCGGGGCTTGGTATTTCTACGCAGCACTTCCTAGCGGTTGTTGGGCACTTGCAGGCGACGCTCTCATGGGCCGGTGTTGGGCCTGTTGAGATCGATAAGATTATCGATGCTGCTGCTGGACTTCAGGACGACATCGTGTCGGCCTGAGATGCGAATCGTCTGATTTGCGACTCGTCTGAATTGCGAGTCATCGGCCGATGCGGTATCGCGCGACGCCATATGAGTCGAGTTCGAGCTTTAGCAAGCCCTCACGTAGTGGTGGGGTCTTGCCGCCATCGAGCGCGTGCACCTTGCCAGATCGTTTCCCCCTGATCTTGAGGTGCACGGCGCTCGGTTGGTTTTGTAGCGACGCGACGAATAGGTAGATGCTGCCTTTGTAGCGATGGGCGCGCACCGCGACGTGTTCGGCGTCGCCGACCTTGATGGTGACGAGATCGCGAAGTTGCGGGCTGTTGAGCACCGCTGCCGACTCGAGCACGTCTCGATTGATCTTCTCTACCTCGGTGCGCACATCGTCATGCGCGAGCACTCCCGCTTCGATGAACTTCGGCGCGAACTCGTGGGCGAAGTAGATGATGCCGTCGGCGCCGCAAGCGATCGCCTGCCACACCTCGGTGCGCACTTGTGCCGGCGTCGGACGAATCGCCGCGTTGTGGATGTGGCCCGTTTCGATGCAGGCCCAGACCGGCTTTTCAAACTTGGTCCACTTGCGTAGTCGTCGCACGCCGTTGCCGACGAACTCCAGCTTGCCCTTCACGTCCCGGTGCGTGTGGGTGACCGGGTAGATGTCGAACGAGACGATGTCGCAGCCCTTGACGTATTCGGGGTAGTCCTCGGGGTGGTTGGTGCGTTCGCCGCGGCCGTGCCAGCTGTCCCATGCAGCACCTTGGCCGAGGTTGAGCAGCACCGGACGCTTGTCGATCTTTCGCATCGCTTCGAAGCCTGCGACAATCTCGTGAGGCGGGATCGGTGGCTTGTAACCGCGCAGCCGACGGCCTTGCGCGTTGTCCGGTTCGTCACCGTGCATCCAAGCCACGATGGTGTCACCCTGATGTGCCAACCCAACTTCGTTTTGGTGGCAGATGACTGGCATCTTCGCTTTGTCGAGAGCCTGCAGTTGTGCCTCGGTTGGACCGTTGAACAAGCCAACGTAGAGGTTGACGCCAATGTCGCGGTAGCGCTGTGCGTTGTGCGGTGACTGCAGCCAGACGGCGACAGGGAAGAACTTGGGATCCTTCGGACGCGCCTTCTCGAACTGTTGGGCTGTGGTTGGCGCTGCCAGTGCAGATGTCAGCGCGACCGCGCCCAGCAGTGCTCCTAAGCGACCAGAGGTCAACGAGGTCGTCAACCGGGACGTAAGGCTACGCAGCATCTTCGTTCTCCTGGTCGGATGGTCGGCCTTGCCACAGCGAGATGACCGCCTCAACCGTGATCCAGACAGCCAGCGCGAGTAGCACCACGGCCATTGTGATCAGCAGCGTGTTGGCGCCATTGGCGATCTGGAATACCAGCGCCGTGATCGTTACGCCCATCATGAACAGCATCGGTAGTCCGACCAAGGTGCGGACCGCCATGCCGCGTTTACTCTTGGCAAGCCACAGTGAAAGCCCGACCAGGGTTAGCGCTGCCAGTAGTTGGTTGATGGAGCCAAATAGAGGCCAGACGACCTTGTAGGCGGGAACGAGTTCACCGCTCTTGTCGGTGATGCGTTCGGCCACGAACCACGCTGGCACGGCCAGCGAGATCACCGTGCCGACGACGCCGGCGGTCTTCGTGCGCCAACCGGTGAACTCGACAAACAGGTAGCGGGCGAGTCGGGTGCAGACATCGAGCGTGTCGTAGACGAACGTCGCAAACGCGAGCATGCCGAACGTGACCGCAAACTGCAGCGGGATGCCGAGCTCGTGGAGGAAGGAGCCGACGCCGACGCCAAACACCTTGTCCGGGCCAGCAGTCGCTAGTTCGGAGTCGGTCGATAGCTGCATCACGCACGCCAAGGCCAGCAGTGCCACGACGCCTTCTAGCAGCATGCCGCCGTAGCCGACGAGGTGTGCATCGGGTTCGCGGTCGAGTTGCTTCGAGGTCGTGCCAGAACACACGAGGCCGTGAAAGCCACTGCATGCGCCGCACGCAATCGTGATGAACAGGAACGGCACCATTGGCAAGCCGTTGTCCGCGGTGAACGACGTGAACTCCGGCCATTTGATCTCGGGGTTCGCCCACAGCAGACCGAGGAAGCCGCCGCCGAGCGTCAGGTATAGGAAGAAGCCGCCGAGGTAGCCGCGCGGTTGCAGCAAGAGCCACATCGGCAACATCGATGCGACGCCGCAGTAGGCGAGGATGCCCCATGCCCAATACAGGTTAGGGATGTCGCCGGGCGCGACCATTGTGAGCGGCAAGTGTGGGCCTGCCCAGATTGCGACGCCGACCGCTGGCACGAAGATGATTGTGACCAGCCAAAGCGGTGGCTTCCAAAGCTTGACGACGATGCCCATCAGCAAGCTGAGGCCGAGATACATCATCGAACTCGAGGCCACGCCACCGCCTTCGATCCGCACGCGCGGCGCGGCCGTGCCAGGATCAGCATTGGGCATCGCAACATCGAGCGCATTGACGAACGCGTTCGCCGTGATGTCGGTGAAGGCGACGACGACCAGGATCAGCGCGAGCCAGATGAACAGCGTGAACGCCGCGTAGCTGCGCGGGTTGAGGTAGCTCCTCAGGATCTCGGCGATCGAGCAGGCGCCATGCCGCACCGAACCGACCAGCGACGCGAAGTCGTGCATCGCGCCGATGAAGATGCAGCCGAGCATGATCCACCAGAACGCCGGGCCCCAGCCGAACCACATCGCTGCGATGATCGGCCCCGCAATCGGTCCGGCCGCAGAGATCGCGGAGAAGTGCTGCGACAACAGGTAGAACCGGTTAGTCGGCACATAGTCCTTACCGTCTTCATGTTCGTGCGCTGGCGTAACCTTCGCCGCATCCAGCCCGAACAGCTTCGCCAGCAACCGGCCATAAAACCGGTGCGCGAGATAAAAGACGACCAGGCTGATGACAAGCAGGACAGCTAGCGACGGCATGCGCGCAGGCTACTCGAACGTCACGCGCAGCGTCACGCAACCTGTGGTTTGAACCGGGTACAGTACACAGGTCCTGACCTGTGTACTGTACCCGGTTCAAACCACAGGTTGGTGGGGCTAGCCCTTGACGCGTTCTTTGAACTCGCCGGTCTCGGTGTCGACTTTGACCTTGTCGCCGACGTCGCATAGTTGGCTGACCTTCATGGTCATGCCGTTGGCTAGCGTGGCTTCCTTGGTGCCCGAGCCGACGCCCCGGATGGGTGGGGTCGTCTCGGTGATTTCGACGAACGCAAATAGTGGTGGCTTGACGGTGACCAGTTCGTCGTCGACGAACACGGCCTTGTAGCTGTCGGACGGCCACTTCAGGGCGTCTTCGGCCGCGACCTTTGGGCAGCGGAACTCATTGCCATCTGGCGTGAAGAATACCTCTGATTCGCCGTCGGTGTAGGAGTGCGACATCTCCTTCTCTTCCTTCTCGAGCGTGTCGAACTTGGAGTCCGACTGCTCCTTCAGCTCTTGGATGCGGCCCGACTGCAGGTCCTTGATGCGCATCTGGATGAACTGGCGACGATCGTTGCGAAGAATGTTCCACCAGACGACGGTGCACATCCGGCCTTCGTAGCGAATGAGAGAACCAACGCGAAGTTCGAGAGCTTGCATTGGGCGAAACGGTAACGAGCCAGCGCCGGCTTCGCTAGTTATGCGCTATCTGCAGCTACAAGAACGTGAACGG
>JBNMNW010000280.1:0-7931 GCA_051278165.1 Planctomycetota bacterium | reverse complement strand
GCGTGAACGGATGGTCTTCGTCCTTTTGCAGGTCGCGGAACAGGCTCATCTTGAACTTGCGGCGCCTGAGCTGATCGAGGCAGAGATTGCGCGCGACGCGGAATAGCCACGGCCGGAATGCGGCGGTTGGCACCTGGTTGAGGTGGCGGAAGAGCGCTAGAAACGCATCCTGGGCGACGTCTTCTGCGGCGATTGGGTCACCTAACAGGCGACTTGCGTAGGCCTTCAGGCTGTCCGCGTGATCGGCCAGAGCGCGATGGTAGGCCACCATCGTGATCGGGTCTGGCTGATACTCGTTATTGGACTGTGCCATGGGAGAGGGCGGTTTCGGTTGCGTCAGCTACTACCTGCCAATAAGGGCATTATCGACAGGGGATAGACCTTTGAGGACGGCAGGGCAGCGTAGAAACTCCAACTGCGACGAAAAACGGGCCTCGAAACGATCTTCGGCCTACGTCATCCAATCATGAAGAGCCTAATTGTCGGTCGCGCACGCGATGTTATCGGAGCCTTGCTGCTCGCCAGCCTGATGGGAGCGTGCGCCCACCGTTCTGTCGCGACAACCCAGGGGGTCCTGCCATTCGGTGTTGAGGTCAAAAAGATCCGCATTGAGATGACCAATGGCACCCTAGATCTCGCGACAGTTTTGGCGGGTGCGAACCAGAACGAGGTCACTTGGGAGGGTGGGGTTCGTCGCGATGCCGGTTCGGCAGAAGAACTGACGATCATCGAGAAGGTCGCAGCCGAGTTGACTGGTGCGATGGATGCCAAGGAACCGGGCACCTTCGTGGTGACGTGTCCGGCCGCGCCGCCAGGTGTGATTGGAATGATTGCCTATGAAGGCAACATTCGAATCCCGCCCAAGCTACCGCTTGAAATCGTCGTCTCCGACAACGGCCACGTCACCATGATGGGGCGCGAAGCCTTCACCAAGGTTAAGACCCGGCGCGGCGACCTACGCTTTCAGGCCTGCAAGGGCGGGATCGAAGCGAACACCGGTCAAGGTAACGTGATCGCGTTTGACCACGAGGGCGACCTCGATGTGCGCACTGGTCTAGGCGACATGCAGGTCTTCATTGTGAAGCCTGGCAAGCAGATCACCTTGAGCACCGGACAGGGAACAGTGCAGTGTCACGTTCCGAAGGACATCGAGTTCGATGTCGATGCGCGCGCTGAGATTGGTCGCATCGGAAACGACTTTGGCATCGAGGTGAGGAAGGTTGGCGATTACAGCGCGGCCATGGCGGGCATCCATGTTAGCCCTAAGACCCGGGTGATACTTCGCACTGCGTCAGGGCACATTTCTCTCATTCGGCGCAAACCTGAGTAAACGCGGGGTTTCGGCGCTGACGAAGCGATCCTAAAGGACGTCGAAGGTTACTGCTTCATGCGAGATGTCTAGGGCGCGACTACCGGGCCTTATTCATCTGAACGTTTAGGAAATGTCGGCAGAAACCTCACGATTCCGCCCACGTTTCGTAACAACCAATCCGCCCCCAACGACCCCCCTGACAAAGCACCCGCGCTGCGTTCGCGGTTCCGAACCCGCAACGCCACTGGCACGGGTGGAGACAATCCACCATGACTCTCGGCAAAAGTCTGCTCGTCTACTCCGCTCAAGATCCGTCCGCTCAGAGGCTTTCGAAAGCCACCGCTGAATGGGGATGCATGGTCTCCACGTGTGGCTCGGTTGATGAGTTGCGTGGTCGAATCGAAGGCGCAGAGTTCGACTACGTGCTCGTCGAATCTTCCTCCGACCTCCAGCGACTGATCGCTGACAACACCATTGAGGAGAGGCTGATTCTTCCCCTAGCCGAAATCGAGAAGCGTCACATCCAACGTGTCCTTGCCTCGACCGCTGGCAACAAGACTCGCGCGGCTCGCATCCTCGGGATCGACACCAAGACGCTCTACAACAAGTTGAAGAGCTACAAGTCGTCCGAAGATCTCGCTCGCAAACGTGGCGTCAACCACGGCAGCGGCTCGATCGCCGTTTAGTAACGAGCGGTGTGATGCAGAAGTCAGCCTAGCCTGGCGCGGCCCTCAAAGCCGGTCCAGGGCGTGGGTTCAAGCTCGACGAAACTCGCGAACAGGTCTGCGGCGATCCGCCTAGCGGGTGACGCCGATGACTCGCGGATTCGTCTTCACCATAGCCGTCTGCCATCAACACGCGGGATCGCGCCCGCCCGGATCACCCATCTGGCCCGCCTCAGATTGAGATTTATTTGGGGTTAGAGCCCCGACGCGCTCCGGTGCGACCGAAGTTCCGGCCTCGCGGCGCCCACCGTTCTAAGTCGAGTTGACGGAACGCGTGATAGGATTATTCGGCGCGCCCAGTCAGGCGGCCCCCAAGCCCATGGATCGCGTAGACAACCTGATTGCAGAACTCGCTAGCCGCCACGGCAACAGCAGTCCAAGGTTCTTGGCGGCTGTGCGTCCAGTCGCCGTCAAGATCTTGGACGACAAGACTCCCGACGGCGCGCGGGTGCCGTTGCTCGAGCTGCTGGCCGAGACCTTCGAGCGCGATGTCGAGTCGCGGGCAAACTGCGCGGCTGCCATGGTCGCGTGCGCCGCTTGGGTGGACGCCATGAAGCGTCTGCTCCGGGGCTGAGTTGACCAGCTGATTCAGGACCCAACAGTCCTGGCTGGTGTCTGAAAATGAGAGTTTACGAACTGCTAGAAGAAGTTCTGTCTGCTCTGCCTTAGGGGAACCACCGATGGGACCGCAGGGTGCTCACGATGGTCTTGTCATAGCGGCAAGCCTCCATCACTCCCGCCCTTATGCGCATGCTGTTGTTGCCGAGTATGGCCATGACGACCTCACGTGGGTTGTCATCAATCGCACACCTGAGTTCGCGACGGGCCATGATTCGCCGACTTCGATCCTTTGCCTGCAGTGCCCGTCGCGGATTCTACTTTTCCAGTCCCACAGCCGTCGTCGCGCTGGAAACCCTGGCGCCAAAGCGCTCAAGTGCTCGGCCAAATGGGTCTGCAAGAGCACAAAGTGGTTCTGACAGAGGCCGACGAGCGACTCCAATCGCTCAAGGTGTCTCTTTGACTACGTTCGCCGCCACCGCGAACTAGCGGATATCGAGAACCAGATGTCCCAGCCGGGCTTCTGGGAAGAGCCGGAGCGCGCCCAGAAAGTCGTTCAACAAAAGAAGTTATGCTTCCAAGTTGTCGACCCGATCGACCGTTTGGGTCAGGTGATCGAGGACGGCGGTGTGCTGATCGATCTCGGCGCCGACGATCCGAAGGCCGTTGAGGCCGACCTCAAGGCCGGCAGGGTGATCCTGGAAGAAGGGCTCCACGAGCTCGAGTTCCAGTTGATGCTCGGCGGTCCGCATGACATGTCGAACGCGATTGTCACGCTGCAGCCTGGCGCCGGTGGTGTCGATGCTTCGGACTTCGCCGAGATGATGCTTCGCATGTATGTGAAGTGGGCGAACAAGAAGGACTACGAAGTGCTTGAGATGGACTACCAGAAGGCGGAAGAGGCCGGCATCAAGAACGTCACCGTCATCATCAAGGGGCCGTACGCCTATGGCCGGATGAAGGCGGAGCAAGGCGTGCACCGACTCGTGCGCATCTCGCCGTTCGATGGCAACGCGCGTCGCCAGACTTCGTTCGCTTCGGTGGAAGTCGTGCCGGAGATCGAAGACGACTTGACGATTGAGATCCGCAAGGAAGACCTGCGCGTCGACACCTACCGCGCCTCGGGCGCTGGCGGCCAGCACGTCAACAAAACGGACTCCGCAATTCGCCTGACGCACCTGACTACCGGCATTGTGGTTTCGTGTCAGACCGAGCGCAGCCAGCACAAGAACCGTGACTCAGCCATGAAGGCGCTGCGTTCCAAGCTGTACCAGCTGGAGTTGTCGAAGCGTGAAGAAGAGCTCGCCAAGTTCTACGGCGACCGTGGCTCAATCAGTTGGGGCAACCAGATCCGTAGCTACGTGCTGCAGCCCTACCAGATGTGCAAAGACCTGCGCACCCTAGTCGAGACTTCAGATGTCGCTGGTGTGTTGGATGGCAACCTCGATCCATTCATCGAGGGTTACTTGAAGATGCGGAAGGATGAGGCAAAGCCATGAGACGCGCACTGTTGTCGGTAACGGATAAGCAAGGCATCGCAGAGTTCGCAGCCGGTTTGCATAGGGCTGGGTTTTCGTTGCTGTCGACGGGCGGTACACATCGCGTGATCGCGGCTGCGGGCGTCGCTGTGCAGGAAGTGGCGGACTACACCGGCTTCCCCGAGATGATGGATGGCCGCGTCAAGACGCTGCATCCCAAGGTGCACGGTGGCTTGCTCGCTCGTCGGGATGATGAAGCGCATGTTGCCGCGATGGGCGAGCACGGCATCGATGCGATCGATCTGTTATGCGTCAACCTCTATCGATTCCGGGAGACGGTTGCCAAGCAAGGCATCGGTCGCCAGGACATCGTCGAGAACATCGACATCGGTGGCCCAGCGATGATTCGCAGTGGTGCCAAGAACCATGCGAACGTCGCCGTCGTCGTGGATCCCAACGACTACCCGGAAGTGCTGCGCCTGCTCTCGGAGAACGACGGCCAACTGCCCAAGGACTTCCTGCGCAAGCTCGCCGCCAAGGCCTACGCGCACACTGCTGCCTACGATTCGGCGATTGCCCAGTGGTTTGACAGCGAACGTCGAGAGATGCCAGATGAGCCGTTCTTCGCAAGCACAGTCGCGATGGCTGGCGAGAAGGTCAGCGACCTTCGCTACGGCGAGAACCCACACCAACGCGCCGCTTACTACACGATTGGTGATCAAGCGCCGAGCCTTGCCGGAGCCAAGCTGCTCGGTGGCAAAGCGCTCAGCTACAACAACATCCTCGATGCTGACGCTGCGATGCAGTTGGCGTTTGAGTTCGATCGCACCTGCTGTGTGATCGTCAAGCACAACAACCCGTGCGGCACCGCGGTCGCCGATGACTTGCCGCGCGCCTATGAGTTGGCGTTGTCGGGTGATCCGGTGTCTGCGTTTGGCGGCATCCTCGCGACCAACGGAACGTTCGATGCGAAGACCGCGGCCGCCGTTGTGGCGACCGGGACCTTTCTCGAAGTCGTGATTGCGCCAACCATCGAGCCCGCCGCCATCGCCGAATTGCATAAGGCGAAGTGGGGTAAGAACGTTCGCATTCTTGAGCTGGGTGGCAAGCCTGACAAGTCGGGTGATCGCTTCGTCATGCGTCAGGTCAGCGGTGGCTTCTTGCTGCAAACTGCCGACATCCCGCCCGAAGCGCCAGGTCAGAAACTTGCGACCAAGCGCCAGCCAACCGACGCCGAACAACATGCACTCGCGTTCGCGTGGCTGTGCTGCAAGCACGTCAAGTCGAACGCCATTGTGTTGGCGCGCACTGCCGACGACGGCGCATGCTTCATCGCCGGCGTTGGTGCCGGCCAGATGAGCCGGGTCGACTCGGCTAAGCTCGCGGTCGACAAAGCCGGCGACAAAGCCAATGGTTGCGTGGTCGCGAGCGATGCCTTCTTCCCATTCCCCGACGGCTTGATCGTCTGCGCCGAAGCAGGTGCCACTGCGGTGATCCAACCGGGTGGTAGCATTCGCGACGCGGAGATCGTTGCCGCTGCCGAAGAGCATGGCATGGCCATGTGGATGACCGGGCAGCGCCACTTCCGCCACTAACGCGCCACTCTGCTACTGAACTCTGCTACTGAACTCTGCTACTAAACTGATGGTTACCGCTAAAGAGATCAATCGAGGTGTTAAGGACGTCCTGCTGGGCGCGTCGATGCGCCAGGTCGCGGATGAGTTTCGCGATCGCTTGATCGAGGACTTTGGCTTCCGACCTGAGGAAGTGGAGTCGACCACGTTCAGTCTTGAGGTGACCGCCTACATGCGCGCGTTGGCGCGTCATCTTGGCGATCGTCACCAAGGCGACGTGCGCGTCGGCGAAGCGCTATCGACGTGGGTGCGGTTTACCGAGCACTACGAGGCCTGGGACGCACTGCTGTCCGGCTTCGAGGTCGAAGGCAAGGACGCGCTGATCCGGCGTGGCCGTTTGCTATTCCCCAGCACCCTCACGAGTCACTGGGACGAGCAGTGAGCGGCATCGCCGACAACTTCGCGCAGGTGCGAGAACGCATCGCCTCTGCTTGTGCCGCAGTTGGTCGCGATGTTGGCGACGTCGAGTTGCTGGCAGTCAGCAAATACAAACCCGCGGATGCCATTCGCGAAGCATTGGCCGCTGGCCAAGTCGCGTTTGGCGAGAACCGCGTGCAAGAGCTTGTCGCCAAGGCGGCCGAGTTGCAGGCCGAGACGGCGCTGCAGTGGCACCTGATCGGTTCGATCCAGACCAACAAGGTGCGCGACATCGTGCGCGTTCCCAATCTCGCGCTCGTGCATAGCGTCGACCGCGTCAAGCTGGCGAACGGACTGCACCGCGAACTCGTCGCTAATGATCGTCAATTGAATGTGCTGTTGCAGGTCAACGCGACCGACGAAGAGCAGAAGCACGGTTGCTTGCCAGGCGAAGTGCGAGCGTTGCTCGATCACATCCAGGCGGATTGCTCGGCGCTGAAGGTGTGCGGCTTGATGGCGATGGGGCCATTGCAAGGCGAAGCTAGGTCGGTGTTCGATCGAGTTGTCGCGTTGCGCGATGACTTGCGCCAGGCCTCCGGTCTCACTCTCGATACCTTGAGCCTTGGCATGTCGGGTGACTTAGAGCCGGCGATCGCTGCTGGTTCGACCATGGTGCGCGTCGGTACTGCGCTGTTCGGCGCGCGCTAGTCGACAGACCTTGGCTTCCGGTTGAGCCTATGCGTTGCGTGCCGTAGCGTTCGTTGTGTGGCGACCAAGAAGAAGTCCAAAGTGGCGGCTCCCTCAATTGCACCAACGGGCCCGGCACCATCGCGTGCCGATCTGCTCGAGCGATTGACGGCGGCAATTCCTCACCCCAAGTGCGAACTCAACCACACCGATGGGTGGACGTTGCTGATTGCGACCATCCTCAGCGCGCAGAGCACGGACCGCACCGTCAACACGGTGACTCCGTTGTTGTTCTCAAAGTGGCCAACGCCGGCAGCATTGGCGTCCGCCGCCCGCGAAGAGGTCGAAGAGGTTGTGCATCGCACCGGCTTCTTCCGTAATAAGGCGAAGGCCATTCAGGGCGCGAGCCTGGCGATCCATACCGAATACGGTGACGAGGTTCCGCGCGATCTAGAAACGTTGATCAAGTTGCCTGGTGTTGCGCGCAAGACCGCCAACCTGGTGCTCGGCGTCGCCTATGGCATTGCGTCGGGCATCGTCGTCGATACCCACGTCACGCGTGTCAGCCAGAGGTTGGCGCTGACGACGGAGAAGAATCCGGAGAAGGTCGAGAAGGCGCTGTGTGCGTTGTTCGATCAGGACCAGTGGATCGACAACGGCCACCGCATCTTGTTGCATGGCCGCTACGTCTGTCTGGCCAAGAGCCCGGATTGCGACAACTGTGCGCTGGCTGAGGTTTGCCCGTCGCGTGTCGGCGACCCGTTGGGTAGCTGGCAAGATCGTGCTGCTCATGCGCGTGACCACATTGAGAGCGGTGCCGTGTGATTGAGTTCCGTTCGGTGCGCAAGACGTTCGCCGATGCGAACGGTAAAGAGACCGTGGCATTGCACGGTCTCGATCTGCGTATCGAACCGGGCCAAGTGCATTGCCTGATCGGCACCAGTGGTTGCGGCAAGACCACGTCGTTGCGACTGGTCAACCGATTAGAAGAGCCGACTTCCGGCCAGGTGCTCGTGGATGGCGAAGACGTTCGCGAGGTCGATGTCATCGCCCTGCGGCGGCGCATCGGCTACGTCATCCAGAGTGGTGGACTGTTCCCACATCTGACGATCGCCAAAAACGTCGGCGTGTTGTGCGATCTTGAAGGTCATGCAGTTAAGGATGTCGAGCAGCGCGTGCA
>JBNMNW010000279.1:0-7968 GCA_051278165.1 Planctomycetota bacterium | reverse complement strand
TCGGAATGGTCACCTGCGGAGTCAAGACGTGGCCTATGGACCAATAGCAATCGCGGGGCCACCCGACCACCAAACTGCCGTCTTCACTGACGGTCAACCGGCCGTTGCGGGTGTAGCCAGTCGTGCCATCCGCCAGGATGACGGAGAAGAACCCGTTGCCGTCAATCGCCACGTCAAGATTGCGCTCGGTAGGCTGCGACCGTCCCTGCGTGAACACCGGAGTAACCGCAACCACGCCCGGCAACGTGAACTGGATTTCACCCTGCCCAGCGACCTGCTGGGTCTCGACGACAACCACGCGCCGCTTGTAGCCAATGGTGTCTACGTTGGCGATGTTCTCGCAATGCACGCGTTGCTCGGCTGCTTGCACCGCGGCGCCCGCCCGCAACAGCTCGGCCGCGACGTCGTCAATGATGCGCGGGGCAACAGAAGGTGCGACAGGATCGCGCCTAAACGTTGCGTCGCGATAGCCAACCAACGATTCCGTAGGCGCTGCGATCTGGCACGCAGAGAGTGCCAGCAGGCAGATACAACTGGATCGCTTCATCATGGAGGCATTGCTCGGCAAACGGGGACCGAACGCGTCTAGGGCAGCGATTCGGGTGCGCAGTTCTTCGACAGCTAGGCGTCCCGACTTGAGACCGCGCTCCCGGCGCTGTGCAGTCGAACGACGACAACTGCTTGCCAACACAGCCGTTGCCGAGCGATGTACTCACCGCGGAAACATGGCCGTAGTGACGCACGGCGGCTACGTTGCGGGTCACGCCAATGACGACAACCACGAATGCGTTCCTCGCCCTGCTTGCAGCGGTCTGCATCGCAGCAATGGGGACAGCACAGAAACCGATGCCTGACACGAACGATCCCACAGCCGACCCCTACCTCTGGCTCGAAGAGGTTCTTGGCGACAAGCCACTCGATTGGGTTCGCGCCCGCAATGCTGAGAGCCAGAAGGCGCTGACCGACAGCGAGCGCTTCAGGAAGATGCAGGCGCGCACGCTGTCGATCCTCGATTCGACCGACAAGATCGCCTACGTCGCGAAGCGCGGCGAGTTCTACTACAACCTCTGGCAAGACGCCGCCAACCCACGTGGCTTGTGGCGCCGCACGACTCTCGAGCAATACCAACTCGACGAGCCAAGCTGGGAAACCGTGCTCGACCTCGACGCACTCGGCAAAGCCGAAGGCGAGAACTGGGTCTGGAAGGGTTCGACTTGGCTGGTGCCCGATCGCGACCGCTGCCTGCTGGCGCTGTCACGCGGTGGCGCCGACGCCTCGGTCGTGCGCGAGTTCGACATCCCGAGCAAGTCGTTCGTGAAGGATGGCTTCGTGTTGCCGGAAGCCAAGACCCAAGCGTCGTGGAAGGATCGCGACACGCTGTATGTCGGCACCGACTTCGGCGCGGGCTCGATGACCGATTCGGGCTACCCTCGCATTGCCAAGGAATGGCAGCGTGGCACCAAGCTCAGCGAAGCCAAGACCGTCGCCGAGGGCCAGAAGGAGGACATCTACACGTCGGTGTCGCGCGACCAGACGAAGGGCTTCGAACACGACTTCCTGTTCCGCGGCATGACGTTCTACACGAACGAAGTGTTCCTGCTGAAGGACGGCAAGCAGATCAAGATCGACAAGCCGGATAGCGCCAATGCCGCGACGCATCGCCAGTGGCTGCTGATCGAGCTGCGCGACGACTGGCTGATCAGTGGCCAACAGCACACGGCTGGCTCGCTGCTCGTGATCGAGTTCGACAAGTTTCTCGACGGCGACCGCACGTTCGACACGTTGTTCGCGCCAACGGAGCGCAGTTCGCTCGCCGGTTGGACAGGCACCAAGAACCACCTGTTGATCAACGTGCTCGACAACGTGCGCAACGTCGTGCAGGTCGCAACCCACACGGATGGTAAGTGGCTGCTAGAAGCTCTTCCGGGCCTGCCCAAGTTCGGCACGATCTACGCGTCGCCCGTCGATGAGGAAGAAGGCGATGCGTTCTGGTTGACGATCACCGACTACCTGACCCCGACGAGCCTGTGGATGGGGTCGATTGGCGACGGTCCGGCCAAGAAGCTCAAGAGCCTGCCAGCGTTCTTCGACACCGACGGCTTGGTCGTCGAGCAACGCGAAGCGACGTCGAAGGACGGCACCCGCATTCCCTACTTTCTGGTCATGCGCGAGTCGGCGACCCGCGACGGCAAGAACCCGACGTTGCTCTACGGCTATGGCGGCTTCGAGATTTCGTTGACGCCGAACTACAGCGCCACCGTCGGCGCGAGCTGGCTTGAGCAGGGCGGCGTCTTTGTGGTCGCCAACATTCGCGGTGGCGGCGAGTTTGGTCCGCGCTGGCACCAAGCGGCGTTGAAGCAGAACCGCAACAAGAGCTACGAAGACTTCGCCGCTGTTGCGCGCCACTTGATCGACTCGCAGATCACCTCGCCGCGCCATCTCGGCATCCAAGGCGGCAGCAACGGCGGCTTGTTGATGGGTAACATGACGACGATGTATCCGGAGCTGTTCCGTTCGGTCGTCTGCCAGGTGCCGCTGCTCGACATGCTGCGCTACCACAAACTGCTGGCCGGGGCCTCGTGGGTTGGCGAATACGGCGATCCCGAGCAACCGCTCGAAGCGGAATGGCTGCGGCGCTACTCGCCGTACCACAACGTTGCCAAGGACGCGACGTATCCGAAGGTGTTGTTCACGACGTCGACCCGCGACGACCGCGTGCACCCCGGCCACGCCCGCAAGATGATGGCGCGCATGCTCGAACTGGGTCACGACGTTCTCTACTACGAGAACATCGAAGGTGGTCACGGCGGTGCTGCCGACAACAAGCAGGCGGCGTTCATGTCGGCGCTGGCCTATGCGTTCTTGTGGGAAACGTTGCCGTAGCTACCGCTCGCATGCCGCGACGCCCAGCGCATCGAGATCCAGTAGCACGCGTGCCAACGGGCTGTCGGCAACGACCGCGACATCTCATTGACAACTCGGGCCGGGCGCCCGCTACCGTTAGCACATCGAACCCCGCCGCAACAACTCGCGCCCACTGCTGATCCTGGTAGCGCTGGCCTCCGCAATCACGCTCGTCGCGGTCGTCGGCTGGAGCCTGATCCGCAGTAGCAATGCAGCCCACGACCGCGCGGTCTGGGCGGCACGACGCGATGCGCGCGACCTTGCACTGGCGATGCGGTCGGCGCTGCGGCAACCGGCAGTGCTCGAACTGTGCGACGCGGACAGTCGGTTCACGGTCTTGCACGGCGAAGTCGTCATCGATGCGCACGTCGGTTGGCTCGACCAATCGACGGCCCGGCCGCTCGATTCCTATTGGCAACGGCAGCAGACCGAAGCCGAACGAGCTGAGTTCGTCGAACAGGACCCAGCCAAGGCACGACGCCTGTTTGACGAGTTGCTTACTCGGCTCGACGACACGGACTCGCGGTCGTTGGCGGTGCTGACCAAGGCGGCGTGGTTTGCGCATCGCGACGACGATCTGGAGCGCACCAAGCAACTGCTGACGCGCGGGCAAGCCGCACTAGCAGCCGTCAAGTTGGCGTCACTTGGGGATCCGCATGTAGCCAGCGCGCTGGCGTCAATGACATTGTTGTCCGCGGCGCTCGGCACGCCTCCGAGCGAAGATCGATGGCGACAACTCGTCGCCTTGCCGACGGCTCTCGCCACAGCGACACTGCGTCGACTCGAGGAGTTCGCCCTAACAACGGGACAAGCCCAGCAAGCTCTAGAGCAGTGCTCGCAACGCCGCCGCACGCTGCAACACGCCGCAGCCTTCTTGCGGCAATCGGCACAATTTGGTTCTTCGCAAACGTCGCGCGAGCAACTCGTGCTGTGGTTCCCTGGGCCACAGACGGGTTCTGGACAGGGCGCCATCGTCGCCCCCTTATGGCTCGCGAAGTTGCCGGGGCTCGGCACCTCGCGCACCACGTCGCTAGAGCTAACCCCGATTCCCGATCGCGGCGAAGTCAGCTTCCATAGCGACCCGACAGCGGAACCCATCGTCGCGTCGTTGGCGTGGGCCGTGCCACCACCACTGCCGCAGCAACCTTGGTTCACCAAGCCTGCCGCAGTGCTCTCCGCAGGCATTGGCTTGCTGCTGCTGTTTGCCGGCACGGTTTGGGCCACGATGCGTGGGCTCGCGCGCGAGAACGCCGCGATGCGGGCGCGCACCGAGTTCTTGTCTGGTGTCACCCACGAGCTGAAGACGCCGGTCGCCGCGATGCGATTGATCGCTGATGTGCTGCACGATGACGACGTCAAACCCAAGCGCCAGCGTGAATACTTCGCGATGATGGCAGCCGAGGCGGCGAGGCTTTCGGCATTGATCGACAACGTGCTCGACCTTGGCCAGATCGAGCGCGGTGAACGTTCCTACGACTTGCGCGAAGAAGACGCCGCCGACGTGGTTCGTGAGGCAGTGAACTCCTACCTGCCGCTGGGCCAACAGGCGGGCCTGGCGATCGAACTACAGGAAGGTGTTGCAACCGCCACGGCCCAACTCGATCGCGGCGCGATCATCCAAGCGCTGCTCAACCTGCTCGAGAACGCGCGCAAGTATGCGGCAGCCGGCAAACGCATCGACGTCACGACCAAGAACGGCAACGGCCAGTTCACGATCTTGGTGCGCGACCATGGACCAGGTGTTCCCGAGCACGAGCGCGAAGCCATCTTCCACCGGTTCCAACGCGGCAAGGCGGAAGCCAGCGGCTCGATCGCCGGGGTTGGCCTCGGCCTGTTCTTGTCGCGTTCGATCCTCGAATACCACGGCGGCACGCTGACGTGCCTGGCCCCGAAAGAAGGACGCGGTTCGCTCTTCCAACTAACCTTGCCACTGCAACCCAGCAACACAGCCCCATGAGCTTCGAACTGCTACTCGTCGAAGATGACCCCTCGATCCGCACCGTCTTGCAAGACGCGATGCAGACGGATGGCCATGTAACCACCGTTGCCAGCGATGGTGACGAGGCGCTGGCGACGCTGCGAGAACGGCGCTTCGATCTGCTGATCTTGGACATCATGTTGCCGGGGCCGAGTGGGCTTGAGATCCTGCGCCACGTGCGCGAACAGGATCGCGACACGCCGATCCTGCTATTGACGGCGCGCAGCAGTGAAAGTGACAAGGTGCTCGGCCTCGAGTTAGGCGCCGATGATTACGTAACCAAACCGTTCTCGTTGCGCGAACTGCGCGCCCGGGTGAAAGCGCTGCTGCGTCGCCGTGAAACCGACACCACAAGCCCGACGGGGCGGTTCTCAATCGGCTCGATCGACGTCGACCTCGCCGCCTACGAACTGCGCCGCGACGGCAACGTGCATCGGCTCTCCCCCACTGAGTCCGCCATGCTCGCACTGCTCTATCGCGAACGCGGCCGGGTCGTCGATCGCTCGACGTTCCTGACGGAAGTCTGGGGCGGCACAACGATTGGCGACCGCACCATCGACACGCACCTGCTGCACCTTCGCAAGAAGCTCGAAGCAGACCCCAAACAACCAAAGCACCTACTCACCGTGCACGGCGTCGGCTATCGCCTCGTCGTCGACGCGTGAGCCATCACGACCTTGACACCATCGCGACATCGAATCCAGCGGTCCGCGACATGTTGTTCTCCTAATTGCCGTCCATTGTAATCATGAAGGCACACCTAAAGAAGACGCTCGCACTGGCCATCCTAGCTGCGACGCTCCCCGCCCAAACCACGGACTACGCTGCCGCATTGCAGCGTGCTGAGTTGATCGAACGCCAAGAAGGCGACCTCGGCGCGGCACAGCTGGCATACGAGGCTCTGCTTGATCAGGACGCCGTGCCGCAGGCTGTTGAGACAGTGGCCCAATTCAACCTCGGCTCGCTGTTATGGCGGCTAGGCAAGCGTGACGAAGCGCGAGTCATCCTGACGAAGGTCACGGCGCGCGGTGGCAAGCTGGCGAACAACGCGAAGCTCATCCTCGCTAGCGAGAGTGCCGAAGCGCAAGGCAAGCAAGAGCGCATCGAGCGCGCCCGCGCGATCCTCAAGCGCATCGCCGAACTACGCGAACAACCCGGCGATCAACCTAACACCGACCACCTGCTCGCGGGCTTGCGCCAACTAGACAGTGCGGCGGCACAAGCCATTGTCGAACAGCTCAACGTTGGCCCAGCCCTCCGCAACGATGGCAAGCGCCTCATCAAGCAACACATGCTGGCGTTCTTGATCAGGCAGCTATGGGAAATCGGCACGGAACCGGCACAGCAGTTCTTGCTCGACGCAGCCAAGAACGGCCCCTTGCCGTGGCAGCGGTTTTTGACCGGCAACTACAACAACAAGATGGTCATCGCTGCCGACCTAGCTCTCGCGGTGCAACAATTCACCAAAACCAGCGATCCGACCGGGGAAGTCTGGCTCAACGCGACCAACCGGCTAAGAGGTCTGGACGACGATGCGATCGCGGCCTGCCTGGCAAGCGGCAATGGCAGCACGCGCGAAGCGGGTCTCACAGATCTGGCGCGACGCTGGAGCAAGATGGCCTACAGCACGCGCGCCAAGCCCTTCTTGAACAAGCACCAAGTCACGCTGAAGCGCGCGTTCGACTACCAAGACAAGCGACGCAAGCAAGCGACCTGGGACCTGCTTTCGAACTTCCTCAAGCATGGCCCTAACGAGGCATCCGCCATCTTCCTCGAAGAAGTCCAAGCCCACCCCGATGCCAAGCCATCCCTAGACCTCGTCGGCGCGAGGACCGGCGATGACGCATGGCTACATCAAGTCGCGACGACCGCGCGAACTCTCGGCAAGCTCAACCGCAACGAAGAACGCCCGCTCCACAGCGCCGTCAAGCAGCTCGTCAGCCAGCACAAGCCGCAGTGGACAGTCGCATCACTAGCTGATGTGGAAGCACTCGTGCAGCTGGGCTATGCCAAGGGACAATTATACGGATCCAACACCTGCAAGTGGCTCCACCAATACGTGCAGCTTGCGACCCCCAAGCAACGCATCGACCTGCTGCTACAGCTGCCAGACATGGCCGAAGCGAGGGACTTGGCCAACGATTTAAGTCGACTCAACCCAACACCCGAGTTTCTGCCAGCGGTCGAGCAGGTATTGCAGCAATGCACCGGCGACAACCAGATCCCGTGGTTCAACGAGTCCCAGACGAAGCACCAGTCAATCGGTGCTCTGGCAATGTTGGCCGCAACTTCTGAGCACCCGGATGCCGGCCGTGTCGTGGCCGAGTTCACGATGCGGCAACCCCACATCGCGGAAAGCACCTATGCCATTCTGTGCTCGCTGTCGCTGGACCGATCAGACGAACCGGCACGCAGCGCCTTGCGCAAGCTGCTCGTCATGACCCAAAGCCAAAAGGGCATCATCGACCCGAGAATGCGCAACACGATCTTCGGCGAGCTGGTTCGCGCCGGCGATACGAAGACGATTCCGTTGCTTAGCCAAGCCTATCAATTGGGCCTACGGCACTCGGGATTCAGCTACCCGAACCTCCAGCCATACACAGATCGACCGGTGAATCGACCGTCCATTCAGGGCAAGGGCATCCAACTCCTGACTGAGCAGAACTCTCCATCCTCCGTTCGCCACCACTACTCGCCGACCGACCTTGCCAATGCATGGGAGTCGCTACTGACAGGCGATGCGAGCGATGAGGTGTGGCGCGATCTGTCTCCAAACGCAACCGGAGCTTACGCGACGCAAAGCGTGCCGGTCGCCGCACTGGCCGCCTTTGGCAATCAGCTACCGGCAAGATGGCTCTCCTCAAAGAACACGCCACACCCTCTCGATCGAACCCTCTACTCCTATAGCAACGTCACGCCTGAGTCCCTGCCGACCAACCCTGGCTTGCGTGAATCGATCCAAGCGTTGCTCACGTCCCCGCACCAGGAACTCGCGGCAGGCATATTCGCCTACTTGGACGACGCGGTCGCGCAAGAGTTCGCGACCACGGGGATCGAACAGTTCCGAGCGAGCAAGTCCCTGAACT
>JBNMNW010000278.1:0-8016 GCA_051278165.1 Planctomycetota bacterium | reverse complement strand
AACCCAACCTTCACCGCTCCGGAAGGTTTGTCGAATACGCAGCTGCAGTTCCAACTGACAGCCAGTGACGGCACGACTGCCAGTGCCGACACCGTCGACATCACGATCAACGCCGACAACGATGCGCCCATTTCAGATGCAGGCGCGCCACAATCAATCATCATAAATGACATCGTGCAGCTTGATGGCTCCGCGAGCTCCGACGTCGAAGGTCAAGCGCTGACCTACAACTGGATCCAGACCAGTGGACCGACGGTCACACTCGACGACCCGACAGCGGTACGGCCGACCTTCACCGCCCCTGGTTTCGTCAGCAACACCGACATCGAGTTCGATTTACTGATCTCCGATGGCACCTCATCGAGTTCGTCGACGGTCTCGATCACCGTCAACACCGACAACGCTGCGCCAACGGCAAACGCGGGCCCCAACGCCCTAATACAAGAGGGCAACACCTTCACGCTAAACGGTGCCGCCAGCACCGACCCGGAAGGGCAGGAACTGACCTACACGTGGCGGCAAATCAGCGGTCCGACCATCGAGCTCGACAACCCCAATGCAGCGCAAGCACACTTCACGGCACCGGAGTTCTTGAGCAACACCGCGGTGCAGTTCGAACTGTCCGTCAGCGATGGCACGAACACATCGACCGACACCATCACCGTTGGCATCGCGGCCAATGACGATGCGCCAAGCGTCAGCGCCGGGCGCGATCGCGTCGTGCTACACAATCAGGAAGTGCAACTGCAAGCGGATGCCACTGACCCCGAGGGCCTGGGCATTACCTACCAGTGGCGCCAAGTTGGTGGCCCAGCGGTGGACCTCAAAGATGGCACCAGCAACGCGCCAACGTTCGAATCGCCCGACGCCCCGGATGGTGCCGTGCTGCAATTCATCGTGTCTGCGGATGACGGCAACAGCAAGAGCTTCGACACCGTCAACATCGTGGTCGCGCCGAACGCGGGCCCGCAGGTGCAAATCTTCGGTGACAACGAAGTCGACGCGGGCGGCTTCGCGACGGTTGGCGTCGGCGCCCAAGACATCGAAGGCGACGACCTGACCTTCAAGTGGACCCAGGTGTCCGGCCCCTCGGTCACCCTGCCTGCGGACGACCAACCGCAACTACGTTTCCAGGCGCCAAACGTCACTGGTTCGCAAGAGGTCACGTTCCAAGTTGAAGTGTCCGACGGCCACCGCACGACCACGCAATTCGTGACGATCATGATTCAGGGCGACGCCACCGACACCGTGACGACCTCGGCCATCGGCAGGAAGGATCTCATCGAGGCGGTGCCCGAGGTAGTCGAAGCGGAATCGAAAGAGACGCAACCCGAAGTCATCGTCCAGGACTACGACTTCAGCAAGACCAGCGCTACGGCGTCGCCCGTGACCAGTGGTCTCGACGACGACTACGACACGGGTACGACGCAGACCGAACCACTAACACTCGGTTCGCTGGCCGCGGTCAACCTCGACTCATCCGCCGCCGCGATGTCAGCAAGCCCGAGCACATTGGCAGCCCCGAGTGCATTCGAAACCGACAGCTCTATCGCCGCAAGCGCGGCCGAACTCTCCGAGGAGAACTCGATTGAGAGCATGATGGCAGGCAACCTGCTAGAAGAATCCGCCGCCGCGACCGACATGATTCGCACCCCACTAGTAAGCGCGGACCTGGTGGTAGCAGATGCCGGTGACGCGGTGCGACTGCGCGCGCCGATGACTGCCTTGGAAGCATCCGAAGCCGCCACCGCAGTGCGATGGAGGCAAGTCAGTGGCACCCCAATTGAAGTCACCGACGACAGCAGTGAGGTCCTGCTGGTGAGCATGCCCGAGGTGTTCGCCGCCGAAGAGGTGGTGTTCGAAGTCGAGATCATCTCAGGCGACCAACGAGTCGTGCAAGAGGTCACCGTGCAAGTGCAGCCAGTTGGCATGACCAGCCGTTCGCTTTCGATTGACGAACACCTCGACAACCGGCAAGTCAGCGACGACTCGGAGGAAGAGCAAGGCAGTCGCGGACTCGGCAAGATCTGGGGCGCGATGCTCGCATTCTTCGGTACGCAGACTGGCCGCAAGAAGAACTGAGCGCCCCGCCCATGCCACCGACGCCATCGATCACCTAGCTAAAAGGCTTGCCAACACTGTTCTTACGCGCCGATAGCCAAGGTAGATGGTGTGCAAATCGCTCCTTTCTGCCGCCGGACTCGCCGCCTTATTCGCTGCTTCGCCCGGCCAACCGCTCTATCCACCGAGTTCGCTCGTTGGGCTCACCGTGCCCAGCAAACTGGCGCTGGTGTCGCCTGAGCAGGCTGGCAAGATCGTCAGGCTGGCCGTACGGGATGGAGAACGCGTAACCACGGATAGCGTTCTATTCCGCCTCAGTTCCACCCTCGAAGAACTCGAGGTCGAACGGCTTGAGGCACTCGCCAACTCCGACCTGTTCGAACGTCGTGCCAAGATGACCTTCGAGTTCGCCGAGCAACAGGCGAAGCGCATGAGCGAACTGCGTGACAAGGACATCAGTAGCGAGCGCGACATGCAGAAGCAGGCGCATGAGCTAGCCATTGCCAAGGTCATGCTGGAGCAAGCACAACTCGAACGCCGCCAGGCCAAGAACCAACTGGCACAAGCCAAAGAGCGGCTCGCGCAGCGCACCGTGTTTAGCCCGTTTGATGGCATCGTCACCTCGCACTTCCGCGGCACCGGCGAAGCTGTAGAGAAGTTCGATCCGGTGGTCGAGGTCATGAGCCTCAACCCACTGTGGGTCGAGTTCGAATGCCCGATCCAACTGCAGGGCGACTTCAAGATGGGCACGCAAGTGCGCGTCTCAGTCGCACGCAAACCGGAGGACTTTCGCTTCGCCACGATCGAGTTCATCTCATCGAAGGCGACGGCTTCGAGTCACAGCTTCACGATCCGCGCGACGGTCGACAACCCCGATCTTAACTGGCGCACCGGCTACAAAATGATCGTCACCGCCGCTCCAGCACATACCCCGAGCACGCCCGCGGGCAAGTAGATCAGGATGCACAACTTCACCAACGACGATGCCTTCACGGCTAGCAACCAACAGGATCTACTCGACGATTTGGACATGCGTTGCCACACCAACGTCGCGTCGATTCGCGAAGCAGCGGCAACGCGCACGCAAGCTCGCGTCGAAATACGCGCCGGCAACGCCTGCGACCGCGAAGAAGTGTTGAGCGTGCTGAAGAGCAGTGAAGTCAATGCCACCACGATGACTGGCATCGCCACTAAGCCGGTCATGGTCGGCAGCGTCTTCCATCTGCAGTTTGACCAACGAATCCTCGACATCCCCCCGACGCTCGCAATCTGTGATCGCTGCACGATGCTCAGCGACGCGTCATTCGAACTACGCATACGGTTCACCCAGCCGGTCGAGATTTGCAGCAGCTAAGGCAACGTGAGCAACCAGACCACCAACACCTCGACGGCGACAGAGAAGTCCAACGCCGCGACCAGCATGACTGCGCTGCAATGCGAGATGCGCGCGCTCTTCCTGGATCGGCCGAGCAACCGCGCGCTTGCCGAATCGTTGCAACGCATCTGCCAGCGCATCGGCGCGCTGTATGCCGTCGTGCACACACGCTTCGGGGTCAACGTTCTGTCCGAAGAATGGTGTTCGGACGACGGTCGATTCAGCTCGGACGATCGCGACCTCATCAACCAAGCGCTGTGGGAATCGGTCTCCACCGAAGAAGCACGCTGCGTGCGGTTAAAGACCGGCCAGGACGTTCTGCTGCTCGCAACGATCGTCATGTATGACCAAGGTGCCGAGCCATCCGGCGGCGCCGCCATCGTGATGCCACCATGCGACAAGGGGCGCATCCTGCAGATCATGGCGCAACTCGAGGGCATCCTCGGCTACGTCTCACTGCTATTCGATCAAGGCAGTGGCGCAACCCAGAAACGACCCGCCGAACGTAAGGAGCTGCGCACGACTGACGACGCCAATCATCCGGTGCGTCTGGCCTATGGGATCATGTCCGAGCTAGAAGCTCGCTACGGATTAGAGTTGGCAGCAGTCGGGTTCGTGCAAAAGAACCGCGTGCACGTCGCGGCAATGAGCGGCGTCGATGATCTGCGCCCGTGCAACCCTGGCGTGCAGAGCATTCGCGCGGCGATGGAAGAGTGCCTCGATCGCGGTAGCCCCATCGTCGCCAACAGCAGCGAAGCGACCGACAACGACTACCGCCTGCACGCGCAATGGAGCCACAAATCACAAGGCAATCCGGTCGCATCCTTGCCGCTGATCGCGATGGGCGAAACCGTCGCCATCATTTCCATGAGCCAAGGTGGCGGCACCCAACTGACTCATGAACAAGTCGTCTTGATGCAGGAGGAATTATCCGGGTATGCCGCACTGGTGCCGCTATCTCTAACCGCCAACCGCAGCCTGCGTGCGCACGTGGCCGCCTCACTGCATCAAAGCATGCAGGGCTTGCGCAGTCACGGCCCGGTGCGACTCGGCATCACCCTCGTCTCGATCATGCTGCTGGTCTCATGGCTCGCCTTTGGCACGCTGAACCACACCTTCACCGTGCCATGCATCGTCAAGGCCACCGACCGCCGCACCATTGCGTGCCCGCGAGCCGGGGTTCTGGCAGAGCTGTTCGTGCGCCCCGGTGATCGCGTGCAAGAAGGGCAACTGCTCGCCGCGATCGATGCCAGCGACGACTTCTTGCAGCGCGCCGAACTCACCGCCGAGATCGAGTCGCTGTCGGCCTTGGTGGACCAAGCGGTCGGAGAACGCCAGGCAGGACAGGTTCGCGTCCATGAAGCCAAGAAGCGCAGCCTCGAAGCGCAGCTTGCCATCGTTGACGCAAGCATCGCGCAAGCTCAGATTCGCGCCCCCAACGATGGCCTGATTCTAGAAGGCGATCTACGCGAACGCCTTGGCAGTCGTCTGGATCTGGGCGTGCCGCTGTTCGAACTAGCCAGCTCGGACCACGCCTCGATTGAGCTACGCATCCCCGAACGCCTGGTGCTCGCCGCTAACGAATGCATCGAAGCCGAGTTCGCATCCGCTGCCGCTCCCGACCACACTTACCTACTCAACAGACTGAGTATCGCGCCATCGAGCACCATCCTCGATGAGCGCAACGTGTTCCTCGGCGAAGCTGACGTCGAGATTGACCTTGGCCTGCTACCGCCCGGCATGGAGGGCACCGCCCGCATTGATGCCGGTGCACGGTCTGCTTGGTGGGTTGTCACCCACCGCATGACCGACTGGTTGCACCTCAACTTCTGGCTGTAAGAATCGATGGCCGAGACATCCAGAACCGAGCGTGTGCTTGGCCCGCTGCGGGTCGGCTTGCGTTCCGACCTGCATGTAACGCGCCAGCAAACGCGCGGCGGCGTGCGCTACGTCGTACACGACCCTGTCAGCTTCCAGAACCATGCGTTCGAGTCGAGTGACTACCGGGTTCTAACCGCCATCGTTCGCCACCGCACGCTGCGTGAGACGTTCGGCAACATCGTCTCCCAAGGGCTGCTCGAAGACACGGATGAAGACCGCCAGGGCTTCTTCAAGTTCGTGCTTTGGCTACACGGTATCGGCATCGTTCATCTGCCCATCACGGGCGGAAGCATCGCGTTCGATCGCATACAAGAGAAGCAGGCGCAGAAGCGCGGCCCGTGGTATCGCATCCTGATGAGTCATCGCATTCCGATCGGTGACCCGGATGCGTTCCTCGATCGCACCGTGCGTTACACCGGTTGGTTATTCGCATGGCCGGGCCTGGTGTTGTGGTTCAGCCTGATTGCACTGGTGTTCTGGAAATGCCTCGGGCGCTTCGACGAAATGTTCGCCGAAAGCAGCAACTTGCTGTCACTGGCGAACCTGCCGGCTCTGTGGATTGCGTTGGTCGGCCTGAAGATCCTGCACGAGTTTGGCCACGCCTTCGCGGCCAAGAGGTACGGCGCATCCGTACCCGAAATGGGCGTGCAGATGATCATGATGACGCCGTGCGCCTACGTCGACGCCGGCGCCTCATGGAAGCTGCCCGGCGCCCGGCAACGTGCAATAGTGGCACTTGGCGGCATGTATGTAGAGACGTTTGTCGCGGCCATCGCGGCATTGGTTTGGGCAGGAACGACCGAAGGCTTAGTGCACGACCTTTCGTTCAACGTCATCGCACTCGCCAGCGTGGTGACGGTGCTGTTCAACATCAACCCGTTGATGAAGTACGACGGCTACTTTCTGTTCAGCGACCTGGTTGGCGTCTTCAATCTGCAACAACGTGCCCAGCACTATTTCACAGGCTGGACCAACCGCATCGCACTCGGCAAACCGCGTGCAGTCGACAAATACGCTAAGTCCGAACGGTTCCTCTACGCGACCTACGGCCCTGCTGCATTCCTAAACCGCCTGTTCCTCGCATTCATGCTGACTGGCTTGATGACCATGCAATGGCCGTCGGCAGGCATGTTCTTGGGAGCCGTGTTTGCGTGGGCGCTGATCATCAAGCCACTGATTGGCCTGACCATGCATCTCTGGAGCGGTAAGGCTACGGCCGAGTATCGCACCCGCGCCCGACTCGTCGCCCTGACAGCGCTGACATTAGTGCCATTGCTTGGCAGTCTGGTGCCAATCTCGTGGAACATCGTCGCGCCCGGCGTGCTCGATCCACAAGAACGCCAATCGGTGCGCGCTCCTTCCGGCGGCTTCGTGCGCACCATCGAAGTAGGCAACGGCGACCACGTCGAAGAGGGCGATTTGCTCTGCCTGCTGCAGAACCCAGAACTCGAAATGCGACTGCTGCGGCTGGATGGAGAACTCGACGCCGAGCGAGAGGGCCTCGACGCGATTGAACTCGATGACCCAACTCAGGCCGCAATCCACCAGGCACGCATCTCGTATCTGACGGCCAGTGTACGCGAGATCAACATGCGTCTCGCGTCGATGAGCCTCTCAGCAGATGCCAACGGAACCATCGCTAGCCCCATGCACGACCGCCTCGCAGGGCGCTTCTTACAGCAAGGCGAAGAACTGTTCCAAGTTCATTCCGGTCACCGCTACCTGCGCATCGTGCTCACCGAAGAAGAAGTCTCGCGCGCGCGACTAGAGGTGAACTCGGCTGCGATCGTGCGCTGGACATGCGACCCCAGAATCCAAGTGGCGGCGACCGTGCGTGAGATCCACAGTTCGGCCTCGCGGTTTGAGATTCCCACGGCGCTGACCATGCTTGGCGGCGGCGATCTCTACGTGACCAAGACCAACAATTCGCTGATTGCCGCTGACCGGCCGTACCTGCACGTGCTGCTCGAAGTCGAATCGATTCCGCTCAACGCGCGAGGTTCGGGCCTAACGGCACGGGTGCAATTACCAGCACGCATGCAACTGCTCGGCAACTGGGTGCAGACACGCATGCTGTCGTTCTGGAACGCCTGGCGCATGTCGTAGTCACGATTGGTACGACGTCGTTAGCGAAGTTCGGCCAACCACCAAGATCCGTAGCTCAACGGATCGCGGCAACCGCGCACCGCGGCGCACAGAGACAGTGCCATCAAACGTGTCGCGAACCCAGATTCTGCGCCTGTTGCTTCCATCTCGTAACCTTCTGACGCGATATCATCTGATGTAACGATTGCTCAAGGCTGCATGCCCATTGCTTTCGCATCACCGATGCAAACGGCGAATACAGCCTCGCCATGCAGGTGCCCACCATTAAGGCCCTCGTCGGCACCGATCTGTTCTGGCAAGGCATCATCGCTGAAGTTGCCGGGCTGCGACTGACGAGTTTCAGGAACGACATCGTGTTGCGCTGACCAAACGTAAACCGTGCCAAGACACGGAACACCAGCTCACGGGCTCGTTCCATTTTTGTCGTCGCACCGTGCGCATATCCTCGAGGTAGCGGCTAGTCTGGCATTCATCGATGCTTCGGCAGATCCTTAGACCAGCTACTCAGAGATTGTCAAAAACGAGGGCGCATGCGCTGCTTGATAAGATTGCGACGTCCGACGAGATGTTTGGCCGCAAGCTGCAGATGCTGG
>JBNMNW010000277.1:0-8025 GCA_051278165.1 Planctomycetota bacterium | reverse complement strand
GTTACGGCCCCGTAAAAGCCAGAAAAGCCGGCAGAGCCAAACACTGAGAGCAGCAAACGCAAACAACTCGTCGCCCAAGTCCACCCGCAAAACTATGCGGGCTTGGTCAACAAGGTCACGGAGCTGCTCAAGATCGAGGGCGAAGCAGGCGACCCGCTGCAACGCGACATGGGCGAAATGGCCAACCAGATCCTGCAGCAAGTCGACTTGATCCGGCTCGCGATGGCAGATCTCAAGGTCAAAGAAGACACGGTCGTTTACAGCCGTGGCCTTGCCAAGAAGCAGTTCATTACCCAGAACGAGCTGGAGGGCGACGAGCTTGACTACCAACGGGGAGCCTCAACGGTCACGATCGCGTGGAACAACCTTGAACTGCTGATCAATTACACTCTGCGCAGCGACAAGATCACGCTGAAGCAGGACCTCGCCAACGCCGAACTCGAAGTGGAACGCGTCCTGGCAACCAACAACGCCGAGCGCAGCAACGGGCTGTTCGACGTCGAGGCCAAGCAGAAGGAATGGGAAGTCGCTACGGAGCGCCTACAAAACCTAGAGAAGCAGATCGGCAACGCGATCATCTACTCGCCTGGTAGCGGCTTGGTCGTTTACTCCAAGGTCTCACGCGGCCGCGGCGACAGCGAGCCGATGGAAGAAGGCACGAGCGTTCGCGAACGCCAGAGCATCATCATCCTGCCGGACAACTCCGAGCTGATGTGCGAGATCAAGGTGCAAGAAGCCATGATCGACAAGGTGCGCGTCGGCCTGTCGGCCTACATCAGCGCCGAGGTTCGCCCCAACGAGGTCCTTACTGGCCGCGTCAGCTACATCGCCCCGGTCGCCGACTCGGCGAGCCGCTGGGGTGGCAACGACAAGAAGGTCTACACCACCAAGGTCGTGCTCGATGGCATCAACACCGATGATGCGCTGAAGGCTGGCATGAAGGCGTCGGCGACGATCACCGTCGAGACCATCAAGAGCGTGTTGACGGCACCGATCCAAGCAGTGCGGCGTGACCGTTCGGTCAACTACGTATGGAAGCAGACCGCTTCTGGCCCGCTCGCCGTGGCGGTTACCATTGGCGCCAACAACGAAGAGAAGGTTGAGGTCAAGGAAGGCCTAGCCGAAGGTGACGTGATCTATCGCACGCCGCCGGGTGGCCAGGCGGATCCGAAGTTCGACCAACCGGCCCTGCCGGAAGTTAGCCCAGCCAAGCCGAGCAACGGCGGCACCGATACGATCCCAGGCAACCGGGGCGGCAGCAGCAACGCTGTCGGTGGTAGTGCTAGCAATGGCAGTAGCCAGCAAGGCAACAGCGGTGGCGGTGGTCGTCCAGCCCGAAAGAAGTACAACGAGATGACTCCCGCGGAGCTAGCGACCGCAAAGAAAAGCCTCCTGGCCATGCCTGACCGCATGGGAGCCATGCTCGACGCGGCCAAGATGGCGAAGGTCAACGCGGCGATCCCCAAGATCATCAACATGATGGACAATGCGGATCTGGCCGGTGCCCAGGCGCTCTACGACACCACCATGAAGTCGCTCTTCTCAGGTGGCGGCCGCCAGGGTGGCAGCAGCCGACGCGGCGGAGAATAAGATACGTGTCCGAACGAGAAACCAACGGCGAGGACATCATCGCCGAGTTCGTCGATGTGCACCGCCACTACCAGATGGGCGACAACCTCGTGCGCGCGCTCAACGGCGTGTCCATGCAGGTGCACCGCGGCGACTACCTGACGATCATGGGCCGCTCGGGATCCGGCAAGAGCACGATGCTCAACTTGCTGGGTTGCCTCGACCGCCCCACCACTGGTGAATACCGCGTTGGCGGTCGCGATGTCAGCAAACTAAGCGACGACAACCTTTCCGACGTGCGCGGCACCGAGATCGGCTTCATCTTCCAGAGCTTCAACCTGATCCCACAATTGACGGTATTGGAGAACCTCGAAGTACCACTGTTCTACCAAGGCAAGGTCGGTCCTGAATCGCGCAAGAAGGCCGAGTATCTCGCGGATCGCGTTGGCCTCGGCCAACGACTCGAACACCGCCCACTCGAACTATCTGGCGGTCAACAGCAACGCGTGGCGATCGCCCGCGCGTTGATGAACGACCCGCTATTCTTGTTGGCTGACGAAGCGACCGGCAACCTCGACAGCAACACCGAGTCCGAGATCCTGAACTTGTTCGATGACCTGCGCGCCAAAGATGGCATCACGATCGTCATGGTCACCCACAACCCAACCGTCGCCGTTCGCGCCGATCGCACGCTGTGGCTGAAGGACGGCGAAGTCGAGAAACTGGTCGAGAACCCGCAACGTCAACTGGCTGCGGCTGCGAGTTCGTCAGAGCATGAAACAGATGCCGAAGGCGATGCCTCGGTCGAAGGAGAGATCGCATGATTCGCGATGGCTTGCGCATCGTGCGTCTCGGCCTCAAGAGCCTGCTGCTGCACAAACTGCGCAGCACGTTGACGACCGCTGGCATCTTGTTTGGCGTCGCTTCGGTAATCGCCATGCTCGCCGTCGGCGAAGGCGCCAAGCGCGACGCGCTGGAGCGCTTCAAGGACATGGGCGTCACCAACCTGATCGCCCGCAGCAAGAAGCCGGCTGAAACCCAATCGAGTAGCTCGCAGAGCACTTGGTCGGCGCTCGCGTATGGCTTGCTGTATCGCGAGGCAGACCTGATTGAGGCCTCATTGCCCGGCTCGGAGATCGCACGCATTCGTGAGATCAAACGCCCGATGATGCGCGGCGAGTATTTCCACACATCGATCGTCGTCGCGACCGAACCATCGTTCCTCAGTATCACCAACATGAAGGTGCGCGAAGGGCGATGGCTGACGGACACCGACGACAAGCGCTTGCAAAACGTCTGCGTGCTCGGCGAGGCCCTTTCGCGCCTACTGTTCCCATTGGAGAACCCGATGGACCAGACAGTTCTGGTCGGTGGCGGCGATCGCTTCCGCGTCGTGGGCATCCTGAAGGAACAAGGCCGGACCGCAGGTGCGGGCAGCACGCCCTACGACGAATGCATGTTCGTGCCGATATTGACCTCCCGCCGACGCTTCGGTGAAGAAGTCACGACCATGGCTGGCGGCTCATTCTCGCGTGAGCTCGTCGAGCTCAATGAGGTCAAGGTCAAGATGCCGGAGTCGGAGCAAGTCGAAGCTGGTGCGCGGATCTTGCGCGACCTGATCGGCGACAAGCTCAACAACGACGTGGTCGTCACCGTGCCGCTCGAACTGCTCAAGCAGGAAGAAGAGAGCAAACGCATGTTCAACATCGTGCTCGCGGTCATTGCCTCGATCAGTCTGTTGGTCGGCGGCATTGGCATCATGAACGTGATGCTGGCGACCGTGACCGAGCGCACCCGGGAAATCGGCATCCGCCGAGCACTCGGAGCCAAGAAGAAGCACATCATCCAGCAGTTCTTGGTCGAAGCTGCTGTGCTATCTGCACTCGGCGGCATCGTCGGCGTCATCATCGGCATCATCCTGCCAACGGTGATCACCGAAGTGTTCGAACAACGAACCGACGTGATGCCGCAGCACGTCGCGCTGGCGTTCGGCATCTCAGCAGCAGTCGGTGTCAGCTTCGGGATCTACCCAGCCTGGCGCGCAGCCAACATGGACCCGGTCGACGCACTGCGGCACGAGTAGTCTGGGTCTCGAGTGGTCTGGGTCTCGAGTGGTCTGGGTCTCGAGTGGTCTGGGTCTCGAGTGGTCTGGGTCTCGAGTGGCCTGGGTCTCGAGTGGCCTGGGTTCACGAATAAGAGGCGATCGCGGCGGCCTGATTAGGTCGCCGCCAACACGCCCCTAGCCAACTCGGCCAGCTCGGTTGGCACAGAGCCGTTCTCCTCCACCTCGTCGACGCCGGCCGTACCCTGGTCGTAGGCGACCGCCGCGAGCCGCACGATTGTGATCACCGCAAGTGGTCCGGCGGGATCGGTGCTAGCAACCAGACCGTCCCGCCAGCGACGCGCGATGAGCGCGCTTTGCAGCCAGAAGTCCTCGTTGCCGCGCTCCAACAACCAACGGAATGCAGCGGGCCCTGGTGACGCAGGATTGAGGATCGAGCCGAGGTCGTGCAGCAAGGCCGCAGCACCAAGGTCGGCCAGCTGATCGACCGGCCAACCGGCACGACGCGCAAACACCACCGCCAAGACTGCGACGGCCGTGCTGCGACGCAGCAGGTCTTCGTCCTGTTGCAACAACATCAGCGGCTCAAGGCCCCCATCGATCCGCAACAGACGATCGACGACACCTTGGATTGCGAGTTTGGCCGTCATCACATCGACTCCGGCGATCGCCGGCAAACCGGCAATCAGACGATGCTGTAAGAACATCGATCGCAGCTGCGAATCCGGCGACTCGATCACCGGCTTGCTGCGCGGCTGCGACACCATGACGTCGGCCGAGTCCACCTCGTGGCGCAGTTGCACCTCGATGCCATCGGGCCACTCACCGGGAACTGTGACTGCGATGACGCGCTTGGCCCAAACAAGGAGAGAGTCTGCCTCAACGTTCGTTGCGAATGCTACACACGCGATCGATGCATCGCGCAAGAAGCCAAGCAGCCCGTGGGTTGCGGCAAACGTATCAATGCCACTGGCGGCCGGGAAGCCGTCTATAATCAACAGAGAATCGACGAGCTCAAGAGTCAACCGACTCTCTAGGCTGCCGAGATCGCGCACCGCAACCTTCGCGTTATAGGCAGCCCGCTGCTGCTCGCCATCACTGCCGGCGCGACACGCCTCGAGCAGGGACCACAGCGAAACGACTGCCAGTTGCATCGGCGTTGTATGAGCGACGTTGGCCTGTGCGACCAACGTCCGCCCTAGAGATCAGGCCTGCTGGCCGACGTGCTTTTCAACGAGTTCAATCAACTCATCAGGCTCGAATGGCTTGCGGAAGTAGTCCGCGGCCCCCATCTCGGCACTCTTCTGGTGGCCACGCGAATGCTCGCGCGCCGTGAAGATCACCACCGGGACGCCTGACGTTGCCGCGTCTCGCTTCAGGCGTGTCAACGTCTCCCAACCATCGATGCCGGGCATCATGATGTCCAAGAGGATCAGGTCCGGCGCCTGCGTGCGCGCCTGCGTGATCCCATCTTCACCGTTGGTCGCAGACTCGACTCGAAAGCCAGCGGCTTCGAGCACCATCTGCGTCGAGACGATGATCAGTTTCTCGTCTTCAATAATCAGAACGGTTCTTTGCATCTCTGGTGCCTCGGTCAATCTGTCGCGGTTTCCGTCACCACCCCAGCAAGCTCGGGTTGGTGGATCGGAAGCATGAATGAGAAATCGGCTCCCTGGCCTAGCTGACTGGAGACTTCAATTCGGCTGCCATGGGCTTCGACAATGCCTCTAGCGACGAACAGGCCCAAGCCAGCGCCGCCATGGTGCCGCGTCAAAGGGTCCTCAACTTGGAAGAATTTCTCAAAGATCCGTCGCTGATAGCGCGGGTCTATCCCGATTCCGTCATCGCTTACGCAGAATCGCTGGCCTTCGCCATCGGCCACGACAGTGACTCGCACGTGACCATCGTCGCGAGCAAACTTGACGGCATTTTCGATCAGCGCTTGGCATGCACGACGCAAGTCCGCGCGATCGACGAATAACTGGGGGCCATCGGCTTCAGACTCAAGCGACAGCCCGATTCGACGGTCGCGAGCCGGTTGCTCGAATGGCATCAACAGGCCCGCGAGGAAGTCATCCATCGCAACGACCTCTCGGTCTTGGCCGTAATCTTCGGACTCGAGGTTACCTAGGTTGATCAGCTTGTCGATCTGATGCTCGAGACGAACAGACTGTTCGCGGATCGAATCACAGACGCGCTCCTGACGGTCGTTAAGTTCGCCCAGCGAACCCTTCGCCATCATCGTCGCGAACGTCTTGATGCCCGTCAGCGGCGTGCGCAACTCGTGTGCGACGATCGACAGGTATTGGTTCTTTAGTTGGTCCGTCTTGAACTCCGCGGTGATGTCGCGAAGAACTGTCAACGTTCCTGCGGGATGACCGCGGTAGTCGTGCACGCGGCTGGTCATGCACTTGATGTAGAGCAGGTCCTGCTCACTGTCGTGGACCTCAACCGTGCGGAAGACTTCCTTCTTGTCTTCGATGCGAGCATGGTCTTCGACCAACGCATCAAGCAGTTCGTGCTGCCCCAGCATGACACTGATGGGCTTACCAATCGCCACGAAGGACTTCATGCCCAACAGACTCTCGGCAACCGGGTTCATCAGCGTAACGTTGCCGCCACGATCGACGAAGACGATGCCGTCCATGATGTTGGTGATGATGGTCATCATGCGTGACAGGTCGAGGTAGAACGTCTCCTGCGACTCTTGGAACTTCTCGGCCTGCAGCTTACATCGACGGCGAAGCTCTTCGGACTGGACCCTCCAGCGCTCTGCTTCGCCGCGAGCACGGGATCGCGCATTCGCTCGTAAGTGCAAGCGCTCCAATAACTCGGCTGCATCGCTCGCAGAACCGGTGGCACCGATCACCCCAATGGCGGAGAGTGCTATGCCGCGCTCGTAGTCGACCAGCTGCGGCACACCATCTACAGCGATCACCATGTCGACATCGCCGACCTGACATCGCTCGTGGAAGCTTGGCATGCGATCTCCGACAACAGCGAGGTCGACGACCACTGCTTGCAGGTCGCCACCAACGATGCGGTCGGCAACTGCATCAATCGAATTAGCGACAACGACCTGGGCCCCGGCTTCGGCGAACCATGACTGCCATCGAGCAGCGTTCGCACCTGTCGCCAAGATCAGGATATTCGTAGTCGTCGCCATACTCCGCCAACCAAGCAAAGACCAACCCGACGTAGTCGGGCTAAACGGCCGCCAAGTAAGTAGACGGGCTTAGCTGCCGTTCTTGATCGCTTGCAGCGCGTCGTCTTCCTGGTCGTAGATCGCAAGGTGCTTCGAGATGCGCATGATCTCGAAGATCTTGACGATGAACGGCTTGATGTTGCTCAGGTAGAGCTTGCAGCTGCGTGACGAGGTCACGTTGTTGGCCACAATGATCAGGCCGACACCACATGAGTCGATGATCTTGACGTTGTCGAGGTTCAGCACAAAGTGCTCGTAGCCCTCCTCGATTTTCGAGTTGATCGTTTCCTTCAACGACTCCTTCAAGGAGTCCGTGACGTAGAAGTTTAGGCTTCTGTCGTTGAACGAAATGATGACCGTTTTGTCGTCCTTAAGAGCTGTGACCGAAAGACCCTGACTCTTCTTTCCAACGATTTCCATAGCGTTTCCTCGTGCGCCTACCCGGTTTGGTGCGGCGGTGGCTAATGATCGGCACCGACGACCGTTAGAGTTGAGTCTGTGGTGGAAATCTACGCACCACAGCGGGACACCAGTCACAGCGCACTAGGTAACCATGCCTTCAAACGCCAACCGCACGGTGCCTTCAGTCGCCCGTTGGCATCAGGTCATCGCCGGCGCCTTCCTGCGCCACCCTGACATCGCCAGCGTCGATCGGCGCCAACTCCGGCGATGCCGGTCGCACCTGGCTCCGGGCGGGCTCCGGCTTGGCAGGCGCGGGCAGCATGACGGTGGGCTCAACTGCGGGCGTCGGGCCTACAGGCGCTGAGTCAGTTGCGGCAAGCGCTGCCGCTGCAACTTCTTCTTCCTCGGTATGGTAGCGGTGCGCGATGTTCGAGCGACCGATGCTGGTCAACAACGCCGCGCTCTTGTGGATGCCAAGCTGGAACGCCTTGTTCGCAACACTGGTCACCGAGCGAGCCAGCGCACGGGCTACGACCAGGTTGTCGTGCTCGGGATAGATCTGGCGAAGCATCTCCACCTCGGCCGACGTCCAACGCGGCATACGAGAACGCACTACTGGCTTGGACTTACCGCTCTTGCCCGCAGATGGCGTCTTGGTGGCAATAGCGTTGTTGCAGGCCGACTGAAACTTCTTGTCCTTGGCGAGGCACATGCGCTGCGCCGCCCTGGCAATTTCGCTGCGACTGCGCATCAACGACACTTCGAGATCCTCATCCGCGCGCGTGCC
>JBNMNW010000276.1:0-8028 GCA_051278165.1 Planctomycetota bacterium | reverse complement strand
GATGGCAAGTCGATCATGGGCATGATGATGCTCGCTGCCGAGCACGGCGTGGAACTTGAGCTCGAGGCTAAGGGCCCCGACGCCGACGCCCTGCTGCGCGCGCTCGCCGAGTTGGTGGCAGCCAATTTTGGCGAAGAGTAGCAACTTCGGCGACTAGTCGTCGCAGCTGCTAACTAAGGGTTACTGCAGCCGCTTGCCTGCAAACGTCGGTGGCATCGACCGAGCAACCGATCTGATTCGGTCGAACCGTGTCTCGTCTAGTGCTGCTACCAGATTGCGCGCTCGTCGGGCTACATGCGGACCGTCGGGTCGGCCGATAGAGGACGGCAGTGGACATATCCGTCCACCAATAAGGACCGTTCATGCTGAAGCAGCGCAAAAGCATCGTCGGACTCGACATAGGCACTAGTTGCATCAAAGCCGTCGAGCTGACCCGCGAGAAATACGATCACGTCATCACCGGCTACGCGCAGATCGAAGTCCATCATGAGGCTTCACGTCAGGACGCGATTGCTGAATTGATGGCTGCCGCCAAGTTCCGAACCAAGCGCGTCGCGACAGCGGTGAGCGGCAAGAATGTCGTTTTCCGCTACATCACGATGCCGGTGATGAGCGACGACAAGCTGCTGCAAGCAGTTCGTTTTGAGGCGGACAAATACATCCCGTTCGACGTCGAGGACGTCGAACTCGGCGCCCAGAAGCTTGATGCTGCTGGTGATGAGGGGGGCAAGGAGATGAAGGTTCTGCTGATCGCCGCCAAGAAGGCAGTGGTGCAGGATCACAGTCGCATGCTGACCGATCTCGGCCTCCAGCCGGTCTCTGTCAGTGTCGACGGCTTTGCTCTAGGCAACGCGTGGGAGCTGGGCGACATGATCAATCCTGGCATCCAGGAGCCTGGTCGCACGGTGGCGTTGGTCGACATCGGTGCGACCAAGGCGAGCATCAATATCTTGCGCGACAACATCAGTTGCTTTGCGCGCGAAGTGCCGATCGGCGGTCAGGATCTGACCAATGCGATCGCGCGTCGTCTCGGTGTCGAGCCGCAGCAGGCCGAAGAACTTAAACGTGACCCCGGCGATCAAGTCGCGATCATGCAAGAGGCGATCGGGCAGACGCTGGAAGACCTCGGCAACGAGGTGAACCTGTCGTTCGACTTCTTCGAGAACCAATTCGATGGCGAAGTGCAGGAGGTCTGGTTGACCGGCGGCACGTCGCTACTGCCGTTGTTGGAAGAGAGCTTCGAGAAGATCTTCGAGAAGCGCACCAAGACCTGGAACCCGATCGAGGGTCTGAAGGTCAAGGCCGACAATGTCGACGTCGAAGCCCTCAACCAACTGTCGCCCCAACTTGCAGTCGCAGTTGGGCTCGCCGCGGCTATCTAAGGAGTAACGAGACATGATCAAAATCAATCTCTTGCCGGCCGATCTGCGCCGCGGCAATCGTTTGCAGCCGCGGATCCTCGCCGCTGCGTTTGCCGCAGCGCTGATCATCAGCGCTGCCGTTGGGTGGTTCGGCCTGGTCTACTTCGGTACTCTCGCGGACGCCGAGCAAAAGTTGGTCCAGGTGACCGCGCAGCTCGATAGTCGAGGCGCCAAAGTCAAATACCACGGCCAGCTCATTGCCAACGTGAAGGACTACGCGCTGCGCGTTGCGACCATTCAAGACATTGGTCGTTCGCGCCGGGTTTGGACGCAGTTCATGGATGACATGATCGACGTCGTGAACAACAACGGCGCGACCGAGCGACACCTCGCTTGGTTCGACGGTATCACCGTCAAGGGCGACCCGAAGAAGGGCGTCAATGTCTCGCTGCCGAGCAACGTGCAAGGTGAAGACAAGTCGCTGATGGCTAACTTTCACGAGGACCTCGAAGCGGCACCGTTCGCCAAGGACCTGATCAAGAAATCGGACCCGTCGTTCAAGCGCGAGGTCGACGAATCCCGTACTCCATCGGCCTATCTGAAGTTCCCGATGGCGCTTCAGTTCAAGCCCGTTGAGAACCCGAAGGCCAAGCCGAAGCCCAAGAAGAAGTAGGACGAACCATGGCTAATTGGACACAAAAGAAGATTCTGATGACCATGGGTGGGGTTGCCCTTGGCGTCTGCGGACTCGCAGCCGGTGGCGTCTACTACACCAGTGGTTTGCTTGATGAGATCGGCGCGAAGGTTACCGAGAAGTCGGCAGCGATCGTTGCGGCCGACGCCAAGATCAAGAGCATCCCGACCATCGAGAAGGAAGCGATTATCCTTCAGGAGAACCTTGGCGAATACGTCAAGATCCTGCCCGACTCCCGTGAGCTGACCGACTTTGTGCGCATGTTGCAGAAGTTTGAGCGTCAGTCCGGCATTCGTAGCACGGGGTTGATCCAGAAGAAGGCGGGCCGCAACGAGAAGGCTCTATTCTCACCGATCGAGTACACCTACCAGATGACTGCCACGCTCTGGCAGGGTCTGAAGTTCATGAACCTGGTCGAGAACTTCGAGCGGTTCGTGAGCGTCACGGCGTTCAGCATCAAGCCAGGCGAGCTGAGTGCGAACACGATCGATGGCGAAGTCGTACACACGATCAGCCTCACGATGCAGACGTTCACCTACAACAATGGTGGCGCTTATAAGGACGTGACGATCCCAGGCTACGAGGGTCTCAAGGCCGGACTGCGTGAAGACATCTGGACGCGTATGCAAGCGATCCGGATCGATCACTACGAGCACCCTGGTATGCAGGGCCGTCGCGATATCTTCGTGGATCCGCGCGAGAACGGTTTGGCCGGCGGCAAGGATCCGTCGAACGCTGAGCAGCGCAGCATCATGGAGAAGCACATCGGTGCGATCGACAAGATGAGCAAGACGCTCGAGAAGATCCGCGCCGAAGGCACGACGTTGTTCGAGCAATGGTCGCTAGAGAAGGTCTTCAAGGCGGACCTCGCTGTGACACTCAGTGCTGTCGACACCGACGCGAGCATGATCGTCTATCGACCGTACCGCTTGCGCTGGTCGCAAGAGGTCGTGACGCCGCTCGATGCCCTGAAGCAACATGGTGGGGGAGTGATCCCTGACGCGCCGAAGCAGAGCGATCCCTACCTGCCGGGTGATGAGATCGAAACGCTCATCGCACTGATGGCAGAGGAGTGCACCAGCGGCCAACTCGAGCAAGCTCGCGAACGCTACGAGGCTGTCAAGGATCGCTTGGCCGTGCCTGTCACCGACTCGCGTCACAGCCTGGCTGTTGACGCCAAGTCATGGCACCACAAGGCCTCGACGGCACTGGATTTCAAGGGGCTCGACCTCAACGTGCAGGGTGTCGTGGTTAACGGCACCGGCAGTTCGGGCGTGCTTCTTAACGGCGAAGTCTTCGAAGAAGGCGACTACATCGCCGATGACCTGCTTGTGAAGCTGGTCGAAGAAGAGCAAGTCTGGTTCGTGTTCCGTGGGCTGACGCTCGTGCGCACGATGTGATTTGCCCGGCGGTGCGAGTTCGCTCAAGCCGCCGGTAGTAAGGGATCGATGTAGGGGAGACTTCTAGCCGCGACTAGTCGGGCGTGGTGGAAGGCGAATCATAGTGTTGCTCCGAGAGGAGCGGGAAGGATCGATGATGCAGGCAATCAAGAAGGTGATTAGTTTCTCTCTGTTCGCAGCGAGTGTGCTGGCAGTCCTGCCAGCTCAGGAAGCAGAGGCTCCTGTCGCGCCGCAACAGAATCAGGAAGGTGTTAGCTCTCTGGCTGAGGGCGATCGTGCCAGCCGGCTGACCTTGCGACTCAAGGATCGTGACCTGCGCGAAGTCGTGCAGAGCATCCGTCGCAAGACGAGCGCGAACATCATCATGGACCCGGGCATTGAAGAACCTGTGACCATCGACCTGCAAGACGTTCATTGGCGACAAGCACTGAACTTGGTTGCCGAGCAAGCGGGTTGCATCGTGACCGAAGGTGCCGCGGGCGTACTCAAGGTTGAGAAGCCGCCGCGTGTCTACTTCGCGTTCGAGAACACGGACATCCAAAAGGTCATCGATACGATCGCCAAGATCTCGGGCGCGAACATCGTGGTCGCCCCTGAAGTGAAGGGCACGATCACGGTGCGTCTAAAGAACATTCCGTGGCGTGACGCACTCGATGCGACCGTCAAGACGCTCGGCTTTGTAGTGGTCGAAGAAGACCGCGGCATCCTGCGAGTGGTACCTGCTGCGAACATCGAGCAGGACCTTGAGTTCAAGACCATCCCGCTGCGCTTCATTCGTCCGAGTTCGGTGTTCATGCCGATCATCACGTCTGAATACGTGAGGGACCTGCGCAACACGCAGCCGATCCAGCAAGGCAAGATCAACTTCTCGTTGCTCGACACCCTGCAGCGCATGACCACTCCTGGTGTTGGCACCCTGGAATACATCCAGGAGACCAACATGATCATGATCAAGGACACCAAGCCGGTCGTCGAAACCATCGCTCGCACGATTGCGATGATGGACGTTGAGCCGTCGCAGGTGCAGCTTGACGTGCGCTTCGTGACGACGAGCAACGATGACTTGCTCGACATCGGCATCAGCCCAGGTGGCAATGGTTGGTCCGCCAGCCTCGGCCTCGGCCAGATCCCGACGCGCTTGCCGTTCGACCTCGGTGCTGGTGGTTGGGATGACTCGTTCATCGCCAACGAGACCGGCACGGGTCCGTTCGCTGATGGTGCCAACACCCAGAACTTGCCGGCCGCGACGACCATTCCGAATGTCGTGTTTGGCGCACTCAACTTCCAAGAAGTGACCGCGACGCTGCGTCTGTTGGCGCGCGATTCGCGTTCCGAGATCCTGCAAGCGCCGCAGATCACGACGCTCGACAATGCGACCGCGACGATCTTTGTTGGTGAGGCCGTTCGGTATGCGCAAGCGCGCGTCGAACAGGGCCAAGCTGGCGGCCTGTTGCTCGCCCTAGAAGAAGGTGATGAGTCGCCGGTCAACATCGGCTTCCAGTTGCTAGCCACGCCGCACATCGTGCCGGGCAGTGACAAGGTCATCTTGGAAGTGATCCCGCAGCGCACGTCGCTGAGCGGCACCGGGACTTCGGCGACCGCGCCAGCTGGCTTCGATGTCTTCGAAGTCGGTGGCGGCTCTTCTGCCGGTGCTGGTTCTATCGCCCTGCCGCGCGTTGCTTCCAGCACGCTGTCGACGACGGTGCTGTTGCGCAGTGGCCAGACCGCCGTGCTCGGTGGTCTGAAGAGCAAGACTGAGTCGGAAACGACGACCAAGCTGCCGCTGCTGGGCGACATCCCGCTGCTCGGCTACTTGTTCAAGAACACGACCCAACAAGAGACCATGTCGACGCTGCTGGTGTTCATCACGCCACAGATCATCCGCAGTCCGGAAGACATGACGGATTCGATGCAGCGTATCCTCGAGGAGCGAATGCGGGACCACCGCTCGAACCTCGCGCAGACCCGCGAAGCCATCTTCGGGAAGTAAGCCGGATTCGCCCAGCGATTCCGGCAAGCCGGATTCGCCCAGCGATTCCGGCCACGACCGCCGGATTCGCGCAGCGATTCCGGCAAGCCCACCCCACCGCAGCACCGGCCACCCCAGGTGCTCCCGATCTCCCCTCCCGGTAGAGATCCCACCGGCGCTCCAGCCCTCGGAGCCCCATCCCCGGCACACCACGCCTCTGCACCCCCAGCCACCACTCCAGCATTCACGTAACTGTGTGCCGCACAAACGTTGAGCGCGCCCGCACCCCCGGCTATCATCTCAGCCGCTATCTCACGTGAGACAGCGTGCCCATGACTGGCAGGTCGGAACGATCCGCCGCATTGGAACCCTTGAACTACCCCATGCCCGTCGCTCCGACGCTCCTTTGGCAAGCCCTTCAAACTCAGCCTCTGCTGGGTTCCGTGTGGACTTGCCATAACGGTTTGCGCCAAAGCCGACTCGGTGTGGATTCCCGTTTCCTACCCTGTTCGCCATTCCCGCCGACACCAACCACGGGCATTACCGCCTGTGAAAGGGGCTCTGGCGTGAGGTCTCGTCGCTTTCTTAGCAGCACGACCCGCCACACGAGCCTAGTCGACCGCCGGAATAGACAGGGGGTCGCCGCAATTCGTGGCGATCATCAAGCAAAGGTCCCCCGTGAAGAGGATGCTCATCAACGCCATCGATCCGGAAGAAAGCCGGATCGCAGTGGTGGAGGATGGCGTGCTGCAGGAGCTGCACGTCGAGTTGGCCAACCGAGAGGCGTATCTCGGTAACATCTACAAAGGCAAAGTCGTCAACATCGAACCGTCCATCGGGGCGGCGTTTGTGGCGTTTGGAGGTCGAGTTAACGGCTTCCTGCACGTCAGTGACGTGCTGCCCGCGTACGGACGTCCAGATTTCAGGCTCGAAGATGTGATCGAGGGCCGTGCCCGCGTCGACGTCGAGGATGGCCCGGAATCCATGCAGCAAGCGCTGTCGGACGACGACGATGACGATCATGACGACGACGCCGCCGAGGCGAAGTCAGGTCCTAACTCGGAGAAGTCCGGGCCGAAGCGCGGCGACCGCAAGCCGCGAAAGGCGCCCGCGGAGGGCGATGCTGCCGGCGGTGATCCTGCAGTTGCTGAGGCTGCTGGCAAAGCTTCTGGCAATGAGGCTGGCAGCCAGGCTGCTGCGGCCGGCGATGCTGTCGCTGTGGAGTCTGCCACTCTGGAGTCTGTCGATGTGCCTTCCGAAGGCAATGCGTCCGGCGGCGATACGGCAGCCGGCGTCGCGACAGCGCCAGTCGAACCCGAAGCTCAGGCTGAAGTGTCGGCTGACGATGGCGAAGCGCATGCCGACGATCATCATGATGATGAAGAAGACCATGCGGACGATGGCGACGATAACGAACCGTCCATCGAACCGGTCGATAGCGTTCAGGTCGTAGAGCCTGATCCGGTCGATGACGATGACGATGACGATGACGATGACGATGACGATCACGATGATGATCATCATGGTGGCTTTGGCCATGGTCTCGACGATGAGCGTCCGCTGAGGATGGCTGCCGCGGATCCTGGTGACGATGCTGATGGTGGTGGTGACGAAGGTGCCAGTGCGAGCGTCGAAGGTGCTTCTTCGGCACCGTCTGGGTCCGTTGGCGAGCTGCGTAACGATGCCGCTGGTGATGCTGGCGACGACGGAGCCAACGGCAGTGAGGCCGGAAGTGGCGAAGCTGGCGATGGGGAAGGCGCACCACGCCGTCGCCGCTCACGCTCGCGTCGCTCGCGCTCCCGCAAGTCCGCGGACCGCGTCGATGGCGATGCGCCGGAAGGCGATCGTCCGGATGGTGAAGCGGCCGAGGGCGGTGACGTCGCCGTCGCGCCGCTGGAAGAAAAGGATGCCGATGGTGAAGCCCGCACGGGAGCTCGCAAGAAGCGTTCGCGCCGCAGTGGTGGCCGCGAAAGCGGCCCCGGCCCCGGCCCCGGCCCCGGCAGCGGCAGTCCCGGCGGCAGCGGCAGCCCCGGCGGCAGCGGCAGCGGCAGCAGCAGCGCCAGCCCTAGTGGCGGCAATCGGGCCACCAACGATCGGCGTGTGCCGCGCAGTAACCGTCCGACGATTGACCAGCTGCTTAAAAGAGGGCAGGAAGTCGTCGTTCAGATCACGAAGGAAGGCATTGGCACCAAGGGCCCGACGCTGACGACTTACGTGTCGTTGCCGGGCCGTTGTCTCGTGTTGATGCCGAGTCTGCCGAAGTGCGGCGTTTCGCGAAAGATCGAGGATGGCCGCGAACGGCGCCGTTTGAAGCGGGTCGTCAAGGAACTCGATGAGACCGGCAGCGGTGGCATTGGTTTCATCGTGCGCACAGCAGGCATCGATAAGAGCCTTGAGGATGTGAAGCGCGACCGCGACTACCTCAAGAAGATCTGGGAGATGGTTGCCCAGCGTTTGAAGGTGACCAAGGCGCCGGCTCTGCTCTATCAAGAGTCGGATCTGGTGTTGAAGGCGATGCGTGACCAGTTCACGCCGGATATCGCAGACGTCGTTGTCGATAGCGAAGACGTCTACATGCGCATCCGCGACTTCGCCGAGAAGCTG
>JBNMNW010000275.1:0-8029 GCA_051278165.1 Planctomycetota bacterium | reverse complement strand
TTCGAGCCGGAGGAAGGCTATGGCTTGTTGCTCGAGCACGTGGTTGCGGCCGAGCCGACGGTGATCTTGCTCGCCTATGGCGCGAATGCAGCCTGGGATGGGGCTGAGGGAGTCGAGGACTTTCGTACCGGGCTGACGCAGTTGATGGATGATCTCGCGGAGCGAACCAAGGCACGGTTCATTCTGTTGTCGCCAATTAGGCAGGAAGGATTTGCCTCGCCTTACCCGAACCCCGTCGAGCACAACAAGGAGCTGGCTCGCTACACGGCTGTGATCGAGAACCTGGCCGCGGCGCGTCACGTGGGCTTCATCGACCTCTTTTCCGCCGTGCGTGCACCGAGCGGTCAGCACTGGACATCCAACAGCATCCATCTGACGTCGAAGGGCTACCAAAAGGCAGCCGAAGTGCTTGTGCAGGCTTTTGGCAAGTCGGTGATGCAGTCGGCGGACAGCGGTGCGCTACGTCGGGCGGTCATAGCGAAGAACGAACAGTTCTTTCACTACTGGCGGCCGCAGAACACGACCTACCTATTCGGCTTTCGCAAACACGAACAGGGCCAGAATGCCGTCGAGTTGGTTGAGTTCGCAAGCTACGTCGACCGGCTTGACACCCAAATCCAAACGGCGGCGATGGCGATCTCAGTCGGCGAGAAACCTGTCTTCACGCCTGTCACCAACGCCGGTCTGGGGGTTAGCCCGAAGGGCCATGAGTATGTGGGCGTGCCCGTCACGCAGCGCGAGACGTTCCGAGTGCCCGAGGACCTGGAAGTAACCCTCTTCGCCGCGGAGCCGATGGTCACCAACCCGACCAATATGAATTGGGACGCTCGGGGCCGGCTTTGGGTTGCTTCCGCACCAATGTACCCGCATGTCAAACCAGGTCATCGTGCGATCGATCGCATCCTGATACTCGAAGACCTGGACGGCGACGGCAAGGCCGACAAGAGCACGGTCTTCGCCGAGAACTTGTTGATTCCAACTCTGGTCTTGCCGGGCGATGGTGGTGTCTACGTCGCCAACTCGACAGAGCTGCTTCACCTCGTGGATACCGACGGCGACGACAAGGCCGATGAGAAGCGCATCGTCATGTCGGGTTTCGGGACCGAGGACACTCATCACATCTTGCACACGCCGCGGTGGGGGCAGGACGGGTTGATGTACTTCAACCAAGCGATCTACATCCACAGCCACGTGGAGACACCGTGGGGTGTTTCGCGGCTCATGGCAGGCGGCATCTGGCAGTTCGAACCGCGGACCGGTCGCATGCGTGTCGTGAGCAAAGGGCTGACGAATGCTTGGGGCCACGACATGGATGCATTCGGCCAGTCCTTCGCCACGGATGGAGCCGGTGGCCACGGGATCAACTACATCTTCCCCGGCGTGGCTGGGGTGAACTCCTACGGGACTCGACATGTGCTAGAAGGCATGAACCCGGGGCAACCCAAGCTCTGCGGCCTAGAGATATTGTCCGGGACCCATCTGCCCGAGGCGTATCGCGGCTTGCTTGCGACCAACGATTTCCGTGGCCATCGCACCGTTAGTTTCCAACTCAGCGACAACGAATCTGGTTACGCATCCAAGCGAAGCGTTGAGCTGATCGGTGCCGAGAGTCGCAGCTACGATCCACTGGGCAAGGACAGTGCGTTTCGGCCGGTGGACATCAAGATGGGGCCGGATGGCGCCATCTACGTCGCGGATTGGTGCAACGTGATCATCCAGCATGGTGAGGTGGACTTTCGCGATGATCGCCGAGACCACGAGAACGGGCGCATCTGGCGGATTAGCACCAAGGGCAAGCCGCCACTAAAAGCTCCGCCGATCCATGGAGCGAGCATCGCACAGTTGATCGAGAATCTCGAATCGACCGAGCCCTGGGTCGTGAGCATGAGCAAGCGGCAGTTGATCGAGCGAGGACACGATGTGTTAGCGCCGGTGCTCGACTGGCAGCGCGGACTGCAGGGAGAGCGCGCCGAGGTGCTGCGTTTGCATGCACTGTGGCTGCACGTTGGACTTCACCGCGTCGAGCCTGACGTCCTGCGACGCTGCTTGACCGCCGAGGATGCTCGGGTTCGCGCGGCTGCGATTCGCGTTGCTCGCCATTGGCTCGATCAACTCCCAAACGCAGTCGAGATGCTGGCCGCAGCAGTCGTGGACCCTCATCCACGCGTTCGCCTGGAAGCCCTGCATGGGTTGCGTGATTTGAACAGCGCGCGCGCCGCGGAACTCGCTGTCCTGGTGTTGCACAGGCCTATGGACAAGGTGTTGCACTACGCTCTGGAGCTGACACTGCGCGAGCTGGAGGAACAGTGGGCGGGTGCCACCTCGTTTGGCGGCAGCGTTGCGCACGTCGCCTATGCGATCAAGGCGACCGGCAACACGCAACCCCTCGGCGGTCTGTTCGCCGCTCTGCAGGCCGGCGAGATACCCACGGCTGATCGCGATGATGTGCTGCTGTTGATCGCCAAACACGGCGATAGCCAGCAAGTCGGATCCTTGTTCGAGTTGGCCAATGGTGATGCGCTGCCCGCGGCCACCCGGGCCCGCGTCTATGCGGCCATGACCGATGCCGTCGCGGCTCGTGACGTGCGCCCGGACGGGGATCTCCAGCCGCTTGTGCGTGTCATCGAATCGGCGCAGGGGGACGTGCTCGTGGCGGCCGCGCGTCTCGCTGGACGGCTGCGAGTGGCGCCTTCGATCGTCGCGCTGCATGCGGTTGCCGCGTCCGCGAACCACGATGCTGGCCTCGTAGCGATCGCAGCGATTGCAGACATCGGCGGCGACGCGGCGGTCACGGCGTTGCAGGGCCTCGTGCGAGACCATCACAGCCCGGAGCATCGTGTCGGTGCCCTGGCCAATTTGGTGCGCGTCGATCGTTTTGCTGCCGGATTGATGGCTGTCTCCTTGTTCAAGGACCTGCCCGAGACCATCGACCCAGGGCCGGTCTTCGATGCGTTCTATCGCCAACAGGAGGGCCCAGCAGCGTTGGGTGAGGCGCTCGACGGCAAGGCGGTGCCCCGCCACATCGCCCAGATTGGTGTCCAGCGGGCGACGACCTCGGGTCGCGACCTCGGTCAGCATGTAAGCATGCTCTCGAGAGCCGGTGGGCTCGCGCCGATGAAGCAGCGTCTCAACCGAGCGGGGATGGCTCAGGCCGTCGCCCAGGTCGCGGCCCGCGGCAACCCCGTGATCGGTGAGCGCATCTACCGGCGTCCGTCGTTGCTCTGTGTGACCTGTCACGCGATTGGCGGTGCCGGTTCTTCGATCGGGCCAGACTTGGTCAGCCTCGGCGCGAGTGCTCCCGTGGACTACATCATCCAGTCCTTGCTCGACCCCAACGCGAAGATCAAGGAAGGCCACCACATGACCGTCGTCACGATGAACGATGGACGCTTCTTCTCCGGATCTCAGACCAGCGATGCCGATGGCACACTCGTCCTGCGGGATATCACCGGCAAGACGCACTCCCTGCGCAGCGCTCAGGTGAAGTCGAAGTTCATCTCGCCAGTCTCGATGATGCCACCCGGATTGACCGCATCGTTGCAGCCGGAGGAATTCTCACACCTGGTTGCGTTCATGGCGCAATTGGGCAAGCCTGGTCGGTTCAGTTCGCGCAACGCCGGTTTCGTGCGCTCGTTCGAGGTGCTCATTTCGGATGTCTCAGAAGCCGGTGCGATGGATCCCGAAGCCGTGGTCGAGAATCCGTCGCGGTTCCAATGGCGTCCGGCTTTCGCGTTGGTGAACGGCGCGATCCCGCTGGACGATACCTCGGTGTTTGATCGAGGCGAGCGCGTCTTGCGCTTCGCGATCGAAGTGACCACTGAAGGGCCCGTGACCCTTCGGCTCAAGAATGGTCAGAACGTGCGAGTGTGGCAAGGCCGTGAGGAACTTGCCTTTCGCCGTGGCAACGTGCGCCTAAACCTGTCCAAGGGAACGCATCAATTGATCCTCCATGCCGGCGCCGAAAACCTCGACGCCTGGATCTCTGTCGAGTTGCGGGATGTGAAAGGGTCGAAGGCCGTGGCCAAACTGCGACCGGGCGGATCGTAAATCACCCGGTGTGCCTACATCCTTGCGTGCCAGGGGAGTGAAACGTGCTCTTCCCATTCAAGGCCGAGGGGTGGTTTCTTTCGCCCGCAGTAACCGAAAAATCGGTCGAGCCTGGTTGGCGTTGAATTGGCCGCTGCGAACTCGTCGATGACCAATGAACTGTGGCCAGTTCCGGTCGAGTTTAGATGCCTGTGACCCGATTCTAACTCGGCAACCAACCAGTGACGATCACTCAGCGCGCCCGGCCGATCGCCGGTCGCTGCGAAGCAGCCGTCGAAGTTGCTGGCCGCAGCCGCGCACCATGTCGAGGGGTTCCCGCGTTCGCTGTTTGACATGATGGGTCTCGCTCTCACTCACCGAGCACTTGAGTGGCCGGCGGACTCGCCTAAGGCGCATGCTCGAGACACGGTGCCTCGGACCGCACGTTGAATCTCTTGTTAGGTTTCGGGCGGTCTGAGCCGCAGTTGTTTTTCCTACCCCCGCTCGGTCCGAACCGAGGCCGATGGCAAGTCGACGCTGCAAGGGCTCGGCGAAGGCACCTATCTCGTGCAGGCGTTCGAGCGCGGCAAGTCGTATCAACACGCCGTGGTCAACACCATGCAGCAAACGGAAGAGCCGGTGCGGATCACGCTGGCGGACGTACTGCAGGTCAACGTCGCAGCAATGACGGAGCTGCCGCGCACGTCGATCCATTGCCTGGCGATCTACGACGCCGAGCGAAGTCCGGTATGGGCGCGATGGCTGCGTGGCTATGCAACCAACGTATCGCTGCCGGCTGGTAGCTACACTTGGGAGCTGCACGGCGGCACAACGTTGCTTGAGAACGGTTCGTTTGAGCTCCGCGACGGTGCCGAGGCTCCGACGATCCGGGCGCGATAGACCGTCTGCCAGCACGTCTGGGCCATGCGCAGCCAAGCCTTCGGCGCGTGGACCGTGTCGGCGCTGAGCGCGGTGGTTGCGCCGAGTCTCCGATCAAGGGTTGTGCCTCGGGTGGCGAGATGAGGATCGCCCGAGGCGCTCGCAAGGTTGGTCGTCGGCAGTGGCTGGAGGAGGCTGGCAAGAACCTGCAGGCTCGCGCTGAGAATACGTTCATGCGTTGCAAGCTGATGCTCGGCGATCGGCTGCATGCGCGTGATGCGGATGCTCAGGTCGCCGATGCTCGGCTGGCATGCATCATCCTCAATCGCATGACCGAGCTTGGAATGCCGGTTTCGTGCGCCGTCCGGATGGGAACTCGGTCGCTTCTGGCCACGGCCTTGCCGATCTTGGATTCTTGCACCAGCGCCGCAAGTTGGGATGTGGCGATCTGTTCGCGTTGCAGATCACAACCCACTTGTCGGCGACGCCGTGCTGGATACCCTGCGTTGCCAGATATCGGAACACAGATGGAAATAACCAACAAGACTCGCCGACCGATCAAGGTCCCGCTTCCGGACGGCAAAAAATTGTTCCTCGGCCCCGGCAAGTCCGCGCAGGTCAATCCCAAGGCGGCGAAGCATCCGCCAGTGATGGAACTCGTGGCAGCCGGCGACTTGGAACTCGACGACGCGGGCGGCAAGAAGGGATCTGCTGCCGGCGACGGTTCGTCAAGCTCGAGCGGCAGTCAAAACTCTGGACCGACCGGCAACATTCGCCGCACTGGCGATCGATAGGCGCATCGCTTTTGCCGTGGCTGCGACCTCGTGGAGTGATGCGGAATGGATCCAGGTTCCACGACCTCTCAACTTTGCGCTCACGAACACCGCCGTCGTGTCCGGAAGTTCAGTCTGGTGCCGATTGCCGGCTCTGAAGTGGCTGGCGCAACTGTTGCTGGGGAAGCGCGATCGAGTTTTGGGATAGGACGCCGTTGGTCCTGACTGCGGACATCAGCACCGGTCCAGACCGTCGTCTACAAACCGAATCGAATGACGGTGCTGTTCGATACGCGGAACTGGGACAAGTCGTACGTGCCTGCCTGCCTGCGCGAAGATTGGTACGCCGATCAATGCAGCAATCGTAGTGCTTGGTACGAACGTGCCACTGAACGATCCGCTGCTATCGAGCGTGCCTAGGTTCAGCGTTGCCGTGTTGAGGTCTACAAGCATTGGGCCGAGCAACAGTGGCCCGAAAGCCGTCGAGTAGTCGGGCGCGAATCCGACAACGAAGAAATACGGCATGTTTGGGATCACACCTTGGTATCCGATCGTCACGGGGTGATTGGCACTGAATACACCGGTTGGCAGCGCAGTGCCGGTGACCGTGAGGTAGGGCATTCGGGGTCCAGTGCTCACGTTGCCAGAGGTCGACAGGTTGGGTATTGGAGCGTGGATCACGACCGAACCTGGGTTGCCAACAGCCGAAGCAGCGGCAGGTAAGCCACCAGTGCCACCTATTAGGGTCGTTGATGGGCCCGCGATGTGAATGACACCGCCACCACAATACGCGCCTATCCCGCCTGAGCTGTGGCCATTGCCACCACGTATCTGGCAGTGATTGAGCCACGCGGTCCCGTTGCACCACACGCCGGATCCACCAGCCGAGTTGCCTTGACCCGCGGATCCAGCGTCACCCCCGCGGAAGGCGCATCGGGTCGCATGTATCTCGCTGGCTTCGGCGTGCAGTCCTGGGGTTGCGAATCCGCTTTGGCCAGTGGCGTTGACGTCCACCAAGACGACACGGGCCGTCAGTGCGTCGTGCGGTGGGCCTGATGGCCCCGCACTGAGTTCCTTGCGCCGCGGTTTCAGGTCCCGCACCTAGCTTCGATGCAGTTCGATCGTGTGTCAAATCAGGCGCTCGGCAGGCCCTCGCTATCCACAAAGCGTGATGGTCGCCCTTGTCGACGACGAGTGGCTGCGGAAGGTCCTCAACTTCGGCACCGCGAAGGAGGTGCAGCGGTCACTCGGCGAGCAGTTGCTGGACCCGTTCGCGGGCACTGCGATTCCCGCTCTTATCATCACCGGGATTTGATGGTATGTAGGCGGTCTGCGCCGAGGTGGTGCAGATAGCTAGTGATGCTTTTGCGGTGCTTTGGCCGCATTTGATGACAACAGACTTAGGATGGACTTGTGAAAAACTACCGCAATATCGCTGGTGCTTACCACCGAGCGCTGGAACTTGGGCTTGTTGATGGCGAAGAAATCGTTGCTTGGACCGATGCCGTGATGGAGGTCGAAGACAATCCCGCGATGGCGTTCATTGATGCCTCGTGTTCGGGTGGCGACCACGTCGTTCTGCTCGCCGCGTTGCAAGAGGTGCCAGGTGAAGTTGATGAAGTTGCTCGTCGCCGGCTTGTGTTCGGTTTGATGCTGGGAGCTGTGACTCGCAATGCGGACATGGCTAGTCCGGTTGCTCACGCCTTGCACGCGATGGCAGTGGATAAGGACGTGCCCGATGCGGACGCCGAGGCGTGCATGCTGCGTTTTCAAGACGAGTTAAGCAGCGACGTCGACGGCGTCCGTAGTGAACTCACCAAATTCCTTGGCCAGTATGGCGAGGCGATCTGACTCTTGGGGCGCTGCTTAATCGGCGCTACGTCTTGGAGCTAGCTGCCCGGCGAACCCAGGTCGTGCGTACTTCCTGAGCCATGACTTGGCTACGATTGCGGGCCGTCAAGCCGATCAACAGCGCCCTGCACGTCTCCGTGCGGGGCGCTTGTGGTTTCGGGGTGGGAGTTGGCTGAGGGGGCGGTTGTGGGGCAAGCGTGCGCTGCCGCGCTGGCGCAGTGCGTATGGGCGTGCGCGCGCAGTGTCCGGAAGAGCGGTCGAGGCTCTTTGGGCGTGAATGGATCACGGCCAACTCGCCGATGAACATTGAGTGATCGGTGCCGTTGGCGCATGGCAGAAGGCAGCAAACTCGCTGCTTGCTCGGGGTGCAGGTAAACTTGGTTCGCGCAAAGTATGTGTCGCCAGTTCACCTGAGGTCACAATCCGCTGATACTCAGCGCATCACTGACCTTCCCCCGGTTGTGTGGACACGGGGTTAAGTGAGATGGGAAGAGACCCGC
>JBNMNW010000274.1:0-8032 GCA_051278165.1 Planctomycetota bacterium | reverse complement strand
TTCACCCAGATCTGCAAGTATTGGACGAACATCAACCAACACCTCCTGGACCTGCTGAAGGGCGCATCGAGCGTGCTGCGGATTCGTTATGAGGATCTGATCCTGAAGCAAGATCAGACCATCACCGAGGTGCTTCAGTTCCTCGGGCTCTCGATCGACCAAAACGTCTTCCGCGAGCTAGAGAGCAAGGCCGAAGAACGCTTCCGCAGCCATGGCACCAGCAAGAACCCAGCCGCATCGATCGGGCGTTGGCAGAAGGAACTGTCTGACGAAGAGAAGCGCATCGCGCATGCCGAGCAAGGCGAGTTGCTGGCAACGTTCGGCTACTAAGCAGTCGCGATCCTGGTCCGCAACCGAGGTTCCGTTTGCGGTTGCGACCTAAACAGCGCGGCGGCGCCACGATTCTCTCTGGCCGCCGCCCCGAGTTGCCCGCGCCATCGCCACGCTAGCGAGCACTACATGGACCGAATACGAAGGCGGGACTACGCGAGGATGCAGCGAACAAGTTCCGCGACACGCCGTGGCATGCGATGTTCGCTAAGCCGACGAGCAAGAAACCAGCCAAGCCGAAGCCAAGCAAGCCAAAGAAGTAGCGCGGGCTGCGCGCCCCAAGTTTCTTGGCGAGCGCGACTAGGTTCGCCACTGGCACAAGCTGCAACGAGACCACGCCAACGATGTCCGCATGAGCTTCAAACCAGCGAACGAAGCTCGTCAGACCAGGATCACCTATGCCTCACAGGGCACAGGTGACGCGGCAACTCACTGCACGTAGCGACCCAAGTAGCCACTGTTCTGACAGTTCAGCAGGTTCGCATCCAAGGTCACCCACTGCACCCACATGGTCGTGCCGACTGGAGTCGTAGGCAACGGCACCGAGACCTGCGCCGCGCCGGCCGCATCGACAATGCGTAACACCACCACCGTTGGCGTCACGAAGATTGGACACGGGCAACCGAGTGCAACGACCGGATCGTCGAGCAGATCGAGACTGAAGACGCCGAGCGCAAAGTCATTCGTGGTAGCACCGCTCAGATCCACTTCGCCAGTTGTTCCTGGCGCCCACGAACCAGAGAACCCTATGCCGAGCGTCGCACAGGTGCAGATATCGGTGCGCACATGCAGCACTTGCTCCGGCAGCGTCACGATCCAACGGTAGACGAGGTCGACCTCGCACAGGTTACGGTTGGCGGCCGGGAACAGCGCGCCGCGCACGACCGGCCACGTCGGCTGCACCAGACCTGTAGGAAGCAGAATCGTCTCGGCCGAGAAGCTGCCGCCAGACCCAGTGCGATAGACAGCATCGCCGGCGCTGTTGAAGTATGTGACGAACGCCATGCCAAACACGTCGGTCGTCATCGCGAGCCGGCTATCGAGGCTGTAGCTCGCCGTCGGCGTGTGCACAACCGTCGCGGCCGACCAGGTACCAGCGACCAAGGTGCGGTAGCGAACTTCGGACTGCGTCGACGTCAACCAGTGGTTGTAGACCGCGTGCACAACACCCTGCGGATCAACCGACACATCGCCGGTGTTGTCCTGCCGCACCGTGCCATCGCCAAGGATCACCTGCGCACTCCACGTACCGCTCCAAGATCGATAGACCCAGTCCCCGCTGCCGGCGTTGTTGTAGAAGACCGTGTGCACAGTGCCGTCGGGACCGACTGCGATGCGCGGCCGTTGCGACGACAGAGACACCGACATGTTGCCGAGATCTACCGGTGCCGGTGTCACTGGCCAACCCGATGTGGTGCGTTCGAACTGCAAAAGGCGCGTGCGCCAGTTCGACGCGCCTTGCGCGGTCAGGTAGACCGCCGGCTGACCAGACCCGGCGTCATCAACCGCAGCGATCTCGATCGCGTCGGAACGGTTGGTGTTGCTCACGCCGACATACGACGTCGTGTTGAGAACGTTCGTGACTGCCGTTCCTGCGACCGGATCAATGGCGCGGTAGTAGAACTCGAAGAAGCTCGGATACGAGCCGCGCCCCCATGCAATGTGCAGCACGCCATCGTTAGTCGCGGTCATCGCGGCGTAGTTGGTTGGCACACTCGTAGTGATGCCAGAAGTGGCATCGTTGATGCCGCCAACAATCGTCAACGGTGACCAGCCTGCAGCTCCTTCGGGTTGGCTGAACAGTGTCAGCTCCCCGGTGTCGGCAAACGCGATCAGATACATCGTATCGTTGAAGCGACAGATCGAACGTCGACCAGGACGATGCTGCGCCCCCGAGGTCACCTGCGCGCAGAGATCGCCAGCCATCACGGCAAGCAATGTGAGCAACAATGACGAGACAGAACGACCGATGTGAGGATGGTGCATGGTTCGCAGTGGGGACTAAACGAGCATGCGCATCGTAGACGACGAGCTAGCCCGCGGCTGGCCGGCGACACAAGGTTGCGCGGATGACACATGCTGATGACAACTCCGGCATGTGCCTGCGCAGTAATGCGCAATCGCAACTCGTCGCTTGCGATCTGACCAGCCGACCGCACAGGCTCATGCTACTAGTGCATCGGCAGCGTCAAGCGGGCGAGCACTGCAGTCGACCGGACTCATCGACCGGCGGAGCCCAGTAGTAGCTACCCGTAGTCGGCTTGGAGATCGTGAACACGTTGTCGACGAGTCCATCCTCGAGACCAAGCATGCGTCGCATCTGCACATCGAATGCGTAGAAGCTGCAACCGAACGCAACGAACATCAGTCCGCAACCAGACGCATCTCGCCACGGACTCGAACGGCGCAGCACGAATGCCTCCGGATCAAAATCTTCTTGCGCCGTGCACTTCACGTGCGCGGTTGCTGGCGCATCGTATTCTTCGTTGGTGTCGCGGCGGCGCCCGACAACATCGTCTTGCTGCTCGCGATTCAGTCGAGCAAAGGCGTCCATGTCGTGCTGCCACTTCTGCACCGCGACAAATGAAGAGCCCTTTGAGAACGCCACCGCGGCCTCACCCACCGGGTTCTCGGCACCGTCCGCATAGCCATGCAGTTCGCAGCACGTCGAGCAACGCAGTGCTAACCCAACAATGAAAAAGCCGGGCGCGCACAGCAGTGCGACACCCGGCTCTTCCACAGCAGTGACTCAAACCACAGGCGGCCCATCGGACCACCGGGTTCAAGCTGCAAACCGTTCGAACTAGAAGCTCGAGATGTAGGTCTTCACGCCGTTACTGGTCGTCAGACCGAACGTGTTCAGACTGCCCGGCTGCACCAGGTTGACCGATTGCGAGTAGATCTCGAAACCGGAAGGCACACCCGACGGGATGTTGAACGTGACCGAACCCGTCGATGACAAACCAGCCATCGTCTGCGTCAAGTCAAGCGTCGTCACATACGCCTGGCAGCCCGGCGCGCCGATGACGAACAGCGGCAGACCAGCACCCGACGGGTTGATGCTCACGATGTTCATGCCGATATACACACCACCGCCATACTCGAGCATGTTGTCGGTCGTGTAGGTGACGGTCGAACCCGCGGCCCCGGTCGAGGTCGGGGCGCCCGAAGCGGTCAAGGAGAGCGAATCGGAGTTAATCGGGCTCGTCACGAACGGCGCGGCGGTACCGATGAGGGTTTCGCCAGCGTTGTTGGACGGGCCACCGGACGACCAACCGATGAGGTGGGCGCTGCCGTAGACGCTGGTCGGATCACCATCGATCTGAACCCAGATGATCGTGACTTGACCAGTGGCGCTGTCGAATTGGAACTGCAGCGTGCTTTGGTTGGCGGCAGCCGGGTTCGAGTAGCTCTCGACATTTTCCCAGGTGAAGTAAGCGGTCGTGCCAGCTTCGAAGAACGTGACTTGACCACTGCCGGTTTCCGTCGGGTTGTAGTCGTGGTGCGAGAACCAAGCGGTGACCGCCGAGTTCAATGCGCCGTCGGCGTTCGGCACGTAGGTCGTTGCGTAGGCGTTCGGGGCCGCCGAAACGACGGCATTTGCGGCGACGTACAGCGTCGTGACCGTGCCACCATCAACCGGGAACGGCGTCGAAAGCACTTGCCCGACTTCGCCATCATCAGCGAGCGTCAGCGGAGTCGCGACAGATGGCGGAACGTAGATGCCCGTGCCCCAGGTGACGAGGTAGTCGCTACCAATGGGCAGCATGGTCATCGAGTTGCCATCCAGTTCTGCGGGTGCGGTCGAGGCATCCGGGAGGAACTGGTAAAACGAGTCACTGATGTTGTAGCAACCGACACCGAAGTTCTCGTGGTACGCCGGCGCACACGGGCTGGCGACACCGAGGTAGCCGGTGCCCAGGTAGATGTATTGCGTGAACGTGCCGTTCAGGTCGAAGACACCACCAAAGGGCCACTCCTCATACATGCAAAAGCTGGTGAGGTTCTGGCCGAGGCTCGTTGACAAGTCGACTGCGCCGGGATCAGCAACAGCGTTGCCTTCCGACACGCCAGTGCGCGGCGTCATGGTGTTGTCGACGGTGCCGGTGTAGCGGCCATCATGGAACATCTGGATCTCGCCGCTGGACAGGATTTGCACCTGGAACGAGAACTGCTGCGGCGCGCCGCCGATCGTGGTCGCATACCACTCGATCATGTTGTGCCAAGTCACAATGAACTTGCCGGGGACCGTATCGTTGTAGAAGACACCGCCACCGTTGGCTGGTTGACTCCAGAGGTCACTAAACAGCGGGGCGATGCGCGGGTCATCGCCGATCACGTCACCCAGGAACCGGTTCAACGGCTGGTAGGCGCTGCCACCGGCGATCGGACCATTGGTCGCAGCCCCACCATTGGTCAGGTACATGATGCCGTTTTCGCTGACCTGGCAACTGTCGTAGGTCGCGGCGGTGCCACCCATCGGGAAGGCAAAGCCAAGCGATTGCGGATCGAAGGCGACATCGTCGCCGTAGCCAGCTTGGCCAGCTGCCAGTGGCATCAGCGTGCCGAAGTTTTGCTCAAAGCATTGAGCGTTAGCAGCCACCGCCAGGAGAGCACCGGCGGCGATAGATAGAGTCAGGCGTTGCATGGATTGCCTTGGGCAAGTTGTCAGACAGATGGACTGCGAAGGGAGTGAGACGAAGCACGCCTTTGCAGGACGATCGCACCGAAGCGCGGTCGGTGAACATACCCTAGTCCCAAGGCAATAGTTACCACACCGAGCAACTTGACCCGAACAACTCGCACGGACGACCGAAGGCGCGCGTACGGTGCGGTGTAATTATGATCGCACTGTCGGTCTCTCGCCCGACCAGCGGGCTGGACAACGTTACGGCAACTCGCATTACGCCTATCAGCAATGCGATGGCCTGCTCGCTCAGGCGACGCGAAGTCTTCTGGTCACGGGCGCGGCCGGCTACTAGTCGGCGGCTCGTGCTCGCTCAAGAACTGCAGCACTGGCCGACTTGGCCGCAAAGGCCGGTCGCAAGGCGTATTCGCTCGCGGGGCACCGATGTCGATCGGGATTGCTTGGAGCACAAGGCGCCCCCCGATGAGCACGGCGTTGCGTTCAGCGTTGCGCTGCAATGGCAAGCTGGCACAGCTGAAGCCCCCAACAGGAGCAACAGCCAAAAGGAGCAACAGCCAAAAGGAGCAACAGATAGGAGCCACTGCAGGAGCAGCAGCTACGAGCTGGCGAGCACGCCTTCTCGGAGCTCCGCTGCGACTTCGCAGAGGTTCTCGAAGAGCAGCTTTAGCTCGGGTTCACCGACCTGGGCGTTGACCAGGACCAGGCGCACCACGGCTTCACCATCAACCATGGCGTAGCCAACCATGGCCAAGCCACGATCGGTCAGCTCGGCGCAGAGTTCCTCGACTGGGACGCCATCGACGGCGAAGCAGACGTTGAGGAACTCAGGTTCGCGCACCAGCTCTAGGCCGGCTGTGTCTCGCACCAGTTGCGCCGCGCGCAGGGTCATGCTTCGGAAGCCAGCCACGCGCTTGGCCATGCCCTCGTTCCCAAGCGACTGCCAGAGAGTCCAGAGCTTTAGGGCGTCGTTGCGGCGCCCGCACTGCAGGGAGCGCGTTCCGGGGTTCAACTCGCGATCGTCACCCTGAAACAGGTAGCTAGCGTTCTCGTCGAGACTTTCGGCCAGTAGGCCGTGCTCTCGCACCAGAACGACCGAGCAGGAGAGCTGAGCTCCCATGACCTTGTGAGCGTCCCAGGCCATGGAATCCGCCCGTTCGCTGCCCGATAGTTGGTGAGCCTGGGCTGGGTCCATTACGGCCGAGCCACCGAAGGCGCCATCCACGTGCAGCCACAGATCGTGCTTGTCACAAACGTCCGCCAATTGGTGCAGCGGATCGAACGCGCCCAGCACCGTGGTTCCGGCCGTGGCGTTGACCATCATCGGCTGGTGACCAGCGGCCATGTCGGCACGAATTGCCTTGTCGAGGGCGGCTGGGTCCATGCGCCCGCGCTCGTCGACGGCAACGCGGACGAGGTTGTCCGCGCCGAGGCTGAGCAGAGCGACCGCCTTCGCGACCGAGTAATGACTGTGTGCTGAGGTGTAGACCCGCAGACGCGGGCCGCTGAGTCCCTCGGCTCGCACGCGTGGTCGCGCGCGATCCCTGGCCAGCAGCATGCCCGTCAGGTTGGAGAGCGATCCACCGGGAGTGAAAACTCCGTCGGCATGGTCGAAGCCAACCAACCGGCCCATCTCTTGGATGAGCTCCAACTCGACCAGCACCTGAGGCCCGGCCACCTTGTAGGTGTACATCGAGTTGTTGAGAGCCGCTGCCACGGTCTCGCCCAGCAGGGACGCAGGCTCGCGGCCACCGAACAGCTGGTTGAAGAAGCCACCGGAAGCCGTGGTCGGCGTATGCCGGACCAATTCCTGGAGGCGCTCCCCCACGGTTTCCAGGTCTAGCCCCTTGTCGGGCAGCTCGAGATCCAAGACCTCGCGCAGCGTCTCGGGGTCACTCGTTGGCACCACTGGCTGGAGTTCTTCCTGAGCTTGGCGCTCGAGGAGAATCCGGGCAAATAGGTCTGCGACATGTTCCAGTGGGTCGAGATTTTCTGGCATAACGCCTAAGAACGCCGCGAGAGGCTGAAGTGCGCCCCGGAGAACCGGGTCGCTTGCGTCCTTCGGCCAATGACCCTAACACGATTCGGGTTGGGATTCCGGCAATTGACGCAGCGACGCGCATCCTGAGCTCCCAACCATGCTCCCTCCCCCGGTAGGAAGGCAGGAAAGGCTGAAGGGAATACCTAAACAGAGTTCAATTGCCCGGCATCGTGACGGCTTTCGACTGCGATTCCGACCGCCACCTCGGACCACGAACTGCGACGAGGCCGTTCCAGCAACCAGCGCGACGCGCCAGCCGAAGCTCATGGTGCGCTGCGCAGAACGCTGCCCGCATGGTCGAGACCCAGCGACCCTTGGTCGTTCTCCACAATGGTACGGAGCGACGCATCACGCTGCTCGCCGACCAACGTCCCCCTGGCTTGAGGCAGATCATCGCGGCCAACCATCGCCGCGCGCAACGTCGTCCAGTGATCATGCGGACCCGGCTGGCAACGCGCGTTCGCTTGATCTAGATGCGCATGGCAACGGACAACGCGAGTTGGGGAGACCCGCGCATCCGTGGTGAACTTCAGAACGTTGAACACTGCGCCCAACGGGTCGCGGCAAACACGGACCTCGACTGAGCGCTTGCGACCAGACTTGTGGTTTGTACCGGGTACAGTACGCAGATATTGAACTGGGTTGCGCCGCAGCGCTTGGCATGGCGGACGCAGACAGGGTCTTGGCCGCCAACCCCAAAGGAACCATGTGCACTTGAGGCGATTCGCATACTCCGTCTTAGCTACTTCGCTGCTGCTACTTGGCGGCTGTGCGCTGTGGCAATCACCGCAGTCGCTGGTACGCGAGCAGTTGCGGCGAGAATTGGGTTGGGATCCGGTGGCACAATTGGCCGCAATGGGATCGGCGGCGGCGAGCAGTCGTGATGCCGATCTGGCCCGGCAACTTTGTGGACTGCTGAACGGGCAACAGGAGCTGCGGTTGTTGCGGTTTGGGCTTGGGCACGATGACGAACGCGTGGTCTTTGGCACCGTCGCGTTCATGTCGCACGATAGTTT